>JAUHXL010000042.1 GCA_030426945.1 bacterium
GGGCACCCTTGACCTTGACCTTGACCTTGACCTTTCCCTCCCGAACCCCACGCGCGGATAGCACGGCGCCCGGGCGACCGCCCTATCCCTGACCTTCCGAGCCCCCGGCTCGAGTACGCCACCGCGCGCGGTCACCCACCAGCCAACCGGGACCCCGCGGTCACGCCTCCACCGGCTTCGAGCGGCGGCACGACGCCCGAAACGTGCCCGTGCCCGTGCCCGTGCCCGTGCCCGTGCCCGATCGGTGTTCGGATGCTGGCCGGCGGGTGCAGGTGAGCGGGCCGCCGCGGGCCGGCGCGGGCCGGAGGGTCAAGGTCAAGGTCAAGGTCAAGGTCAAGGTCAAGGCGCGCTGCGCGCGGCAGGGCGAGGGTAAGGGCAAGGCGCGCTTCGCGCGGGGGGCGCGCTTCGCGCGGCGGCGCTTCGCGCCTTCGGGCACGGGCACGGGCACGGGCACGGGAGGCCGGTGCTCGGGATCAGAGGTTGCAGATCCCCGGCGTCGGCGAGGGCTGCACGGCCCAGCCGGCGGCGCTGCGCTCCACCGACTGGCCCGAGGGGGCGTCGCTGGCGTCGACCGGGGCGGGCATGCCGTCGGGGCCGATGAGACCGTTGCCGTTGGTCTCGCCGTACAGCACGACGTCCACTGGGACCGTGTCGGCGCGCACCATGGCGGCGGGCACGTCGAACAGGGCCACGCCGTCGGCGTCGTCGCCGCTGTTCTGCAGGTCGGGCTGGAAGTCGACCGCTTGATCGAAGTCGGGGCTGGCGTTGTCGGCGGCCGACATGGGGCCGCCGACCACGACGCAGCCGCCGGGCGGGACGGTGCCGGCGAGCTGCAGGCGGGTCACGGTCCAGTCGCCGCCGCCCGAGCCCAGGCTGTAGCCCGCGAGATCGATCTCGACGCCGGTGCCGTTGAAGATCTCGACCCACTCCTTGCCGTTGTCGTCGCCGGCGGTGTCGTACAGCACCTCGGACAACACCAGCCCGAGGGGCGGCCGGTCGACGATGGTGATCGTCAGGTCGACCGCGCCGCCGAGCGTGGCGGTCAGCGTCACCTCGCCCTGCATCGCGACGGCCTCGACCTGCACGACGGCGGTGCGGCTGCCCTCGGGCACCTCGACCGTGGCGGCGTGATCCAGCGCGCCGTCCGGATCGCTGCTCAGCATCACCTCGGCGCCGCCGGGGCCCGCGGGCGCGTCCAACGTGACCATCACCTCGGCGGTCTGCCCGCTGAGCACGGTCAGGTCGGCGGGGCCGAGGCCGACCACCCGGCGGGCCGCCGCGGGGTCGTAGACGACCACCTCGGTGGTGCGCTCGACGCCGTCGAGCTCGGCGGTGACGGTGATCGGCGCGGCGCCGGCCTGCAGGCCGCGCACGGGCACCGAGACCGAGTCGGCGCCGGCGGGCACGACGACCATCGCGGGCACGGTCAGGGCGGCCTCGTCGCCGCTCGACAGCGTGACCATCACGCCGCCCGCCCCGGCGTCGCGGTCGAGGTGCACGGTCAGCGGCGGCGCCGTGGGGCCGGCCTGCGCCGCCACCGGCGCGAAGGCCTGCGCCGGCGACAGGCGCGCCAGTGAAGGGGGCACGGCGCCGAGGATCTCGATGTCGGCTGCGCCGCGGGGCTCCAGCTTCGACTTCTGGTTGGCCAGCCGCAGCACGCCGGTCACCCGCACCCGGTCGCCGACGAAGGGCAGGGGATCGATGCCGTGCAGGAAGCTGCGCACCTCGAGGGCGCCGTCGAGCACGAACGAGGGCTCCTCGACGCCGCCTGGGCCCGGCGCGGGGTTCAGCGCGGTCACCTCGCCCTCGGTCACCACCAGCACGGCCTCGAGGGCCTCGGCGCGTGCGCCGGTCAGCTCGGCCGGCGTCCCGGGCGCGGGCGTGGGCACGCCCTCGTCCGGCGCGAGCACCTCGACGGCGTCCACGAACGACAGCTGGGTCTGGCCGAAGAAGTCCTGCACCTGGGCCTGCAGGCTGATCAGCTGGCCAGGCTCGAGCGCGGGCACGCCGCTGGGGTTGCCGCTGGGCACGAACGCGAAGACGCCGCTGAAATCGGCGCCCAACATCGCGTCCTGGTCGGCCTCGGACACTTGCAGGAAGAAGCTGCGGCCGCCCTCGCCCGGGGGCAGCGCCGTCACCACGCCGCTGAGCTGCACGCGCTGCCCGACGCCGAACTGGCCCTGCTTGACGCCGTAGATGGTGCCGGGGCAGGGGGCCGTGCCGGGGTTGGGGTCGTCGGGGCACGCGTCGCAGCCGTCCCCGTGGCCGTCGCCGTCGCGGTCGGCCTGGTCGGGATCGAAGAGGCCAGGGCACACGTCGCGGTGGTCGGCCACGCCGTCGCCGTCGCCGTCGTTCGGATCGGGCGGGCGGCAGTCGGCGGTGTTCGGGTCGATGGGGCAGGGATCGCAGGCGTCGCCGTCGCCGTCGGCGTCGTGATCGGCCTGCGTGTCGCCGTCCACCGGCCGCACGGGGTTGAAGACGGTGGGGCAGTTGTCCATGGCGTCGGGCACGCCGTCGCCGTCGGCGTCGGCCGCCGTGGGCACGCCGTCGAAGTCGCCCTGGCGCCAGGGCACGCAGGTGGGTTCGTCGGGCGGCGGATCGCAGAAGAACAGCCCGTAGCTGCCGGCGTTGGCCGCCTCGAGCGCGTCGAAGGTGCGGCCGGTCTCGCGCTGGGCGCAGACGCGCTTCGAGACGCCGCAGACGTCGCCCATCTGCTCGCAGCCGGGGGCCAACCCCTCGACCAGGCTGGCGTCGCCGAAGAGGACGTCCTCGCCCCGCTGCACCAGCATGACGTCACCCGGATTGGCGCCGACCACGGCGCCGTAGGGATCGTCGACGCCGCGCCCGTCGAACAGCGCGACGTCGCCCGCGAGGCCCGGGCGCAGGCTGCCCGTGGCCGCGTCCACGCCCATCGCCGCCGCCGACTGGTAGGTGGCCATGGCCCAGAGGTCGCGGTTGGAGAAGTAGCCGCCGTACAGCGCGTTCAGCTCGCTGGCGCAGTGCAGCTCGCGCAGCAGGTTCACGCTGCCGCTGAGCGTCCAGTCCGTGCCCAGCGCGATGCGTACCCCCTGCGCCGCCAGCATCGTCACCGGCGCGGTGTGCCCGTAGAGCGCGATGTTGGTGCGCGGCGACCAGACCACCGCGGTGCCGTTGGCGGCCAGCTCGGCCCCGTCGATGGCCTGCAGCGGGATGCCGTGGATGAACGCGCCGTTCGCCTCGGTCACGTCGACGCCGCCCCGCTCCTCGCTGCTGAGGCACAGGAACTCGTTGCGCGCCTCGGGGTCGATGCCCTCGGCCACGTGCGGTGACCAGGCGTTGGCGCCCAGCACGCCCTCGTCGGGCAGATCGCTGTAGCTGCAGTCGCGCGTCCGGAAGCCGCTGCTGCCGAGCGGGAACACGTCCAGCCGCACCGACTCCACCGGCAGCCCCTCGAGATCCGCGCCCCGATCCAGGTTGCGCAGGAAGCCCTCGACCGAGCCGGCGCCCGACAAGGAGGTCGTGCCGCCGAGCACCTGGCGCAGCTCGCCCCAGATCATCTGCTCGTCGCTCGCGCGCCCCTCGTACTCGATCTCGGTGTGGCCCCGCGCGCCGAGGCGCCAGTCGTTGCGATGCTCGAAGCGCTCGTCGCCCCAGTCGCCGGGGGCGTTGAAGGTGTAGGTGAGGTGGTCGTGGGCGTTGATCAGCCCGGGCGAGATGACGCCCTCCGGGCACGTGATGGTGGTCGCGTTCGCGGCGGCCGGGTGATCGGCGCAGCTGCAGGCGACGCACGCGATGACGCCCGCGGCGTCGACGAGCACCTCGCCGCCGTCGAGGGCGCCCTCGGGCGTGAGCACGCGCCCGCGGAACAGCCGCGCGTCACCGCCGGGCTCGAGGGCGCAGGCCGCGCCGTCGGGCAGGGGCGCGAGGGGCGTGCACTCGGGCAGGGGCGCCCCGCCGCCGCCGCCCATGCCGGGCTCGCCGCCGGCGCCGGGCTGGCCGCCCATGCCGGGCTGGCCGCCCATGCCGGGCTGGCCGCCGGCGCCGGGCTGGCCGCCGGCGCCGGGCTGGCCGCCGGCGCCGGGCTGGCCGCCGGCGCCGGGCCCGAAGTCGAAGCCGCCTCCGCCTCCACCGCCGCCGCCGCCGTCGTCGCAGCCGGCGCCGAAGAGGCCGAGTCCCAGGGCGAGGTGCAGAGCGATGCGTCTCATGGTGTTGATCCTTGGCCGTCGGCCGTGGGGTCGCGGTTCAGTCGCCTCGGAGGCTCGTCGCCAGGGCGTCGTCGAGATCGAAGGTGGCGCCGGTCCGGAGGAAGCGGGCCATGGCGTGGGCCAGCTGCGGTCGCACCAGCAGCTCGTTGTGGCCGAAGGGCAGCGTGAGGCGCGCGGTGGCCCCCGGTAGGTCCGCCTCGTCCGGGCGAACCAGCAGGTCGCGGGTGCCGATCACGACGCCCACGGGCGCCGCGTGAGGTGCCGGCTCGCAGCCGTAGGCCGTGACCTTGCCGGTCGCGGGCAGCAGGCGCGCGAGCGCCGAGCGTCGCGCCCGGCGCCCGACGCGGCAGCCCCGGTGCGGGGTGGCGATGAAGACGCGCCGGCTGAGCGGGAGCGTGGGGTCGAGCGCGACCGCCCGGTGCAGCACGAGGCCCCCGAGGGAGTGCGCCACGACGGCCGTGGGCCCCTCGGCCTCGCGCACCCGCGCAGCGAGCGCCTCGGCGTGGGTGTCGAGATCCTCACGGTGCGAAGGATAGACGAAGACGTCGGTTCGATGCCCCAGCCGACGCAGCCGCCCGGCCAACGGCCAGAACAGCGCGCGCGGAGCCAGGAAGCCGTGGACGAGGAGGACCTGCATCAGGACGATGAGCGTCGGGCCGGCGCGCCGCCCCGGCGACCCCCGCGGGGGACGGCGCGACGCCCAAAATAAAAAAAGCCGGCACAAAGGCCGGCTTTGGTGGAGCAGAGGGGGATCGAACCCCTGACCTCTTGACTGCCAGTCAAGTGCTCTCCCAGCTGAGCTACTGCCCCAGAGGATGAACCCCAAGGTCACCTCGTCGAACCGCGAAGCCCGGCGAAGCGAGCGGGACTCTAAGCGAAGCGGTGGGGGGTGTCAAACCGTTTTTTCGCCCGCGTTGACACTCGCGCGCCACCCCCCCACCATCCTGGTCTTCGACGGCGGGGAGGCGCGCATGCGCGGGGTTTGGGTGGTCGGTCTCGGGTTGGCGTGGGTGGTGGGCTGCGGCGGCGGGGAGGGTGACGGGAAGTCGGCCCCAACCGCGTCGCCCGTGGGCGTGATCGACGGTCAGCCCATCGCCCGCGCGGACTACCTCGACGCGTTGCTCGTGGCGCAGGGCGACGCCTTCTTCGACCGCTACGTCGAGCAGCGCCTGATCGAGCGCGCGGCCACGAAGGCCGGCGTGCAGGTGACCGAGGCCGAGGTGGACGCCGCGGTCGAGGCGCAGCGGGTGGCCATGGTGCAGAGCCGGTTCGCCGGCAACGAGGCCGCCTTCGCGGCGCAGCTCGAGCGCTACGGCCTCTCTCCGACGGCGTGGAAGCGCAGCCGGCGATCCGAGGCGCGCGCCCGCCTGCTGGCCGAGCGCACGCTGCGCGCGGAGGCGGGCGGCGATCGCCTGCGGGCGCTGTTCGAGCTGCGCTACGGCCCCGGCGGGGTGGATCGCAAGATCAGCCACCTGCTGATCAGCACGCACGTCGCCACCAGCCGCTTCTATACCCGCGAGCAGTTCGACGCCGAGCGGGAGACGGTGCAGGCCGAAGCGAAGGCCGAGGCCGAGCGGCTGCGCAAGGAGCTGGCGGCTGGGGCTGATCTGGCGACGCTGGCGGAGGCCCACTCGGACGACTGGTCGAAGCGGCGCGGGGCCTCGCTGGGGGTCGGCTGGGCGGGGCGCTTCGGGCGCGCCTTCGACGACGCGGTCGCGCGGCTGGGGGTGGGGCAGGTGTCGCCGGTGATCGAGAGCCGCAAGGGCTTCCACATCGCGCGCGTGGACGGCGTGCAGAAGGGGGCGCGCTTCAGCGGGGCGTACATCCTGATCTCGGCGCGCGCGAACGGCCCGGACGATGCGCGCGACGAGGACGCCCGGCGCGCCGCCGCCCAGGCCGAGGCGAAGGCCCTGCGCGCCCGCCTCGAGGGCGGCGCGGACTTCGCGCAGGTGGCCAAGGCCGAGTCGGACGATCCGGTGACCGCGCCGCGGGGCGGGGATCTGGGCAGCTTCGCGCCCGGTCGCCTGGGGCCCGAGGTCGACGCCGTGCTCGAGAGCCTGCCCCTGAACACGGTGTCGCAGCCCCTCGACGTGGGCGACGGCTACGTGCTGGTGCGCCTCGACAACCGGGAGTTCCTGCCCAACGAGGATCGCAAGCTGGTCAGCCACATCCTCGTCGGGACCACCTACGCCAAGGTCAAGGCGCGGCGGCTGGCCGACGGGCTGGAGGCGCGGGCGCGCGCGAAGGCCGAGCAGCTGCTGGCCGAAGCCCGGCGGCCGGACGCGGACTTCGGCGCGCTGGCGAAGGCGCACTCCGAGGACGAGCTCAGCCGGCGCGCGGGCGGTCGGCTGGGGCGCCACCGCCCGGGCACGTTGGGTCCGGACGTGGACGCGGCGCTGGCCGAGATGAAGGTGGGGGAGGTCCGGCTGGTGGCGTCGCCCAAGGGCATCCACCTCGTCCGGCTGGACGCCGAGGTCGCGACCGATCTCGAGGCGGTGCGCGCCGAGCTGGCCGCCGAGCTGGCCGACAAGCCGGTGCGCGACGCCGATATCGAGGCCTTCGTCGACGCGCTGCGCGCCGAGGCGAAGATCGAGCGGAGGCTCTGACCCGAGCGGCGCCGGTCAGCGGCCGCCGGCGGGCGACAGGTGGACGTTGACGGTGGGGTGGGGTGCGTCGGCGGTGACCTCGACCGTCTGACGCCAGGGCGCGAAGCCCTGGTGCTCGATCCGCAGCTCGAAGCGCTGCCCCGCCTCGGCCGGCGCCCGATCCACCGGGGTCATGCCGAGCAGCGTCTCCCCGTCGTACACCCGGACGCCGCTCGGATCGCTGCGCACGGTCAGCGAGTAGCCGTCGGGACCACCGCCCACCAGCCGGCCGGCGAAGAAGGCGGCGAGGAGCCCCACGAGCGCGAGCACCAGCCACAGCCCGCTCCGCGACGGCGCTGCCGTGGCCGCGGCGGGCGGCTGCGGGGTCGCGGGGCCGGGCGCGGCGTCGCCGCCGTCGTCCGGCGTGGCGGCCGCCTCGCTCGGTCGCGCGGCGTCGCCGGAGACCGCGGCGGTGTCGACGCCCTTGTCCCAGTCCTCGTCGGCGCCGTCGGCGTTGGGCGGCAGCTCCTCGGGCGGGGCCGAGGCCTCGAAGCCCGCGGGCAGCGCCTCGCCGGGCGCGGTGGCGCCCGTCTCCACCTCGGGCAGCGGCGAGGGCGTCTGCTGGCGCTCCGCCGCCTCCGCCTCGGGCGCGCTGACCGGCGGCGCGTCGGCCGGGTCGAGGCTGACCGCGTCCTGCGCCGCGGCGGCCGCCTCGTCGATCTCGGGCACCGGGGACGGCGTCGCCTCCGGTCGGCCCGGCGCCGCGCCCGCCTCGTCGAGGGGCGCCTCGATCGACTCGGCCGGCGGCTGGATCGTCGCCCCCGGCGCCGGCGTGCCCAGGGGCGCCGGCGTGCCCTTCGGCCGCGGATCCGAGGCCTGCGCCAGCCGCCACAGCTCGGCCCGCCGCTCGGCGATCGCGTCGCCGTACAGATCGCGCAGGAAGCGCACCAACGCCTCGGTGCTCGTGTCCACGCCCAGCTTGCGGGCCACGCCCCACAGCGCGTCGCCGAAGGCGCGGGCCGAGGGGTAGCGCTGATCCCGCTCGCGGTGCAGGGCGCGCACCACGACCTCTTCCAGGCTCTGCGGGTAGTAGCCGTCGATCTCCGTCGGTCGCGTCACCAGGCCCGCGCGGGCCTTCTTCTTGGTGTCGTCGGTGTCCGCGCCCTTGAACAGCCGTCGCCCCAGGCTGAGCTCGAAGAGCACCACCCCCAGCGAATACACGTCGCTGCGCTGGTCGAGATCCTTGGCGCGCGCCATCGCCTCCGGCGACATGTAGGCGAACTTGCCCCGGCGCCCACCGGGCGCGGGCTCGTCCATGCGCGTGGCCACGCCGAAGTCGAGCAGCTTCACGTCGCCGTCGTAGCTGATCTGCACGTTGTGGGGGGTGACGTCGTGGTGGAGGATGCGCAGGGGCCGACCGTCGAGGTCCGGCGTCTGGAAGCAGTAGTGCAGCGCGTCGGCCACCGATCCCACGATGCGCAGCGCCACGCCGAGGGGCAGGGGCTTGCGCGCCCGCGCCGCGTCCGCCATCAGCTGCGCGCCGGACACCCCGTGTACGTACTCCATGGCCATGAAGTAGGCGTCGTCGAGCTTGCCGAGGTCGTGCAGGCTGACCACGTTCGGGTGGTTCAGCACGGCGGCGGTGCGGGCCTCGGTCAAGAACAGGTTCTCGTAGGCGCGGCGGCCGCGGTGCTCGGGCAGCAGCCGCTTGATGACCACGAACTTGGCGAAGCCGCCGAAGCTGAGGCGGCGGGCGAGGAAGATCTCCGCCATGCCGCCCACGGCGATCTTGCGGAGGAACACGTACCGGCCGAACTTCGCCTTCATCCCCGTCCCGTGGCCTCGCGCACGCAAGCGCTCGGTCGGCAGTCTATACCGGACGCGGGCGCGGGAGAACCTCGTCGGCGGGTCGCGGGTGGATCCGGCGCATCGAACCGGCGGCGAGCCTTGAGCGCCGTGGGTGGACGCCGTACAGTCCCCGCAACACCGCTGCCCCCCGCGAAGGCGAACCTTGAAGGCCTCCGACGACGACATCCTCGCCAGCTTTCCCTCACCGCCCGGCACGCTGCACCTGCGCGACCTGCTGCGGCAGCTCGGCCTGCCCCGCGCTGATCGCGACGTGCTGCGGGATCGCGTGGACGCCCTCGTCGAGCGGGGCGCGCTCGACCGCCACCGCGGCCGGCGCTATGGCCGGCCGGCCCCCTCGGGGGAGCTGGTCGGCACCTTGACGCTCACCGGGCGGGGCTTCGGCTTCGTGGCGGTGGAGGGCCTCGTGGACGACGTGTACGTGGACGCCCGCGACGTCGGCCCGGCCATGCACCGCGACCGCGTCCGGCTGCGTCTGCAGTCCGACGGCCGAGGCCGCAGCTCGGGGGTCATCACCGACGTCGTCGAGCGGGGCACGCACACCTTCGTCGCCACCTGCCGGCACGGCCGTCGCGGCGCGCCGGTGCTGCACCCGCAGGACGACCGCCTGCCGGACCACGTCACCGTCGATCCGGAGGGCCTCGAGGCCGACGACGGCGATCTGGTGGCGGCGACCTTCGTCACCTGGCCGGATCGGCGGGGCGAGGGTACGTCCGCCCGCATCATCAAGCGCTTTGGCCTCGAGGGCGAGGCGGCGCGCGAGACGGACATCATCGTCTACGATCTCGGCCTGCCCCTCGGTTTCACTGAAGCCACCGAGGCGCAGGTCGCGGCCTTCCCGGCCCACATCCCCGAGGCGGAGCTCGCGCGGCGGCGCGACCTGCGGGGCCGCCGCCTGTTCACCTGCGATCCCGAGAGCGCGCGCGACTTCGACGACGCCATGTATGCCGAGGCGCGGCCCACCGGGGGCTGGCGCTTCACGGTGGCGATCGCCGACGTCGCGCATTACGTCAGCGCGGGCTCGCCCCTCGACGCCGACGCCCGCGCGCGGGGCACCAGCGTCTACCTGCCCGATCGCGTCCTGCCGATGTTGCCCCACCGCCTGTCGAGCGACCTGTGCAGCCTGCGCCCGGACGAGGACCGCCTCGCGATGGTGGTCGAGTTCGACATCGAGGCTGACGGCACGCTGGGCGAGGCGCAGGTGTGCGAGGGGGTGATCCGCAGCCACGCGCGCTTCACCTACGAGCGCATGGGCCGTCTGCTCGGCATCCGCGGGCCCGAGGACACCCCCCAGGTGGACGACGATCCCGCCTTCGAGGCCCTGCGCCCGGTGGCGGAGCAGCTGCTGCACGGCACCCGCGCGCTGCGCGCGGCCCGGCGGCGCCGCGGCTACCTCGAGCTCGACCTCGCCGAGCCCCGCGTGCTGCTCGACGCCGAGGGCAAGGTGGACGACGTCCGGCCCGCCCCGCGCCACGAGGCGCACAAGGTGGTCGAGGAGGCCATGCTGGCGGCCAACGAGGTCATCGCCCGCCAGTTCGTCGAGGCCGAGCACCCGACCATCTTCCGGGTCCACGGCGATCCCTCGCCGGATGGCCTGGCGCGGTTCCGCGTGCTGGCCGACGCCTTCGGCGCGCCCCTCAAGGGCGCGAACGCGCCGAGCGCGAAGCAGCTGTCGAAGTACCTGCGCGGCATCTCGGACCATCCGCAGGCGGCGGTGTTGAACGTGCTGCTGCTGCGATCGATGGCGCGGGCCGAGTACGAGGCGTCGGACGCCCCCCACTTCGGCCTCGGCGCGCCGCACTACCTGCACTTCACGAGCCCCATCCGGCGCTACCCCGATCTGATCGTCCATCGGCACATCAAGACGGCGCTGACCGGCGGTGACGGCCCTGATCCGGTGGCGCTCGACGAGCTGGCGCGCCACTGCTCCCGACGGGAGCGGTTGGCGGTGGACGCGGAGCGCACGGTCGAGGCGCTCTACAAGGCCCTCTTCCTCGCCGAGCGGGTGGGGGAGGTCTTCGACGGGACCATCAGCGGGCTGACCGCCAGCGGCATGTTCGTGCAGCTCGACGACCACGCGGTCGATGGCTTCGTCCACGTCGAGCAGCTCGACGACGACTACTACGAGCTGAGCGACGACGGGCTGCGGCTGGTGGGTCGGCGCAAGAATGGCTACTACCAGCTCGGCGATCGCCTGCGCATCAAGGTGCGCGACGTCAACGTCCGGCGGCGGCGGGTCGACTTCGGCATCGAGCGGCGGCTGCCCCGCCTCACCGCCGGGAAGTAGGGGCGGTCCCGGCCGCGGCTCACCGCCCGGCGAGCCGCAGCACGTCTTCGTAGATGCGGTCGATGGGCTCCTCGCTGGTGACGTAGTCGATGTCCGACGTGTCGAGCGCCAGCAGGGGCACCCCGCCCGCGTAATGCGCGAAGTGATGGCGGTAGGCGTCGCTCAGCGCGGCGAGATAGCCCCCGTCGAAGTCGCGCTCGAAGGGGCGATCCCGCTTGCGGATGCGCGACAGCAGCACGTCGTGGCGGGCGTTGAGATAGATCAGCACGTCCGGCTGCAGGATCTGCGTCTCGAGCGACGTGTACACGCGCTCGTAGAGCATCAGCTCGTCGTCGCGCAGGGTCAGCCGCGCGAAGATGCGGTCCTTCAGCAGGTGGTAGTCGGCCAGGGTGCTCGGGCTGAACAGATCCGCCTGCAGCAGCTCCTGCTGCTGCCGGAAGCGGCTCATCAGGAAGAAGAGCTGCGTCTGGAAGGCGTAGCGGTCGCGATCCTCGTAGAAGCGGGCGAGGAAGGGGTTCTCCTCGACCACCTCGAGCACCAGGCGCGCCTGCAGCCGCTTCTTGAGGCCCTGGACGAGGGTCGTCTTGCCCACGCCGATCGGGCCTTCGACGGCGACGTACAGGGCTCGGGACGGGGTCGGGTTCATGGCGTTCGGTTGCTGAAGGCGCGCAGGGCGACGCGGACGGCGTTCTGTACCACGTCGTGGGGGTCGTTGCGCAGGGCTTCCAGCGCGCGCGCCGCGGCCGGGTCGCCCAGGCGGCGCAGGCCCTCGACGGCGGCCACGCGCACCGGCCAGTCGGGATCAGCCAGGGCGCCCTCGAGCGCCGCGCGGTGATGGGGCCGCGCCAGGGTGCCCAGGGCCAGCGCCGCGGCCTTGCGCACGGTCGCGTCCGGGTCGGCCAGCGCCCCCTCGAGCCCCTCGTCGACGCCGACCCGGCCCATCAGGTAGGCCGCCGCGCGGCGCAGGGCGGCGTCGGGGCCGTTCAGCGCCTCGGCCAGCGCGCCGAGCAGCAGCTTGCGCGGGAAGCGCCGCAGCGCGTCCGCGATGGCCGCGCGCACCTCGGGGTTCTCGCCCGGCACCGCCTCGATCAGGGGACGCAGCGCCATCCGATCGTTCAGGTGGCCCAGCGCCAGCGCGGCGTTGCGGCGGACGCCGGCGTGGGGGTCGGCCAGCGCCCGCACCAGCGACGGCGCGGCCCCCGGATCCCCCAGCCGCGCGAGGCCCATCGCCGCCAGCTGCCGCACGCGCGGATCCCGGTGTCGGAGCCCGCGCCGGAACACCGTGTAGCCCGCCCGGTCGCCGATGTCGACCAGCGCCCGCACCACCAGCACCGCGACCTCGTCGGCGTCGCCCAGCCCCTCCCAGGCCTCGATCAGCGTCGGCACCGCGCGCCGCTCGCCGTGCGCGGCCAGATCACCCAGCGCGAAGGCGGCGGCCGCCCGCACGTCCGCGTCGGCGTCCGCCAGCAGCAGCGTCGCCAGGCGCTCGAAGGCCCCGATCACGCCCAGGCGACCCAAGGTGTAGGCCGCGCCGATGCGCACCTCGGGATCGGCGTCGTCGAGCGCGTCGTGCAGCAGCTTGACCGCCTCCAGATCGGCCGGCCACACGATCTGCGTCAGCGCCATGCTCGGGTTCGACGGATCCTCGCCGCTGAAGTCGGGCATCTGGCCCGAGCGGGCCTGTCCGATGGCGATCAGCGCCGAGAAGGCCTCGCCGCGCACCTCGTCGTCGGGATCGCGCAGCAGGCTGACCAGGGGGGGCACCGCCCGCGCGTCGCCCAGCAGCCCGAGGGACTCGCACGCGGCCGCGCGCACGTCGGCGTCGGCGTCGCGCAGGGCCGCCACGAGGTGCGAGACGGCCTTGCGATCACCCAGCGCGCCGAGCGCCTCCGCGGCGTCGATGCGCGCGTCGGCGTCGGCGCCGCGCAGCGCCTGCAGCAGGGGTTCGAGGCTCAAGGGCCTCCCCGCCAGAACCGGCCGCGAGCCGGGCCGCGTCGGGGACGGAGGGCGCTCGGGATCACGTGTTCATGCCGAAGCGGCCGAGCTTCTTGTGCAGCCCCTCGCGGGTGATGCCCAGCGTCTCGGCGGCGCGGGTCTTGTTGTTGTCGTGCTCGCGAAGGGCGCGCGCGAGCAGCACCCGCTCGACGGCGTCCATCATCTCCTTGAGGGTGCCGCGCGGCACCCGCGGATCGTCGACCAGGCTGGTCTCGCCCAGGATGCGCGGGGAGAGATCCTCCACCAGCACCAGATCGCCCTCGATCCGCTGGATCAGCACCCGCTGCAGCTCGTTCTGCAGCTCCCGCACGTTGCCCGGCCAGTGGTAGGCCTTCAGCCGCGCCAGCGCCTCCGGCGTGAAGCCGTTGGTGGGCCGCCCGAACTCCTTGCCGTAGCGGCTCAGGAAGTGCCGCGCCAGCACCGGGATGTCGTCGCGTCGTTCACGCAGGGGCGGCAGACGGATGGGGAACACGTGCAGGCGGTAGAACAGGTCCTGGCGGAACGTCCCCGCCTTCACCATCGACTCGAGATCCTGATGCGTCGCGCTGACCACGCGCACGTCCACCCGCTTGGGACGCGGCGCGCCCAGCGGCCAGATCTCGCCCTCCTGCAGCACGCGCAGCAGCTTGGCCTGCAGCTGCACGGGCATCTCGGCGATCTCGTCGAGGAAGATGGTGCCCCGGTCGGCCAGCTCGAACAGGCCCTTCTTGTCGCGATCCGCGCCGGTGAAGGCGCCCCGCGTGTGGCCGAAGAGCTCGCTCTCGAGCAGGTTCTCGGGCAGCGCGCTGCAGTTCTGCGCCACGAAGAGGTGCTCGGCGCGCTGGCTGGTGTGGTGCAGCGCGCGCGCGACGAGCTCCTTGCCGGTGCCGGTCTCACCCTGAATCAGCACCGGCACGCGGGTGTCGCGCACCTTGCTGACGGCCTCGAGCACCTGCGCGATGCCGCGGCTCTGCCCGATGATGCCGGGGAACTTCTCCTCCTGCTCGCGCTCCTTCAGGTAGCGGTTCTCGCGCTCCAGCCGCTGCTCGGCCAGGCGCAGCCGCGCCACCAGCCGGGCGTTCTCGGCGGCGAAGGAGATGTGGCCGGCGGCCACCGTCAGCACCTCGAGATCGTCGGCGGCGAAGACCCCGGCGGCGTCTCGGTTGTCGACGTGCAGGACGCCGCGGATGTCGGCGCCGGTCCACAGGGGCACGGTCAGCGTCGAGGCCAGCCCCGCCTGAACCACCGAGCGGGCCGAGGACATCTCGGTGGCCGCGTTGGTCAGCAGCACGCCCGCCCGCGCGTCCAGCACCCGCTTGATCAGCGTACGGCTGACCGGGATGTCGGTCGGCGCGCCGTCCCGTCGGCTGGCGTACACCACCGGGAAGCGGCCGGCGCGCTCCTTCAGCGCCACCGCCAGGTGCGTCGCCTGGGGCAAGAGCTCGAACACCAGCTCCGCCGCCACCGACAGCACGGTGTCCAGATCCGTGCTGGCCCCCAGCGCCGCGCCGTGCCGGTAGAGCACCCCCAGGCGACCGGGCTCTGCGGTGATGCGATCCGCGAAGCGCTCCACCTCGGCGATGGGGCGCATGGCCACCACCGCGCCCTCCTCGGGCTCCGCGAGGTGGACCCGCAGCACCACGGGATCCGCGGCGTCGCCCAGGTGCAGCTCGTCGCCGTCCCACAGCTCCGCGTCGAGGCAGTCCCCCCGCAGCGGCGTGGCCACGCCGTCGCGCACGTGCACCGAGCCGTTGCTGCTGCCCCGGTCGACGTAGCGATAGACGTCGCCGTCGCGCTCGATGCGGCCGTGGTTCGTGCTCAGGTGGGCGTCGGGCAGGTGCAGGGTGGCGTCGACCGCGCGCCCGACGGTGCAGGGCAGCGTGGCCGCGCAGCGCGTGCCGGCGCGCTCGCCGGTCGTCACCTCGATGACGATGTCGTCGGCCGGGGCCGGGTCGGTCATGGATTCTCCTCGCCCGGACGTCCGACCGGTGGCGGCGCCCGGGCGGGCGGGACGTCAGCCGGCCTTCTTGTGACCCAGCTTCGCGATCATCAGCTCGATGGTGTAGACCGCGCCGCGGAACTTCTTGTCCTTCGCGGCGCGCGCCTCGTCCTTCGCGCGGGCCGCCTCCAGCTTGGGCAGCAGCGACGCGTCGCCCAGGCGGTCGAGGCCGAAGAGCACCACGTTGCGCAGGGTCATGTCGTCGGTGTCGGCGTACTGCACCAGCTGCTGCTTGGCGGTGTCGGCCGCGCCGCTCATCTGGGCCAGACGGTAGCCGGCCAGCAGCGCCACCGCGGGCGTGTCGCTGCCCAGCTTCTTGCCCCAGCAGACCGGGTCGTCGGTGCACTCACGGATGGCGGCGATCTTGGCCTCGACCTCGCCGTAGTTCTGGGTCCACTCCGCGTAGCCCTTGATCAGGCCGTCGTAGCCCCGCTTCTCGTTGTCGGGCGCCTTCGCCTGCTCGGCCTTCGTCTCTGCGTCCCACTTGGCCAGCGTCTTCTTGATGTCCTCGACCTGCTTGGCCAGCGCGTCGAGCGCCTTGGCGTCGGTGCCGTCCATCAGGTTCGCGGTGTTCAGCGCGATCTGCACCCGGAAGCCGTTGCTCACCGGATCGCGCGGGTGGGGCTCGTCGGCCAGCAGCTTCATCATGCCGGGGATGGCCACGGGGCTGCCGAGGAAGCCCAGCTGCTGCACCGCGGCCAGCTTGTGCTCGAGCGCCAGCTCCTTGTCGCCCGCGATCTTCAGCAGGGGCTCCACCGCCCGTGCGTCGCCGATGGTGGCCAGCGCGTTGGCGATCGAGATCACCTTCTGCACGCCGGCCATCACGAAGGCGCGCGCCTTGTCCGGGTTCTGCTGCACCGAGGGCGGCATCTCCTCGAAGTTGGCCAGCGCGGCCAGCAGCGGCTCGACGGCGTCCTTGGCGTCGAGATCACCCAGCAGCTCCGCCGTCTTCGCTTCGATCAGCCCGCCCTTCTCGAACTTGAACTTGCGCGCCCGGGCCTCGACCACGCGGTTCTTGCGCTCGAGCGTCTGGATCAGCAGCGGGATGGCCGCCGGCCCGATGCGGTTGAGCGCCAGGCGGCACTGGGGCACCGCGTTGCGGCCCAGGTTGTCGTCCAGCCACAGGCAGCGCACCAGGCCCGGGATGGCCTTCTCCGACTTCAGCTTGCCGAGCGCCTCGGCGGCCAGCCCGGCGAGGGCGATGGGCTGGATGTCGGGATCCGCCTCGAGCACCGGGATCAGCGCCGGGATGGCGCTCTCCTTGGGGTACTGGGCCAGGATCTGCAGCGCCCCGTACTTGATCTCCTTGGGCGTGCCGGCATCCGCCACCACCGCCTGCGCGGTGTCGGCCGCTTCGGCGACCTCCCACTCCAGCAGCGTCGTCGCCGCGAGCTGCCCTGCCTTGGGCTCGTCCTTGTCCTTCAAGGCCTCGATCAGCGTCGGCGCGGCGGCCTTGTCGCCGATCTGCGCCAGCGACGCGATGATCTCGTAGCGGTGCCGGTCGTCCTTGTAGGCCTCCATCAGCGGCTGCACCGCGTCCTTGGCCTCCATCTCGCCCAGCTTGCGGATGGCCTCGCGCCGGTTCTCGGTGCCGAGCTGCTCGACCCAGTACGCCGAGGACGTGGTGTCGGCCTGCTTGCAGGCCGTCACGCCCGTGGTCAGGCCGAGCGCCAGAGTCAGTAGGCGGAGCGTGCGCTGCATCGCCGGATACCCCCTCGTTCGAACGGTGGCGCGGCGGCCGGTCAGACCGCGTAACCCATCTAGATAAAAGGTCTTTGTGCGACTGCGGCGGCACGATACACCGTTGCCCCGAGACGGTCAAGGCAGGTAGGCTGGCCGGGTGGAGGGCTTCCGAACACCGCCTCGGGCGTCGCCGCGGCGCCTGAGCATCGCGCTGCTGCTGACGGCGCTGATGCCTGGCCTGGGGCACGTCTACTGCGGCCGCGCGCGCGCGGGCCTGAGCGTGTGGGCGGCGGTCCTGCTGCTCTTCGTGGCGCTGACGGTGGCCTGGGCGCGTTGGCTGTTCGTGCCCGTCCTGCCCCTGGTCGTCCTGGCGGCGGCGTGGACGGCCCTGCAGCTGGTGCTGGTCTTCGACCTCGCGCGCACCGTCCGGGCGGAGGGCGCGACCTACCGCCTGCGCCCCCTCAACCACGGCCTCACCTACCTGGCGGTGTTCCTCGGGCTGGGGGTCCTGCCGGTCGGCGGCACCCTGGTGTATCTGAGCGTGACGCGGGTCGCCTCGGTCGAGGTCGCCGGCTACGCGATGTTCCCGCGGCTGCTGCCCGGCGACCGGCTGCTGATCGACCGCCAGGGCTTCGCCGCCGCCCCGCCGCAGCCGGGCGAGCTGGTGGTCGTGGACTGGGCCGATCGCCCGCAGCCCGGCGTCGGGCGCGTCATCGCGACCGCGGGCAACACGGTGCACGTGCGCGACGGGCGCCCGGTCATCGACGGCGGCACCCTCGAGCGCACGGCGGTCGAGCAGATGCGCGTGGCCCGCTTCGGACCGGACGACGCCGCGCGGCTCGCCGCCCTCGACGGCTACGTCGAGCAGCGCGGCGATCGCGCCTACGTCGTGACCTACGCTCGGCGGCGGCCGCTGATCGAGGATCCTCCGCCGGTCACCCTGCGCGACGACGAGGTCTTCGTGCTCGGCGACAACCGCGACGCGGCGCTCGAGGCGCGGGCCTTCGGGCGGGTGTCCCTCGACCGGGTCCTGGGTCGCCCGCGCTATATCTGGGCCTCCTTCGACGCCGAGGGCGATCCACGCGGCGGCCGGGTGGGGCTGGCGGTGCGCTGATCTCGCCGCGCGGCCGTCAGCGTTGACACTGAGGCCCGCGCGACATAAGACCGCGGGAGGCCCCGCGGCGCCGGGTACGATGGGGATCGCGCGCCGGCACGCCGGGCCGCGAGAGACGATCAGCGGACAGCGGGCGGTGTGCATGGCGGAGCGGATGGGCCGGGTCCTCGTCGTCGACGACAGCGAGGACGACCAGATCCAGATTCGGCGCCTCCTGCGCGACGAGTTCCAGCTCATCTACGCCTACACCGGCGCCGAGGCCCTCGAGCGGCTCGAGCACGACCGCGACTCCTTCGACGCGCTCATCACCGACCAGAAGATGCCCCGCATGTCGGGCGCCTCGCTCATCGCCCGCCTGAAGGAGATGCCGTCGCTCGCGGGCCTGCGCTGCGTGCTGCTGTCGGGCAAGACCGACGACACCCAGCTGGTCGAGATCCTGGCCAGCGGGCAGGTCTACCACTACTTCGAGAAGAACAAGACGCTGCTCACGCCGGAGGGGCAGAACGATCTGCTGCTGGCCGTGCGCAACGCCGTGCAGGCCAGCCGCCTCGAGCGCGAGCGGGAGCGGCTGACCCAGCGCCTGCGCGCGCAGAACGAGGCGCTGACCGGGCAGTACCGTCTGCTGCGCACCTTGGTGAACGTCAAGGATCCGGCGGTCGCGCTGCGGTTGGTGGTGCAGAGCCTGGCCCAGCGCCTCCACTGCCGCGCGGCGGTCGGCGTCGTCGACCTCCAGCCCAGCCACGGCGTCCTGGGCCACTTCGCGCTGCGCGGGGACAGCACGCCGCTGGGGCAGGGCGACCTGCACGCCTGGTGCGAGCACGCGGCCGCCAGCTATGCGGAGCTGTCCGGGCGGCCGCGCCCGCACCGCGGCGTCTTCTCGCACACCCCGGAGTCCCTGCCCCTCGAGGGGCCGAGCGGCCCGGAGCCGCACGACGACGCCGCGATGATGCCCGTCTTCGTCAACCGCGACCTGCGCGGCGTGTTGATGCTGGTGCGCGAGCCCGGGCAGCTCGAGGTGGACGAGTCGCAGCTCTTCGGCATCTGGCGCGATCAGCTGCAGGACGCCCTGACCCGCATCGTGACGCAGATGCTCGACGAGCACCGGCGCATCGAGCTGATGGTCGAGACGATGACCGAGGGGGTCGTCCTGACCGACGAGGAGGGCGCCGTCACGCTGATGAACCCGGCCGCCCGCCGCATGCTGGGCATCCAGGAGTTCGACCGCCCCGACTTCAGCGTGGTCGTCTCGGCCATGGGCCTCGCCAGCCTCGACGTGCTGCGCCAGCTCGGGGTGGGGGACACCAAGATCGCCTGGCGCGAGATCCGCCTCGGCGAGGCCTGGTTCCAGGTGCTGTTCTCCCACGTGCGCGATCACTCGGGGTCGTCGGTGGGCATCCTCACCGTCATGCGCGACGTGACCGAGCAGAAGCAGGCCGAGAACCGCCGCGAGGAGTTCGTGCACATCATCGGACACGAGCTGCGCAGCCCGCTGACCAGCATCGGCGGCGTCATGGATCTGCTGTCCAAGCAGGTGCTCGGCGAGCTCAACGCCCGGCAGCGCGAGTACGTCGACATGGCGAAGGACTCGTGCGTCAAGATCAACCACATCCTCAACGACCTGCTGGATCTCGCGAAGTTCGAGAAGGGCAAGATGCCCCTCGCGCTGACGCCGGTGAACCTCGAGCAGGTGGTCGGCGACTCGGTGCGGCGCTTCGAGCCGGTCGCCATCGAGAAGGGCGTGGATCTGCGCTTCGAGTGCCTGCTCGAGGGGCTGTACTGCCAGGCGGATCCGGATCGCCTGGGGCAGGTGATGAACAACCTGCTGTCGAACGCTTTCAAGTTCACCCCGGCCGACGGCCAGGTGCGGGTCTCGGTCTTCAACACCTTCACCGCGCCGGAGCTGTACCTCGTCGCGGTGCACAACACCGGGGAGGAGATCGACGACCGCGATCTCGACCGCATCTTCGACAAGTACGAGCAGGCGGCGCTGCACGACCGCCGCTCGATCGGCGGCACCGGCCTCGGCCTGTCGATCTGCCGCAACATCATCCAGGGGCACGGCGGCGAGATCTGGGTCGAGAGCGGGCGGGGCGAGGGGACCACGTTCGTGTTCAGCCTGCCCTCCGCGCCGGTGCCGGGGCTGGAGCGCGAGTCGCTCGGTGAGTCGCCGTCCGGGCCGGCCAAGACGGACGGCCAGCCCCTGTTGGTGGTCTGCCCGGACGAGCCCGAGGGGTTGGCGCTCAAGGCCCTGTTGCTGGCCATGGACTTCGCGGTGCGCGTCGTCCGACCGGACGGGGCGAAGGTGCAGCGCGAGGTGCTGGGGCACGCGCCGGCGCTGGCGGTCTACCTCGACGTGGAGGGCCACCCGGATCCGGCGGTGCTCGCCGAGCTGGCCAGCCACAACGACCTGCCCGTCGTCGGCATGCTGCCCACCGGCAGCCCGGCGCCGCCCGCGGTGGATCTGGTGATCGAGGTGCCGCCGGATCCCATCGTGCTGGCCAGCATGCTCAACGTGGTGCTGGCCCGGCAGCGGCAGCGGCGGCGCATGCGCGTGCTGGTGGTCGATCGCGACGCGGGGTGGGCGGCCTGGGCCGCGGAGCACCTGGACGGCGCCGGCTATCTGCCCTACAGCGCGGCGTCGGCGCCCCAAGCCCTGCAGCGGATCGAGACGTTGCTGCCCGATCTGGTGATCCTCGACGTCGGCCTCGACGGGGTGGAGCCGGTGCTCGGGCGGGTGCGCGGCGACGCCGGCAGCGAGGTGCCGGCCCTCTACACCCACGTCGCCGAGGCGGGCGGGGCGGTGGGGCCGCTGACCGCCGTGCAGCAGCTCGAGGTGCTCGACGATCCGCGCGCGCTGCTGGTGCGGGTGCGGACGCGCCTGGCCGAGGATCGGCGGCGCGGCATCGACACGCTGATCGTCCTGCCCGGCGCGCGCGAGCTGCAGCGCGAGGTCCACGGCCGGATGCGCGACCGCGAGGCCTACGCCTACTGCGCCATCGACATCCAGGGCCTGCGCGACGCGGTCGAGCGCTACGGCTTCATGTGGGGCCACGGCACGATGGCGCACGTGGCGGAGCTGGTGCACAACGTGCTGCGGGAGCACGCCGACGAGCGCGCCTTCCTCGGGCATCAGCGCGACGACGACTTCGTCTTCCTCGTCGGGCCCGAGCACTGTGAAGCCGTCTGCAACGAGATCACCCGCGCCTTCGAGCGGCTGGCCCCGGCCATCGCGGCGGGGCAGCGCGAGGAGCCCTTCGAGCTGAGCCTGGCCCTGACCGCCATCGTCGACGGCAACGGGCGCTTCGATCGCTTCGCGGCGCTGCAGGCCGATCTGAGCCGCGCGCGCACCCGCGACACCGGCGAGGTCGTGCTGATCGTCCGGTACTGACTTTGTCGCACATGTAGGCGAAAACTGCGTTGCGCGCACCGTCTCGTTCATGTACCTACATGTGGTAGCCCAAGCGGGCCGACCACGGGGGGACACATGAACGAGCGTCGAGAAGCGTTGCGCGTGCCGGTGAAGCTGTTCGTGGACCACATCCTCAGCGAGGAGCAGCACTGCCTCTGCGTCACCGAGGATCTCGGCTTCGACGGCCTGCGCCTCAGCGGGACGCCCGGCCGGGGCTGGGGCGCGCCGCGCCACGTCTGGCTGCAGTTCCGCCTGCCCGACGGCGACGCGGGGCTCATCCGCGCCCTCGGGGAGCTGCGCTACGAGGGCGAGGGGGACGCCGGCGAGCGAGTGCGCGGCTACCGCTTCAAGTACCTCGCGCCCCGCTACCGCCGCCGCTACGACGCCTACCTCGAGCGCTCGCTGGGCGCCGCCTGAGCGGCGACCGGCCCCGCGGCGCGGCCCACGCGCGCCCGTCACCGGTGCTACGCGCCGCGTTGTTCGCCCGTTCCCTTTCGGCTACCCTGCGCCCGTGATGGCCATCCTCCGTTTGCCCCCGATGCCCGCGCCCCTGCGCGCCCTCCGCCCGGCCTGGGTCGGCGCCGCCGCGCGCTTGCCCTACGGCGGAACCCCCCTGCACCAGCCCCCGATCCTGTGGGTCGAGGCCGACGTCGGAGCCTGTCGGGCCGCGTGGCCCGCCCTGCAGCCGGACCCCGCGCTGCCCGGTCACCTGAAGGCCGAGGGCCTGCGGGTGCGCCCCCTCGGCGGCCCGCTGGAGCCGGCCCTCCGCGAGCGTGTCGTGCCGCTGGACGCCATGGCGCGGCTCGCCGACGGGCGCTTGCTCGATCCCCTCGACGGTCTGGCGGACCTGCAGGCCGGGCGGGTGCAAGTGCCCGATCCGGCGGCCTTCGCCGCGCGGCCGTCGCTCTTCATCGACGTGCCCGCCCTGGCCAGCGAGCTGGGCGTGCGGCTGGATCCGGCGCTGGTCGAGATCCTGACCGCCGACGCGGGGCACGTGCTGCGCGCTGATCGCGACGCGCTGCGCGAGGGCCTGACGCGCCTGCTCGTCGGGCGTCGCCCCTCGGGCGGCCTGCAGCTGCTCGCGCGCACGGGGCTTCTGGCCTTCCTGCTGCCCGAGGTGGCGGGGCTGATCGACTTCCACAAGAGCAGCCGGTTCCACCACAAGGACGTCTGGGCGCATACGCGCCAGGTCGTGATGCAGGCGGTGCCGCTGCCGCGCATCCGCTGGGCCGCGCTGCTGCACGACGTGGGCAAGACGCACACGCGCAGCTACGCGCCGGGGCGCAAGGTGCACTTCTTCCGGCACGACGAGCTGGGCGCCTACCTGGTCGAGGGCATCGCCGCGCGGCTGCGCTTCCCGGCGCCCCTCGCCGAGCGGGTGCAGGCGCTGGTGCTGCACCACCTGCGCGCCAACCTGTTCGACGGCAGCTGGTCCGACGCCGCCATCCGGCGCTTCGACCAGGAGATGGGCCCCCTGCTCGACGATCTGCTCGCCCTGTCGCGCGCGGACGTCACCAGCAAGCGGCCGGGACGCCGCCGCGAGGCGATGTACACCTTGCATCGGCTGAAGACGCGCATCCTCGAGGTGCGGGCCCTGGACCTCGCCCGCCGCCCGATGGTGCCGAAGGGCCTGGGCACGGCCATCATCCGCGAGCTGGGCGTGGCCCCCGGCCCCCAGGTGGGTGACCTGCGCCGCGTGTGTGAGGAGGCGGTGCGGGCGGGCGAGCTGGGGGTCGATCCGGCGATCGAGCGCTGCGTCGCCTACCTGCGCGCCCACCTGGCCGAGCAGGGCGCGCTGCGCGACGCGGGCTGACCCGCGCGTGAATGCACCGCGACGGCGACCCGTCGCCCGGCCGACTTTTTCCTCGGAGGTGACCATGTTCCGGTTCCTGCGCGCGATGGTACTGGCGGCGATGGTGGCGGTGCCGACCCTGACGCTGACCGGCGGTGAGGCGGCCTGGGCCGCGGACACCCAGGACGCCGCCGCCAAGAAGAAGCCCAAGGCGAAGCCGAAGCGACAGCGGTGGCCCACCAAGCGCAAGGCCATCGAGCACGAGCTGCCGCCGCGCCGTGACGCGCAGCTTCAGGAAGGCGAGCGGCTGGCCTTTCGGGTGCGCATGTTCGGCGCCGACGCGGGCGAGGTGGTGCTGGCCGTGGGTCAGCGGTCCGAGGTCAACGGGCGCACGGTCCTGCCCCTGGCCGGCTTCGTCCGGGGCAGCGACTTCCTCAACAAGTTCTACCCGGTGGACGACAAGATCGTCGTCCTCGTGGACGAGAAGAGCTTCCTGCCGGTGAAGGCCGACTTCTACGCCCGGGAGAACGGCAAGGTGCTCGACTACCACACGACCTTCGACCACCGGACCAAGCTGGTCTCGCAGGTGCGCAAGGCCAAGGGCGAGCTGCTCGAGCGCAACTTCACGCCCGACCGCCCGCTGTACGAGACGATCAACGCCGCCTACGGCGCGCGGCTGCTCGACCTGAAGCCGGGCCTGAAGTTCCAGTTCTACGCCTGGACCAACACCAAGGAGCGGCTGATCTCGGTGCACGTCACGCGCATCGAGAAGGTGTGGACCGAGGCCACCGGGTGGCGGCAGGCCTTCCGGCTCGAGATGTCCGGGCTGGTCACCGGCGGCTTCGTGAAGAGCGCGTCGTTGGCCGACGAGGTGGCCAAGAAGGGCATCATGTGGATCACCGCCGACGACGAGCGCATCCCCCTGAAGGTGGTCATGCCCACCAAGCTGGGCGAGGCGGAGGGGGTGCTGGTGCGCCGCTACGTCGAGAAGCTGGATCCGGCCGCGCTGGGCGCCGCGCAGTAGATCTCGTCGGGGCGCCCCGGCCGTCTCCCGGGCCCCGCCGCGGCGTCAGGGGGCCGGGCAGGCGTCGAAGGTGCAGCCGCCCATCGCGTCGCAGCACAGGCGCTCGGCCTGCCGACCAGGCACCCCATCGTCCGCCGGGCCCGCGTGATCACACTGGGCGTTGAGCGCCGGCGCCGCGCCCGCGTTGCCCGCCGGTCCGAGGCTGATCCGGCTGTCCGCGTCCACCTGCACCACCACATCACCCAGCGTCACCAGACCCACGACGTGGCCGCCGTTGCCCCCGCAGCCGTCTCCGCCGCAGCCGCCGTCCTCGCCCCGGCCTCCGGGCGCGGCGGGCATGTCGCCGCCCTGCCCGGCGAGCCCGCCGAGGCGACCCGCGCCGCCGAGCGCGCCCGGGCCGCCGTCCCCGCCGTCGCCGCCCCGGCCGACGATGACCGCGGATCGGGTCAACGTGATGGGGCAAGGGCCGACGGCGACGAGGCCGAACGCGGCGCCGCCCGAGGTACCGTTGCCCCCCGCGGCGCCGCCGCAGCCGCCGCCCCCGCCGCCCCCACCGCCCGGCGCGATGTTGTCCAGGGTCGACCCGTCGTTGTAGCCGCCACCGCCACCGCCGCCGCCCGAGCCCGGCCCGCCCGCGCCCGCCTCGGCCGGCCGCGTGGTCAGCAGGGCCAGCGAGGCCGGATCCACGCGGACGACGGCCACGGGCTGGGCGCACTGCGCGCCCGCCGTGCCCGGCGCCTGGGCGGGGCCGCCCTCGATCGCGGGGCTCGCCCGGTTGGCGCCGCGCCCGCCTTCGCCCCCGGCGGGGCCTTCGCCGGTCATGCCGGCGCGCACCGGGAGGAGCTGGTTGCCGCCGGTCCCGCCGATGCCCCCGGTGGTGCCCTCGGGGCACGCGGGGTTCTCGCCGCCCTGGCCCGAGTTGCCGAAGTCGAAGCCGTTCTCGCCCAGGGTGGCGGTGTCGGGCGTCCGCGGCGCGGGGGCGCCGTCGTCGCCCGACTGCGCGGCGGGCGTCCGCAGCTCCGCGTCGCGCAGATCCAGCGAGGCGCACTGGTTCGCCTTCAGCGTCACGGGATCCGGCGCCGCGCCGCCCTCGACGACCAGGTTGTCGATCAGCAGCGCCGCGCTCGGCCCCTCGAGCTGGAGGGTCGGCACGACGCCGTCCGCCGCGCGGATCGTCGTCGGGGCCTCGGCGTGGTGA
>JAUHXL010000552.1 GCA_030426945.1 bacterium
GCAGCCGCAGGTCCATCCGCCGCGCGCGCCGACCGGCGCCGCCGCGGCGCCGCACGCCGCCTCGCCCGCGCCGGACGCGCCCCCCGCGGACGCGCCCTCGCCCATCCTCACCTGCCGCTTCACGCCAGGCGAGACGCTGGCCTACGCCTTCGACACGCGCGACGCCATCGCGGCCGTGCCCGGCGGGCTGCTCGGCGCGGGCGCCGAGGGCGACGACGCCCAACAGGCCGATCTGCGCACCGACGGCCACCTGCACCTGTTCGTGATGACCGTCACGCCGGCGGGCGAGGCCATCGCCATGGGCCGCGTGACCGACTACCGCGTGCAGCCGCCGCCCGCCGACGATCAGGACGCCTGGGGCCGCCACGTCGACCGCGCCTTCCTGCTGCGCCTCGGTCGCCACTGCGACGTGACCGACACGGCCCGCCACCGCGACACCGACGTGCTGTCGCACCTGCGCGTGAGCTCGGTGGTCGACGGCCTGCGCTTTCGCGCGCCCGCGGCCGCCGGTCTGCCGCCCCAGCGCGTGGCGCTGCGCGACAGCCTGGGCGCCTACCGCGTGCGGGTCACGCACCGGCCCGGCCCCGGTCGCGGGGCGCTGGACCTCGAGCCGTTGGGGTATCCGGGCGGGGGCGGTCACGGCATGACCCCGCGCTTGCTGAGCGGCAGCGGGCGCGTCGAGCTGGGCCGCGCGACCTGGTTCGCGCGCCTCGACGTCCGCCAGCACGTCGAGCTGCTGAACCAGGGCAAGCGCGCCTTCGACACCCGCGCCACGCGGCGCTACGCCGAGGCCGTGCCGCAGGCCGGCGTCTTCGAGGGCCAGCCGATGAACCTGTCCGAGTACATCTGGGGGCCGGTGCCCGAGGACGTGCTGGCGCAGGCGCACCGCAATGGCCGCTTCGCCTGGCTGCGCGGCGTGCCGCACGACGAGGCCTGGGAGCATTACGTCGCGCTGCGCGACGGCGGCACGCCGGGCGCCTTCTTCGAGGCCCAGGCGCTGATGCGCGCGTGGATGGCGATGAACCCCGAGGGGGTCAAGGCGCTGGCCCAGGCGATGCGCGACGGCGCCTTCGACGAGAGCGCGCAGAGCCAGCTCGTGCTGGCGATGGCGAAGTCGGGCTCGCCCGTCGCCGCGGCGGCGCTGCAGGCGATGGCCCTCGACGGCGCGCTGGGCGAGAACCTGCGCGTGCAGGCCACGTCGGCGCTGGCCGATCTGCGCGCGCCCACCGGCGACACCGTCGACGCCCTGACCCGCCTGGCCAGCCGCGGTGAGGGCGTCAGCGAGCACGACCTGGTGGGCAGCACCGCGACGATGGCGCTGGGCTCGCTGATGCGCGACCACCCCGGCTACGCGCCGGTGGTCGAGCCCGCGCGGGCCTACCTCGAGCAGGTGTTGGTCGAGGCGGATCCCGTGCGGCTGGCCGAGGGCCTGTACGCGGTGGGCAACGCCGCCGACGAGGTCTTCCTGCCCCAGATCCACGCGCTGGCCGGGCACGCCGAGCCCAACGTGCGCGCGGCGGCGGCGCACGCCACGCGGCGGATGTCGCGCGAGGCCACGGCCGGACTGCTGGGCGACCTGCTGCGCGAGGATCCGGTGCCGGTGGTGGTCGAGGAGATCGCCATGGCGCACCAGGAGCAGCTCGCGCTGACCAAGGGGCGGCTGACCGGCCGCGAGATCAGCCTGTACCGCACCAAGCTGCCCTCGGCGCCGCTGAAGACCCGCATCGAGATCGTGCGGACGCTGGGCGCCGTGGCGGCCATCCAGCCCGAGGCGCTGGGCGTGCTGGCCTGGTGGTTCCACAACGAGACCGAGGCGCAGGTGCGCGAGATGATCGGCCGCTTCGTGCCGGTCGATCAGCTCGCGGTGCGCTGACCCACATCGATCGCTCCGACAGGGGGAGGGGAAGACCATGAGACAGCTCGATGGACGCGCCACGCGGTGGGGACGACTGCTCCTCGCGTGCGCCGTCGCGTGCGCGGCCGGGTGCGAGGGCGACGACGACGGCGAGGCCACCAGCGGCCCCTACGTCTACGACCTGGACCCCGGCCAGCACCCCGACCTCGACGACCGCTACCGGGCGATCGTCGACGGCTTCGCGGTGACCGAGCTGCTGCTCGCGCCGCACCACGACCGACCGGCCTACCTGAATCACCCGGTCGAGCTGACCGTGCGGGTCGAGGTCGAGGCCGAGCCCTTCCAGACCGAGGTGTGGGTGGGCCTGCACGACGGCGCCGGCGACTTCTGCGTGGTCGACCGCATGGAGGCGCACCACGTCCAGGAGGCCTTCGACCTGGCGATCAACGCCAACCGCTCGCTGGCCCGGCACGACGCCGAGCGCGAGGCGGCGCTGGCCACCAGCTTCGCCGCGTGCGAGGCCGGGGGCGCGTGCGAGCGCGAGAACGAGACCTGCTTGCCCTTCGTGCTGCCCACCGCGCCGGGTGAGGTGGAGCACCGCTGCTCGACGCCGACCGCGGCGGGCTACATGGAGGCCCTGCAGGTCGCGCCGCCGCCGACGCTGACGCCCGCCGATCTGACCGGGCAGGTGGCCACCGAGATCATCCTCGGCGACCAGGTGGTGATCCCCGCGGACTGCGCCCACCTGGTGGGCAAGCAGGGGCTGCAGGTGTGGCTCACCTTCGACCCGGCCGGCGAGACGCGCTCGGCCGACGAGGAGGGCGACGCGCCCGAGGCCGCGCCGGCCGAGGGGGACGTGCTCCAGCCCGGCGAGGGCTTCGACGACGTCGACCTGACGCCCGTGGATGCCGAGGCCGAGCGCGCGGCCGAGGCGGCGCGGGTGTTCGAGCTGCGCATGGATCTCGAGGCGCCCTTCGGCTACGCGCTGGCGCCCGATCCCGGGGTCGACGCCGAGCTGACCGAGGCGCGGCCGGCGTCGGCCGTGGTCGTGCTTGATCCGGACGCCGATCGGCCGGACGACCTGTCCGCCGAGGTCGACTTCCGCGTCGACGGCGCGCTCGACGGCGCGACGATGGAGCGCCCGGGCGTCACCTTCGACTTCACGCTGCAGCCGGTCGGACCGATGAAGCCCGGCTGCGCGCAGCTCGATCCGCCGCCGGCCGACGGCCCGCCGGCGTCGCTGCTGGCGATGGCGCAGGTGCGCATGGGCGACGAGGCCGACGCCGAGATCCACACCACCTTCGTGGCCGAGCCCGCCGTCGAGCTGGACGGGCTGGGCATTCCGCACAGCCACGTCTTCGGGCTGAAGCTGGACGACGCGACGCGCGACAGCGTGATCAACGGCGAGTGGGCCTGCTGGGACACCTTCGAGGTGGTGGCCTGCCTGCACCCGGACTTCACCGAGACCGCCGAGGGGGGCGAAGACGACGACTGCCAGCGCTTCGGCGTGTTCGTCGAGCGCGTCACGCCGTCGCGCCACCGCGACGACGTCAGCGACCAGTTCGGCGATCTGCAGGCCGAGGCGATGGACCAGTCCGCCGACGAGGCGGCCAGCTTCGGCGGGTGCAGCGAGCAGCTGGTGCGCGAGTACAGCGATCTGCGCAAGAAGCAACGCCAGGCCGAGGAGGCCGGGCGGTACTCGCGCTACTTCGTGCAGGATCCCATGGAGCAGCTGAAGCAGAGGCTTCTGGCCCGCTACATGTATGGCAACGGGCTTCAGAACTTCAACGGGGGCAACGTCCATCGGTGCGACAGCAGGTTTCCGTGGAACGGGTGGAGCATCGGCGTGCAGCGGCAGGTCGCGAGCTGGGCGGTGGGTTGCATGCGGCGCTGGCTGGACGCCGGGCGGCCGGGCGGCGATCCCTGGAACGCCTTCTCGCAGTCCGGCTGCACCGACTGGCCCGACGTCGTGAAGAACGAGGTCTCCGAGCTTCGGGGCGGCAGCTGCAACGGCGCCGCGTGGCACGACACCCAGTTCGGCCTGCGCCGCGTGATCAACGAGGTCGCCGAGGTCATGCGCGATCCCGCGGGTCGCACCGAGTACAACTGGAACTACTACTACGCCTGCAACGGCGGCTCGCTGCCGACGGCCCTGTGCAGCGAGCGCAAGAGCGATCTCGAGTGGGCGGTGTTCCAGTCGCACCTCGACGGCGATCACTTCTCGAACTGGGGCACCTTGAACGGGGGCAGCGGCGCCACGCGGCTGTCGCAGCTGATCAACACGCCGCACCGCGCGAACGGCGACCATGCCTGCCGGCAGTCGGTCGTCAGCAGCTCGATGCGGTTCGACGTCGACAGCCGCGGGCGCATCACCTACGACACGAACCCGTGGAACCGGGCCGCCGCCCTGCGCGGGCTGGTCATCCCGAAGCTGTGCGAGGCCCAGGCCTACGAGCGGCAGGCCAACGCCAAGCTGCAGCAGATCCTGAACCAGTGCCACTACGTGTCGAAGCCCTTCGACGATCGCTACGCGGCGGCCGGGCGCTTCGTGCCGCAGCTCTACCACACGCTGACCCAGAGCACCTCGGGCCTGCGGGTCACCTTCGAGGGTGGCATGTTGAACGACTACTTCGTGCACAAGCCCAGCGGGAAGTTCCGCCTGACGGCCGGGCCGCAGATCCGCGTGTACCTCGACGGCGAGTCGAACAACGAGATGACCAAGGACTTCTCGCTGCACGACATCCTGCGGGCCTACGCGGTGGGCGCCTTCTACAACGACGTGGTCAACAGCTACTTCGGCGCGGCCTTCCACGTGCTGACGCACGACTTGTGGAAGATCGAGTTCCGCCTGCAGGACGATTACGAGCTGCCCGCGCCGCCGCCGCTGACCAAGGAGAAGGAGAAGTGCAAATACTTCTTCAAGCCGCCGATCCCCGCGCGCCTGATGGTGTGCGCCAGCCTGGGCGGCGAGCTGGG
>JAUHXL010000553.1 GCA_030426945.1 bacterium
CTGCAGGCCTGGGGCCACGACGCCGGCCGCGTGAACAGCAGCATCGGCGCCCTGGAAGCCTGAGCGCCGGCCCTTGCCGTGACCCGCGGCCTGTGACAGCCTGCGGCCCACACTCGCTGGAGCGCTCCCACTTGACCGACAGCCCCTCTGATCCCGCCCTCCGCCAGCTGGTCATCGACTGGCTGGACGACAACTATCACTTCGGCGACGCCGCCGAGATGATCCACGACGACGAGATGTCCTTCCTGCAGAACGGGGTGCTCGACAGCCTCGGCTTCGTGCAGCTCCTGCTCTTCCTCGAGGAGCGCCTCGCGCTGCAGATTGATCGGAGCGATCTGTCGCCGGAGAACTTCGACGGTCTGGGCAAGATCGTCGACTACCTGGCGGGCCACCCGGAGTATCGCGGCATCTGACGCGCCGCGGGAGGTGCCTGGTCCATGAGCGATCACCCGAGCGATCCGCTGAGCGTCTTCACCCGAACGCTCTCGGCGCGCACCGGCCGAGTGTTCGCCGACCACACGGCGCTGCATCGCTTCTCCATCGACGAGGCGCCCATCTTCTGGCGCGCCTTCGTCGAGTTCGCCGGCCTGCGCTGGAGCGGCGAGGCGGTGCCGGCCCTCTCGGGGGACGCCGTCGAGACGGCCCGCTTCTTCCCCGCCATGCGCCTGAACTACGCCGAGAACCTGCTCTACCCGCGCGGCGACGCGGCGCAGATCGGCCCCGACGCCGAGGCCGTCACCGGCTGGTCGGAGGCAGGCGACGTCGTCCGCTGGACCCGCGGCGTGCTGCGGGCCCGGGTGGAGCGGCTCGCGCGCGGTCTGCAGCATCTGGGCGTCCGGCCGGGCGACCGGATCTGCGCCGTCGCCCGCAACACACCCGAGACCATCGCGGCGGTCCTCGCCTGCGCCGCGGTCGGCGCGGTGTGGTCGTCGGTCGCGCCGGACATGGGCGCGGGCGCCATCCTCGATCGCTTCCGGCAGGTGCAGCCGACGCTGCTGCTGACCGACACCCGGTTCACCTACCAGGGGCGCACGCAGTCTCTCGAAGGGCTGGTGGCGACGCTGGTGGCCGAGGTGCCCGGGCTGCGCGCGGCGCTGACGCTCGACGACGCCGAGCTGCCCGCCGAGCTCGGCGTGCCGGTGCACCGCGTCGCGGCGCTCGGCGGCGACGAGGACGCCCCCTTCGACTACCCGCGGCTGCCCTTCGACCACCCGCTGTTCATCCTCTTCTCGTCGGGCACCACCGGCGCGCCCAAGTGCATCGTGCACGGCGCCGGCGGCACGCTGGTCGAGCACGTCAAGGAGCATCGGCTGCACGGCGGCCTCACCGGCGACGACGTGCTCTACTTCCACACCACCACCGGCTGGATGATGTGGAACTGGCAGCTCAGCGCGCTGGCCACCGGCACGCGCATCGTGCTGCTCGACGGCTCGGTGAGTCATCCGGCCGAGGACAGCCTGCTGCGCCTCGTCGACGCCGAGGGCGTCACCGTCTTCGGCACCAGCCCGGTGTACCTGCAGTACCTCGACCGCGCCGGCATCGTGCCGCGGGAGCGTTTCGCCTTCGCCGCCCTGCGCACCGTCATGTCGACCGGCGCGGTGCTGCATCGGGGGCAGTTCGCCTGGCTCGCCGAGCACTTCAAGGACGTGCCCCTGCACTCCATCTCGGGGGGCACCGACATCGTCGGCTGCTTCGTGCTCGGCCGCCCGGACGCGCCGGTGCGCGCGGGCTACAGCCAGGCGATCAGCCTCGGCTACGACGTGCAGGTGATGACGCCGGACGGACCGCGCCGCTCGGGCACCGGCGAGCTCGTCTGCTGCGCGCCCTTCCCGAGCCGCCCCATCGGGCTCTTCGACGACGCCGACGGGGCGCGCTTCCACGACGCCTACTTCGCCGAGAACCCGGGCGTCTGGACCCACGGCGACTTCCTCGAGCTGACCGAGGACGGGCAGGCGCGCGTGCTCGGCCGGGCGGACGGCGTGCTCAACATCCGCGGCATCCGCATCGGCCCCGCCGAGATCTACGCCATCGTGCAGGACTTCGAGGCCATCGCGGCTTGCCTGGCCATCGGGCAGGAGGATCCGCAGACCATCGGGGGCCTGCGGCTGGTGCTGCTGGTGGTGATGGCGCCGGGCCACGCGCTCGACCGCCCGCTGCAGCTGAGGATCAAGAAGGCGCTGAAGACCGGCGCCTCGATGGCCCACGTCCCCGCGGTGATCGCGGCGGTCGAGGGCCTGCCCACGACGCACAGCGGCAAGCTGAGCGAGCGGGCCGCCACCGACGCGCTGGCCGGCCGCCCGGTGCGCAACCGGGACGCGCTGCGCAACCCCGAGACGCTCGACGCCTTGGCGGCGCACCCGGACCTGCAGCTGGCCGCGGCGCGCTGAGCGCGGCTTGAGACCCACCCTCGTCGCGCCCGGTCTGGGCAACCCCTGGTTCCTGACGCTGAAGGCCGCGCTGGCGACGCTGTTGGCGCTGCTGCTGGACGCGCTCACCGGCAACCCGGACTCGGTGTCGTCCACCTTCATCGCGGTCCTGTGTGTCTCGCCGACGGTACTGATGGGGCTGCGCCGGGCGCTCACGCAGATGGCGGGCAGCGTCGTCGGGGGCGTGTGGGGGGCGGGGCTGGCAGCGCTGGGCGCCCCGCTGCTGACGGGCGTGCCCGTCGCGGTGGGCGGCGCGCTCTTGACCACCTTCGCGCTGCGCCTGGGCACGGCCTACCCGGTGGCCGCGTTCTCCGCGCTGTTCCTGCAGGCGGTGCCGCGCGGCGGCCCGGTCGAGACGCTCGAGGTGCGGGTACTGGCGGTGGCCACGGCCGCGGTCAGCGGCTTCCTGGTCAACGTGCTGGTCAGCGGCGGAGCGTACCGCGGCATCTTCGGGCGCCGGCTGGTGAAGGCCTCCGGCCTGGTGCGGGGGGCCCTGCCGGTGGCGGCGCGCGGCGGCCCCGACGCGGTCGCCCCGGTGTGGGCGACGCTGGCGACGCTGGAGGGCGAGCTCGACCTCGCCGTCGAGGAGCTGCGCTGGCGCCGCCGTGAGGCGCTGCGCCTGCGCCTCGAGGGGCACCGCCGCGCCGCCGCCGGGCTGCGCGAGGCCCTGCACCTGGCCTGCGAGCTGCACTACCTGGCGCGCGAGGATCGGGCCACCGCGCAGGGCGTGGCGCATCTGGCGGCGTGGCTGGAGGCGCCGGTCGACGCCCCGCCCGCGGTGCCCGAGAGCATCGCCGGGCCCGCCGATCGGCTGGTGGAGGCGCTCTGGCGGCTGCCGAGCTGACCGGATCAGCCGGCGAGCGACGTGGGCGCGGTCGCAGCCGCGGCGTCGAGGCGCCGGCTCCAGATGTTCATGTCCTCGAGGCCGCCGCCGATGCGGCAGGACTGCACCATGGTGCCGTGCAGGTCGAAGCCGAGGCGCTGGAACGCCAGGTTCATACCGGGCACACGCGCGCGGGCCAGCGTGAAGGCCGTGGGGTAGCCCAGGTCACGCAGGTCGTCCATGAGGTCCGCGAGGATGGCCTGCATGTAGCCGCGGCCGCGGTGGCTGGGCCGGGTCGCGCAGTCGGTCAGCTCCGCCGTCCGCGCGGCGTCCACGCGGTCGGCGCTGGCGCAGGCCACCACCGCGTCCCCGTCGCGCACCAGGCGGAAGGGCACGCCGCCCTCGATGGCCGACGCGATGTAGGCCGGCACGCCGCTGGGGGTGGGGTAGTGCTCGAAGGTGTCGGCGATCAGCTCGGCGATGGCCGCGGCGTCATCGACCGACGCGCGGGTGGTCGGCGTCGGCGTGTGGGCGCGGGCCGGCGGGGCGTCGGCCAACAGGCGCTGCACGCCGGCGACGGCGTCGGGGCTGGCGAGGGTGGCGCGCTCGGCCTCGCTGAACCAGCCGTGGACGACGCAGTCGGTGTGGCCGGCGTAGAAGCCGGGGATGCGGGCCTCCTCGCTCAGACCGGCGGCCTCGAGGCCGGGCCCGAGGGCCGCCGGCGCGAGGACCACGACGCGGCCACGGTCGCGCGCGGCGGCCGCGTCGATGAGCGCCTCACCGAGGGCCTCGCCGTCGACCGACGCCGGCGGGTGGTCGCAGCGCACCCGGTCGGAGTAGAAGTCGTCGTGCACCTCGATGGGCGCAGGCAGCGAGGGCAGGTCGATCGACAGGGCCTCGCCGCGGGGGCTGGGATCGGAAGGTGACGGCAGCGCGTCCATGGTGGGTCTCTCCACCCGGTTTCGGGCGCGAAAGACTAACGTAGGCAATATTTGAGTGCAAATGGTTCGAATGCAATCGAGATGGCGGAGCGAGACCCCGCCGACGGAGGAGCGATGAGCAGCCCGCGGATTCCCGCCTTCTTCAACGAGGTCCAGCTGGCCTTCAAACCGCTCTACGAGTGGGCCTTCGGCGAGAAGATCGACCACCCCGAGACGACCGCGCGCGCCGAGAGCATCCTCGCCGCGCTGCAGGCCGAGTCGTCGATGTTCGACGTCCGGCCGCCGAAGGAGATCCCCCTCGCTGCCCTGCGCAGTCAGCACAGCCACGCCATGCTGACGCTCTACAACACCGCGCGCACCCTGCCCGACGACGAGACCTTCTACCCGATGGTGTTCCCCAACCTGAAGCGGGGCGCCGGGGATCCGACCAACCTGCACCAGGCCGGCGCCTGGTGCTTCGACTCGGGCACGCCGCTCAACAGCCAGACGCTGACCGCCGCCGAGTGGAGCGCAGCCTGCGCGCGCGAGGCGGCCAGCGCCCTGCGCCAATCGAAGCTGCCCCTGACCTACGCGCTGTCCCGCCCGCCGGGCCACCACGCCACGCGCGATCTGTTCGGCGGCTACTGCTACTTCAACAACG
>JAUHXL010000554.1 GCA_030426945.1 bacterium
GGATCCGCAGGCGGCCGACGACGACTGGCGCACCCGCCTCGGCCGGATGATCGACGAGAGCACGCTGGTCGACTGGGTGCCCCTGGCCTACGACGCGATCGGCGATCTGCGCGAGGTGGAGCAGCCGATCAGCTGCGCGCGCTTCCACCGCCCCGGCGAGCGCGCCGGCCACGGCGTCACCGCGGTCATCAGCCTCGACCTCGACGCCCCGCTGGCCGACCTCGACGACGCGGCCGTCGTCACCGGCCCCGGCGTCGTCTACGCCAGCAAGGAGGGCCTGTACCTGACGACCACGCGCTTCCCGGCCAGCTTCGCGCGGGGCGGCGACGTGGCCGTCGGCGGCGGCGTGGTGACCGGCGGGGCCGAGCCGGGCACCGCCGTCGACGTGGACGAGGCGCCCTCGGCCGAGCCCACCGACAGCCGCGCCCAGGGTCTGCAGGTGGCCGACGATGATCGCCAGGCCACGCAGATTCACCGCCTCGACATCGCCGACGGCGCCGCGGGCGCCCGCTACGTCGCCAGCGGCCGCGTCTTCGGCGCCCCGCTCAACAGCTTCGCGCTCAGCGAGTACGCCGGGGCCCTGCGCATCGCGACCACCGAGACCGATCCCGCGACCTGGGAGACGGCCAACCACCTCTTCGTGCTCGACACCACCCCGAGCGACGACGTGCTGCCGGTCACCGGCCAGGTCATCGGGCTCGCCGACGGCGAGCGCATCTACGCCGCCCGCTTCATGGGCGACCGCGGCTTCGTGGTGACGTTCCGGCAGGTCGATCCGCTCTTCACCTTCGACCTCGCCGATCCCACCGCGCCGGCCCAGGTGGGCGAGCTGAAGGTGCCCGGCTTCTCGACCTACCTGCACCCCTTCGGCGAGGACCACCTGATCGGCATCGGCCAGGACGCCACCGAGGAGGGGCGCGTCACCGGCATGAAGCTCAGCCTGTTCGACGTCTCCGACTTCGCTCACCCCACCCTGGCCCACGACCACCTGTTCGGGCAGGGGTGGAGCGAGGCACTGTACGACCACCACGCCTTCACGTTCTGGGGCCCCGAGTCCCTGCTCGTGGTGCCCATCGAGGCCTGGGAGACCGACACCCCGCGCAACGGCCTGAACCTGTTCCACGTCTCGACCGCCGACGGCTTCACCGATGTCGGCTTCGTCGACCACGCGGATCTGCTGCCCGACGCCTGGGCCACCATGCGCCGCAGCGTGGTCATCGGGGACGCGCTGTACTCGCTGTCGACCGTCGGCATCAAGGCGACCGGCATGGCGAACCTCGACGACCGCGCGCACTGCCTGCTCCCCGAGGCGATCCACGACGGCCGCGACGGCGGCGCCGAGCCCGGCCTGCCGCCGCGCGGCGGGGCCGAGCCCACCCCGCTGCCCGCCCAGCCGACCCCCGACGACGAGGGCGGCGCCGGAGACCCCGACGAGCGCGGCTGAGGGGCTCGACTCGACACAGTCTGCCCCCTTGGTGAAACTTCTCGGGTGCGCGCCCGTTGAGAGGGGCGTCGCCCGAGGAGCCCCCCGATGCTGCGCTTCCTTCTGCCCGCCACCCTGGTGGCCGCCGCCGCGGCCTGGCTGAGCGCCCGCCCGACGGCGGCGCCGACGCCGCCCGCGCCGACGGTCGCCGCCCCCGCCCAGACGCCCTACCTCGCCATCGGCGTGCAGATCGAGAGGGATCACTGGTTCCACCGCGTGTCGTTCAAGGACGTCGGTCTGCGCGCCCTGGCCCGCGACGGCCGCGACGCGCTCGTCGAGGCGGTCGCCGAGGGCGTAGCGGCGTCGCTCGCCCCCGACCTCGAAGCGCACCCGGTGCACGCCGCCGAGCTGGCCGATCCGGCCTGGCACTCGTCCTGTCAGGGCAAGCACGTCTACGTCGACGTCTGGCACTCCAGCGATCCCGACCGCATCGGCTTCTCGCTGTGGCGCGGCTGCGACGCCGACGATCAGTTCGGCTGGCAGGAGGTGCCCGTCGACGCCGCCGCCCTGCAGAGCACCGGCTGGGTCACGGAGGCCGCGCGCGTCGGGCGTGTCATCGGCGCGGCGCTCGCCGCCTGCGGCGAACACACCTGCTGACCGACCGGAAGGCGTTGCGCCCACCCCCCGAGGCTCGGCAGATTGGGGCGTGAATGCGCCGCACCGCCACGCGTCGGCGCAGCGCCCTCAGCATCCCCCCGGAGTTGCCCGATGCCGCACCGCGCCCCTTCGCGTCTCACCGCCCTGCTCGTTGCCCTGCCCCTGCTGCTCGTCCCGCTGCTGACGCACGCCACGCCGGACCTGTCCGCCGACAAGAAGACCACGCTGAAGAAGGGTGAGGTGATCGTCGAGCGGCTCGATCCGACCGGCGGCAGCGGCGTCGCCGCCCGCGCGATGGGCATCGTCGACGCCGCGCCGGCCAAGGTGTGGCCCGTCGTCCGCGACTGCGAGCACTTCGCCAAGTTCATGCCCCGCACGAAGAGCAGCGAGCTCATCAGCCGCACGGGCGGCGACAGCGTCTGCAAGGTCGAGATCGAGATGCCCTTCCCCTTCGACAACCTCTGGTCGGTGGTGCGCTCGAGCGAGCGCAAGACCGACGAGGGCGGCTTCCAGCGCGTCTGGACGCTGATGAAGGGCACCTACAAGCGCAACAACGGGCGCTGGTCGGTCTACCCCTGGGAAGGTGAGAAGAGCCTGCTGGTGTACGAGATCGACGTGGATCCCGACGTGGCCATCCCGGACGCGATCATCCGCTCGGCCCAGACCGGCTCACTGCCGGACGTCTTCGAGGCGGTGCGCAAGCGCGTCAAGGCGCGCTGACCCCGTCAGCCGCCGTGCTGCGGCAGCGCACCGTCCGAGGGCTCCGGCGGCAGGTTCATCACCTCCTGGCGGAAGAACTCCGCCACGAAGCCGACGACGTGCTTCATCGACAGCATGCCGCAGGGGCGCCCGGTGCGGTCGACCACCGGCAGGTGGCAGTACCCCCCGTGGTGCAGGTAGTTCAGCGCGTAGGCCACCGACTGGTTGCGCCGCAGCACCTCGACCTGCGGCGTCATGTAGTCGGTCACCCGCTGCTCGCGCCAATCCCGCGGCGGATCGATCACCTTCGACACCAGATCGCGCTCGGTGAAGAGGCCGGCGACGAAGCCCTCGTCGTCCAACACCAGCACCGCGCCGCTGTGGTGCTTCTTCATCTGGTTCACCGCGTCGCGAACGCTGCCGCTGATGGGCACCGAGACGACCGGCGCCAGGGCCAGATCGGTCAGGGGTGCGCGCAGCCGCTCGACGGTCAAGGCGTCGTGCTGGCCGGCCCGCTCCTCGTACATCACCTCGAGTTCTTCCTCGATGGATTCTTCGGGCGAAGCCATGGCATGTCCCTCCAGTCGAGGCCGCCGAAGCGACCACCGCCATCGTCCTCCTGTCGAGCGCGATCCGTCAACGGGAGCCGGTTGCGCCCCCGGCGCGGTGGGCGTTCAATGGGGCGATGAAGGCCGCTCTCCGACTGTACTTGCTGGCCCTCGGCGGCCTCGCGGGGATCGCCTGCGGGGGCGCCGATCAGCGCGTCGCGCCCACCCCGCCCGCCCCGGCGAGCCTGCCGGTGACGCCGGCGGAGGCGCCCCCGGCGACGCCGCCCGCGCCGGTGGGCGAGGCCGTCCTCCACGTGACGACCGATCCCGCCGGGGCCATGGTGTCCGTGGACGGCCGGCCCGTCGGCGCCAGCCCGATCGAGGTGACCCTGCCCGCGGGGCCCCACGTGCTGACCTTCGCCCTCGCCAACCTGCCCTTCGCGCCGCGCGACGTCGACCTCGCCGCCGACACGCGCGTCGAGCTGGTCGTCCCGCTGCGCCGCGCCGCCCCAGCCGCGGCGGTCGCCGAGGCCGAGGACGAGGCGGCGCGCGTCGCCGGGCTGCTCGACGGCCTGCGCCCCGCCCTGCTCGGCTGCCTGCGCGCCCACTACCGGCTGCGCCCCGGCCGCTATCACTGGCACGTGCGCGTGGACGTCGCCGACGGCCGCGCCGCCCTCGAGGTGATCGAGCCGGCCGCGCCGGAGCCCATCGTGCGCCGCTGCATGCGGCGGCAGGCCGCCGCCCTGGATCTCTGGACGGTGCAGGGCACCTACGCGCAAGAGCACCACGTCCAGTACGACGTCGAGTGACCGCGTCAGGGGAGCCGGGTCCAGGCGGGGTGGCAGGTGTCACCTGGGTGACCGTCCGGGCCCTGCTGCGTCGCCCACAGCGAGATCGGCCCGGTGACCGCGCCGGCGTAGGGATCGACCACCGCGCCGTCGGCGTCCTCGACGGCGAAGTGCAGGTGGGGCGCGCTCGAGTAGCCGCTCGATCCGACCCGCCCGAGCAGATCGCCGCAGCGCACGACGTCGCCGACGGCCACCGCCACCGAGCCCTGCATCAGATGCAGGTACTGCGTCACCCAGCCGTTGGCGTGGCGCAGGTGCACCCGGTTGGCGCCCAGCGGGTGCCCGTCGCAGGTCACGTCGACCGTCTGGACGTCGCCGTGGCAGCGATCATAGAAGCCATCCTCGACCCGGACGACCTCGCCCCCCGCCGCCGCGACCACCCGCGCCGACCCCCGGTCCATCGTGGTGAAGCCGCCGCGCAACATGAAATCGGTCCCCTCGTGCCCGTCGTAGCAGGCCGGAAACCCCTGGCCATCGAAGTCGGTGCACACCACCCGGCGGCCATCGCTCGGATCGTGATCCACGCCGAAGCGGGGTCGGACGAAGATCAGCGCGCGATCGTCCGCGTGCACGGGGAAGGCGAAGCGGGGCAGCTCGTCCGCCTCGGGATCGCGCAGCGGCGGGTCGGGGGCTGCGTCGGCGGGCAGCGCGGCG
>JAUHXL010000555.1 GCA_030426945.1 bacterium
CTCTACATCCCCATCCTGCCCCCTGACGTGCAGGACGTCATCGGCCAGGTCCACCCCGAGACGCGGCCCGCGCTGAGCCTGCTCGAGCAGGAGGGCTTCACCTTCGCCGACGCGGTCGACATCTTCGACGCTGGGCCCATGTACCGGGCGAAGGTGGCCGAGGTGCGCACGGTGCGCGCCAGCCGGGTGGGCACGTTGGCGAAGGTGGTGGGGCAGCTCGACGCGGGGGCGGCGGGCTTCATCGTCGCCAACGAGCGCCTCGCCTTCCGCGCCTGCCTGGGCGCGGCGGCGGTGGAGGACGATCAGGTCACGCTGACCGGCGATGTCGCTCTGCGGCTGCAGCTTCGGTTGGGGGATCCGGTGCGTTACGTCGAGGCGCGCCCGGCGGGGGAATCGCTCACCCGTTGAGGAGGACGCCGCCGCCGAGGTCGCGCGGCGCGTCGTCGGCGGGGGGCGGGCCCTTGCCGTCCTCACAGGCGCCCGGCCGGCCGGCCTTCTCGCAGGCGCAGTCGTTGCCGACGCCGCCGCAGCTGCCCCGAAGCGGCTTGCCGCGGAAGATCACGCCCACGGCCATCGCCAGCATCAGCGCGCCCATCAGCCCGAAGGTGACCAGCATCATCTCCATGGGGAGCCCTCCGATCAGCTCATCGTCTGCGCGCGATGTCTTCGACGGGCGGCCAGCGCTCGGCGTCCGACGCGGCAGCCCTCCATCACGAGCGGCGGCACGGTAGCAGAATCACTCGGCGGGCGCCGCTCGAAGCGCCTCGAAGGCCGGCGTGGCCTGCGTGGTGAAGCCGGCGCCGTCCGGTGATCGGATGATGAACAGGGCGGCGAGGTTCCGCTCCGTCGCGGCGGCCAGGCCTGCCTCGGGGCCGAGCACGTTGAGGGCGGTGGCCCAGGCGTCGGCGGTGGTGCAGTCGTCGGCGACCACGCTGACCGAGGCCAACCCGTGGGTGATCGGCCGGGCGGTGCGGGGGTCGATGGTGTGCGACACGCGCTCGCCGTCGACCTCGCGATAGTTGCGGTAGTCGCCCGAGGTGGCCATGGCGCGGCCCGACAGGGCGACGACCTCCTGCACCCCGCCGCTGCCGTCGAGCGCGGGCTTCTCGATGCCCACCCGCCAGGGCTGGCCGTCGGGGTTCGTCCCCCGCGCGACCACCTCGCCGCCCACCTCGACCAGGTAGCGCTCGGCGCCCAGGCCGGCCAGCGCGGCGGCGGCGCGATCCACGCCGTAGCCCTTGGCGATGGCCGAGAGATCGACCTCGAGATCGGGCCGCGCCTTGCTCAGCGTGCCCGCGGCCTCGTCCACCGTCAGCATGCGCCAGCCCACCCGCTGGCGCAGCGCCGCGAGCGCCGCGGCGTCGGGCGCGTCCCCCGGTTTGTCGGGCCCGAAGCCCCAGGCCCGCACCAGCGGGCCCACCGTCACGTCGAAGGCGCCCCCGGTGGCCGCGCTGATCGCCAGCGCCTGCGCCACGACGACGATCAGCCCCGGCGGCGCGTCGAAGGCGCCCGCGCCCGCGTGGCGGTTGAAGCGCGACAGCGCCGAGTCGGGCAGGTAGGTCGACATCGCCCCGTTGACCTCGGCCAGCGCGCCGTCGACGGCGGCCTTCAGGGCCTCGTCGTCCGGCCCGTCGGTCGGCAGCACCACGGTCACGTGGTACTGCGTACCCATCGTCGGCCCCTCGAGGCGCACCACGCGCTCGCCGCCGGCGGTCTCCGGGCGGCGCAGGAAGAGCACCACGAACAGCGCGGCGACGAACAGGCCGGGTAGGACGAAGCGGCGGAGGGCGGAGGGGCCGTCGACGACGGGGCGGGCCATGGGGGCTCCGGTGGGGCGGGGCAGGCGGCGGCGGCCGTGCGGGCGGCCGCGGGGGCGGCGATCAGCCGCCGAAGTCGTCGAGCATGATGTTCTCGGGCTCGACGCCCAGGTCGAGCAGCATGTTGATGACCGCCTGGTTCATCATGGGCGGCCCGCACATGTAGTACTCGACGTCCTCGGGCGCGGGGTGATCCTTCAGGTAGTTGTCGAGGGCCACCTGGTGGATGAAGCCGGTGTAGCCCTTCCAGTTGTCCTCGGGCAGCGGATCCGACAGCGCCAGGTGCCACTGGAAGTTGGGGAACTCCTCGGCGATCTTGTCGAAGTGGTCGACGTAGAAGGCCTCGCGCAGCGACCGCGCGCCGTACCAGAACGACACCTTGCGGTCGGTCTTCAGCCGGCGGAACTGGTCGAAGATGTGCGACCGCATGGGCGCCATGCCGGCGCCGCCGCCGATGAACACCATCTCGTTGTCGGTCTCGCGCGCGAAGAACTCGCCGAAGGGGCCCGAGATGGTGACCTTGTCGCCCGGCTTCAGCCCGAAGATGAACGACGACATCTTGCCCGGCGGCACGTTGGGCTGGCGCGGGGGCGGCGAGGCGATGCGCACGTTGAGCATGATGATCCCCTTCTCGAGGGGATAGTTGGCCATCGAGTACGCGCGGGTGACCTCTTCGTCCACCACCGAGGTGAACTGCCACATGTTGAAGCGGTCCCAGTCCTCGCGGAACTTCTCCTCGATGATGAAGTCCTTGTAGTGCACCGTGTGCGGCGGGCACTCGATCTGGATGTAGCCGCCGGCCCGGAAGGGCACCTCGTCGCCTTCGGGCAGCTCGAGGATGAGCTCCTTGATGAAGGTGGCGACGTTGTGGTTCGAGCGGGTCGTGCACGCCCACTTGCGGACGGAGAAGATCTCCGGCTCCACCTCGATGTGCATGTCCTGCTTGACCTTCACCTGGCAGGACAGGCGGCAGCCCTCGCGGGCCTCGCCTCGGCTGATGAAGCCCTTCTCGGTGGGCAGCATCGCGCCGCCGCCGTCGTGCACGTGCACCTTGCACACGCCGCAGCTGCCCATGCCGCCGCAGGCCGACGGGATGAAGATCTTGTGGTTCGCCAGGGTGTTGAGCAGGTTCCCGCCCGCCTGGGCGGTGATCGGGTTCGACTCGTCCCCGTTGATGATGATCTTGACGTCGGCCGCGTTGACGAGCTTGGTCTTCGCCACCATCAGCAGCGCGGTCAGCGCCACCACGACGAAGATGAAGACGGCGACGCCGAGGAGGATCGTGGTCATCGGCGGGTTCTCCTAGAGCTGGATGCCGGCGAAGGCCATGAAGCCGATCGCCATCAGCCCGGTGACGATGAAGGTGATGCCCAGGCCGCGCAGCTGGGGCGGCACGTCGCTGTAGCGCATCTTCTCGCGGATGGCCGCCAGGGCGATCACCGCCAGCGCCCACCCGATGCCGTTGCCGATGCCGAAGACGGCGCTCTCGGCGAAGTTGTAGTCGCGCTCCACCATGAACAGCGAGGCGCCGAGGATGGCGCAGTTCACCGCGATCAGCGGCAGGAACACGCCCAGGGCCGAGTAGAGCGCCGGCGCGTACTTGTCGAGCGCCATCTCCACCACCTGCACGCTGGCGGCGATGGTGCCGATCAGGGTCAGGAAGGTGAGGAAGGACAGATCCAGCGTGGCGAAGTCTGCGCTGATCCAGCTGAGCGCGCCCTCGCGCAGCAGCAGGTTGTAGAGCAGGTTGTTGAGCGGCACGGTGACCGCCAACACGAAGGTGACCGCGGCGCCGAGGCCGACGGCGGTGTCGACCTTCTTGGAGACGGCCAGGAACGAACACATGCCCAGGAAGAAGGCCAGGGCCATGTTCTCGACGAAGATCGCCTTGGTGGCGAGGCTGAGGTAGTGCTCGAGCATCGTCCTACTCCACCGCTTCGATCTGGTCGGGCTTCCAGGCGCGGTTGATCCAGATGAACACCGCGATCAGGAAGAACGCGCCGGGGGCCAGCACCAGCAGGCCGTTGGGCGTGTACCAGCCCCCCTCGGTCACCGGCGACAGCACCGTGATGCCGTAGACCTTGCCGCTGCCGAGGAGCTCGCGAAAGAAGCCGACGAAGATCAGCACCAGGCTGTAGCCGACGCCGTTGCCGATGCCGTCGAGGAAGCTGTCGCCCGGCGTGTTCTGCATGGCGAAGGCCTCGGCGCGCCCCATCACGATGCAGTTGGTGATGATGAGGCCGACGAAGACCGACAGCTGCTTGCTGACGTCGAACAGGTAGGCCTTCAGGATCTGGTCGGTGACGATCACCAGCGACGCGATGATCGTCAGCTGGACGATGATGCGGATGCTGGGCGGGATCAGGTTGCGGATGAGGCTGACCGACAGGTTCGAGAACGCCGTCACCCCGATGACCGCCATCGACATGACCACCGACGTCTCGAGCTTGGTGGTCACCGCCAGCGCCGAGCAGATGCCCAGCACCTGCAACGAGATGGGGTTGTTGTTGAACAGCGGATCGAGCAGCGCTTCTTTCTGCTTCTTGTTCACGAGCGATCCCCCTTCGCGCGCAGCTTCTCGAGGTAGTGCCCGAAGCCCTTCTCGCCCATCCACAGCTGCACCAGGTGGGTGACGCCGCGGCTGGTGATCGTCGCCCCGGACAGGCCGTCAATCTTGTGGGGCGCCTCGGCCACCGGGCCGGCCTGCCCCTTCACGACCTCGATCACGGGCTTGTTGTCCGGATCGAACACCTTGCGGCCGGGCCACAGGCTCTTCCAGCGCGGGTTGTCCACCTCGCCACCGAGTCCCGGCGTCTCGCCGTGCTGGTAGAACGTGATACCGCGCACCGTGGTCAGGTCGCTCTCGAGGGCCAGGTAGCCGTACAGCGTCGACCACAGGCCCTTGCCCTCGATCGGCATGACCAGCACCTCGAGGTTCCCCGCGGCGTCGGTCAGGTGGTAGACGAGCGCCTGCTTCGGCACCCGCGGCACGCCGGCCGCGTTCGGCGCCA
>JAUHXL010000556.1 GCA_030426945.1 bacterium
GCGCGCCGCCAGCGCCCGGCGCGCCGCCCATGCCGGGCGCGCCGCCAGCGCCCGGCGCGCCGCCCATGCCGGGCGCGCCGCCCACGCCGGGCTGACCCCCGGCGCCGGGCTGGCCGCCCATGCCGGGCACCCCACCCGCGCCGGCGTCGGCGACGCCGCCGCCCCCGTCGTCATCGCACCCCACGACGCCGAGGCCCGCGACCACCCACATACCGATCCACCCGAGCCGCCAGATCATGCTGTCTCTCCCCGCTCCTCGGCTCACTCTACGCGCCTCGACCCGCGGTCAGAAGCGCGGCGCGCACCCGAGACAGCGTGGAGCCGCGGCGCCCCTCGACCGCCCTCGGCGTCTCCGCCCGCACCCGGCACCTCGGCGCGTTGACACCGACCGATCGGACGGTCACAGTCCTGTCAGCCCGCTGACCTGCCAGTCACGAGGATTCCGATGCGTTTCTCCAACGGTCGCGCGATCGTCTACTATCCGTCATTCGTCTATGATCTCGCGCAGTTCGCGATGTTCCCGGTCAACGCGGCCATCGGCGGCATGTGCCGCCTGCAGCCCTCCCGATCCGTCTGGAACGACCCGGACTTTCGCAGCCGCCCGGTCGACGGCACGGGCATGCCGGTCGACGATCTGCGCCGCGAGGTGCTGGAGGGTCGCGACGTCGCCTACGACGAGGCGGATCTGGTCCGCCTCTACGACAGCCTGCCCACCGTGCGCGCCGCCGACGATCTGGTCGGCCGCACCTGGCGCGGGCGCATCGTGCGCACCAACCGCTCCGTGCTCGACCTCGCGGAGTGGGCGCTCGTGCGGCCGCTGACCCGGCTGGGCTTCGGGTGGGGCAAGCGCTACCGGACCTCGGAGCAGGGTGATCCGCTGCTGGTGAACTGGCGGCGCCGGGTCTATGCGCCCATCCCGGTCTGGGGCAACGTCGGGGTGACCGACATCCGCTGGCGGGGCGAGCCCACCGCGACCATGAACTACGATCACCAGCCCTGGAAAGACTACTTCCGGCGCTTGTCCCACGACGGCGAGCCGCTGGTCCTGCTCGGCGTGTGGACGCACAAGCACATCGCCGGCGGCTGGTTCACCCTGACCTTCGATCCGGAGACGCCCACCGCCTCCCGCGCGCCGCGGGCATGAGGTCGGCCCCGCACATCGTCGTCACCGGCGCCGCCGGAGCGATCGGCTCGGCGCTGGCCGCCCGCTTCGCCGCCCGTCACGCGGGCGCCCGGCTCACCCTCGTCGACGTGGCGGACGGGCCCCTCGGCGAGGTCGCCGCGCGCCTCGGTCCGCTCGCCGAGGCGCGGCGCTGGGACCTGACGCAGCTCGACGCGCTGCCGGCCGCGTGGCGCGAGCTGATCGCCGCGCGCGGCGCCGTCGACGTGCTGGTGAACTGCGCGGGTCTCATGGACATCCTGTCCATCGGCGGCACCGGCTGGTCTCGAGGCGCGACGCTGCTGGCCGTGAACCTGCTCGCGCCCCTGCGCCTGATCGACCTCGCGCTGCCCGACATGCCGCGCGGCGGCTGCATCGTCAACGTCTCGAGCATGGCCGGGCGCGTCCCGATCAAGGGCTGCACCTACTACGGCGCCGCGAAGGCCGGCCTGGCGATGGCCTCCGAGATCGCGCACGTCGAGCTGGCGTCGCGGGGCATCCACGTCGTGACCGTGTACCCCGGTCCGGTCTCGTCCGGCCTCGAGGCGCACGCCCGCGGTCAGGTCGCCCGTAGCCTGGTGGCCAAGTACATCCCGACGGGCGCGCCCGACGTGCTCGCCCACAAGATCGTCGACGCCTGCGACCGTGGGGCGCCCCGTGTGGTCTACCCGAGCGTCTACGGGGTCGCCTTCGCGCTCAACGCGCTGGCCGCCCGCGTGACGGCGTCGATCGGGCCCGATCCGCTGCGGTGAGCAGCCTCGCGGAGGGGGGCCGGCGGAGCGGACGCCCGCGAGGCGTCCCGGGCGACGCGCCGCCGACGCGCCGCTGCCCGGTCGGGCGCCTCGCGCTCGCCTCGGTCGCCGCATCTGCTAACCTCTCCCGGTTCGCGCCGGGGGACGTCGATGCGTAGAGGGTGGGTGGTGCTCGCGCTGGCCGCGGGCTGGGGTTGTGAAGAGGAGGCGCCCTCGGCGACTCCGCCGGTGTCCGAGCGAGCCACGCCGCGGCCCGGCGTGCCGCCACCCGCCGCCGATTCGCCCCCGCCGGCCCGCGCCGACGCGGCGCCCTCGGTGCCGACGCCCGGCGTCGACGCCGCGCCCCCGCCGGTGGACCCACCCGCGCCGGTCGACTGCGCCCCCGTCGCCACGCCGCCCCGCCTGCTCACCCGCGCCGAGTACGACGCCACCGTACGCGACCTGCTGGGCGACGACACGGCTCCCGCGGCCGCCTTCCCCGCCGAGAACCGCGTCCTCGGCTTCGACAACAACGCCGAGGCCCATCAGGCCACCCCGCTGCTGGTGGAGGCCTGGCTCGAGGCCGGCGAGAAGGTGGCCACCCGCGCGGTCCAGCGCGGCGCGCGCGCGCTCACCGGGTGCGATCCCGAGGCCGCCGGCTGCGTCGCCGACTGGCTGCAGACCTTCGGCCGCCGCGCCTTCCGCCGCCCGCTCAGCGCCAGCGAGCACGCGGCCTTCGTCGCCCTCTTCGACGCCGTGCGCGCCGAGGCCGACGCCGCCACCGCCCTGCAGGTCACCCTCACCGCCCTGCTGCAGTCGCCCCAGTTCCTGTACCGCCTCGACCGCCTCGCCCCCGACGAGGTGCCCGGCGAACCCACGCGCGTCGAGCCCTACGCGATGGCCACCCGCCTGGCCTACTTCCTGTGGGGCACCACGCCCGACGACGCCCTGCTCGACGCGGCCCGCGACGGCCAGCTCGACGGCCCGGCCCAGGTGGACGCGATGGCGCGCGCCATGCTCGACGATCCCCGCGCCCGCGAGGCCGTCCGCCGCTTCCACCACCAGTGGCTGGGCCTCGACCAGCTGGACGATCTGGTGAAGGACGACGTGGCCGACATCGCCGCCGTCCGCGCGGGCCTGCGCACCTCGATCGAGCGCTTCGTCGACCACGTCTTCTGGCAGGACGGCACCTTCGCCGCCCTGCTCGACTCGCCGGTCGTCTTCGTGGACGCCGATCTCGGCGCCGAGCTGGGCATCGAGGGCGGCGCGCCCGGCGAGTTCGTCGGCGTCGAGTTGCCCGGCGAGCGCGCCGGCCTGCTCACCCAGCCGGCCCTGCTCGCGCGCCTGGCCCACGCGGATCAGACCTCGCCCATCCGCCGCGGCATCTTCGTGCGCGAGATGCTGCTCTGTCAGCCCTTGCCCCCGCCGCCCAACGACGTCGTCATCGAGCCGCCCAGCCCCGATCCCAACGCCACCACGCGCGAGCGCTTCGCCCAGCACACCGCCGACCGCGCCTGCGCCGGCTGCCACCAGCAGATCGACCCGCTCGGCTTCGGCTTCGAGGCCTTCGACCACCTCGGCCGCTTCCGCACCACCGAGAACGGCCTGCCCATCGACACCTCGGGCAACGTCGTCGGTCCGCGCGACCGCGCGCTGGCCGGCCCCTTCGACGGCGTCCCCGAGCTGGCCACCCGCCTGGGCGCCAGCGACGGCGTCCGCGCCTGCGTCGCCACCCAGTGGTTCCGCTACGCCCTCGCCCGCGCGGAGCAGGACGTCGACGCCTGCGCCCTCGACGGCGTGCTCGACGCCTTCGCTGCCACCGACGGCTCTCTGCGCGAGCTGCTGGTGGCCCTCGCGGTGAGCGACGCCTTCGGCCTGCGCCCCGGCGCCGTCGTCGGCGACGTGCAGCCCCTCCCGCCCCTGGCCGACGCGCCGCCGCCGGCGCCCCCCGAGGGCCCGCCCGACGCCGGCCGCGCCCCCATCGGCTTCCTCGATCGCGTCACCCTCGACGGGCTCGCAGTGGGCTGGGCCTTCGACCCGGACACGCCCGTCGACCCCACCACCCTCGAGCTCTGGCTCGACGGCGGCCCCGGCGTCGGTCAGTTCCTCGCGCAGGCCCGCACCGGCGTCGAGCGCCCGGACGTCAACGCCGCCTACCCCGACGCCCCCGGCGACCACGGCTTCCGCGTCCTGCTGCCCGACGCCGCCCGCGACGGCCGCGACCACACCCTCACCGTGCTCGCCCTCGGCCACGGCGCGGACGACGACGACACCGTCCTGAACAACGCCGGCCTCGCCTTCCGGGCGGGCCTCAACGCCGACACCCAGCCCGAGCCCGGCGTGCCCAACGCCTTCCGGCCCCAGGGCTTCGTCGATGCCGTGCGCCCGGACGGCCAGGTCTGCGGCTGGGCCCTCGACCGCGACGTCACCGGCCGCCCCCTCGAGGTCGACGTCTGGATCGACGGCGCGCCCGGCGTCGACGGCGTCCACGCCGGCACGGCGCGCACCGGCCTGTCGCGCCCCGACGTCGTCGACGCCATCGGGCACCCCGGCGACCACGGCTTCTGCCTCGCCCTGCCCGCCGCCCTGCGCGACGGCCGCGAGCACACGCTCAGCGCCTTCGCCTTCGAGGCCGGCCACCCGGGCAACACGGTGCTGAACAACAGCCCCTTCCGCTTCACCCTGGAGCCCCGCTGATGAGCCTTCGCCGCCCCACCCGACGCACCTTCCTGCGCGGCGCCGCCGGCACGCTCGTCTCGCTGCCCCTGCTGGCCAGCCGCGCCCACGCGCAGGGCCAGGCGCCGTGGCCCCTGCGCTTCATCGTCTTCTTCACGCCCAACGGCACCAACCCCGAGACCTGGTGGCCGCCCGAGGGCAGCACCGAGCGGGACTGGATCCCCGGCCGTGTGCTGCGCCCATTGAGCGCCTTCCAGC
>JAUHXL010000557.1 GCA_030426945.1 bacterium
CGCCGACGGCCAGCGCCTCGCCCTTCACCCGGCCGCGCTGGATGAAGATGCCGCGCGACGCGTCGGCGTCGTCGTTGCGCAGGATGCCGAGCAGGTTCTGGGCGTCGCCGACCCCCACGTTGCGCGCCTCGACCACCAGCTCCGCCGTCTCACCCGGCTGCAGCACGCCGTCGCCGTTGCCGAGCTGGGCGTCGTCGAGGCGGTAGCTGAGGGCGAAGCGGGGGCGGGGCAGCTGCTCGACGCCCACCTTCAGGGCCGCGGGCGGGGGCACGGCGCCGCGGGCGGCGGCGAACTCGAGCTTCACCGGATCGCGCCGGGTCAGCGCGCTCTTGGGGACCTTCATCGGCACCGTCCAGCTGCGCGCCTCGCCGGGCGGGATGTTGCCGAACAGGAACTCGTGCCCCTCGAAGTGATCGTTCTCGGACTTCGACAGGGCGCGCAGCTGCACGAAGGGCGCGTTGCCCGTGTTGCGCACCGTCACCGTGGTCTTCAGCGTCTCGCCGGCCAGGACGCGGTCGCCGGGGTGGTCGGTGGCGACCGTCACCTCGGCGGCGGGCGTCCCGGTGACCGTCGCCACCGGGGTCCAGTCGACGCCGCGATCCGCGAGCGCCTTGGCGATGGCCTCGTTCTGCTGGGCGGCGCGCGCCTCGAGCAGGGGCAGGGCGTCCTCGAGGATGCCCTCGACGTGGCCCTTGCGGGTGGCCAGCACGACGTCACGGGCCAGCTCGATCTCGAAGTCCACGATGAGATCGTTGGGGTTCTCGCGGATCTTCTTCGCCAGCGCCTCGTCCTGCAGGTACTTCAGCGCGAACTTGGGCTTCTGCGCCTTGCTGGTGGCCGCCGACTCGTGCTCGAGGTGGGCGGGCAGATCCTTCTCGCCGCTGCGCAGGGCCTCGCTGCGGAAGAGGTCGGTGCCCTCGTCGTCGATGATCGCGGCGTAGGTGTTCACGTCGGGCACGATGCCCACCGACTGGATGCTGATGTCGCCGGGCGTCAGGTACTGGGCGATGGTCAGCTTGAGGGCCGAGTCGTCCTTGTTGTCGTAGATGACCTGCACCGAGCCCTTGCCGAAGCTCTGCTGGCCGATGATCAGGGCGCGGTGGTGATTCTTGAGCGCGCCGGCGACGATCTCGCTCGCCGACGCCGAGGAGCTGTCGGTCAGCACCACCAGCGGGTAGTCCGGCTCGGTGCCGCCGCGGGTGGCCATCTTGGGCTCGCGCATGCGGTCGCCGAAGCCGACCGTGGTGACGAGGGGGCCGCTCTCGATGAAGAGGTCGGCCACCTTGATGGCCTGGTCGAGGAGGCCACCGGGGTTGCCGCGCAGGTCGAGCACGAGGCCCCGCAGGGCGCCCTTGCCGCGGAGCTCGCGCAGGGCGCCCTGGAGCTCGTCGAAGGTGGTGTTCTGGAAGTTGCGGATGCGGACGAGCCCGACGCCCTTGCCGAGCGAGCGCGAGGCGACGCTCTTCACCTTGATGTCGTCGCGCTTCAGGGTGAACTTGCGCGGCTGCTTCCAGCCCTCCCGCTGCACCCAGATGTCGACCGACGTGTCGGGCTCGCCGCGCAGCAGGTTGACCGCGTCGCTGAGCGCCATGTTGACCGTGCTGTCGTAGCCGATCTGCACGATGTGGTCGCCGGCCTTCAGCCCCGCGCGCGAGGCCGGCGTGTCGTCGATCGGGTTGATGATCGTCAGGTGGCCGTCGCGGATGCTGATGACGATGCCGAGGCCGCCGAACTTGCCGCGGGTGCTGAGCTTCATCTCGCGGTAGTCCTCGGGCCGCAGCAGGACGCTGTGGGGATCGAGGGTCGACAGCATGCCGTTGATGGCGGCGTACTCGATGTCGCGCAGCTTGGTGTGGTGGCGCAGGTTGTCCTGGATGAAGCGGAAGATGTCCTTGAACTTGAAGGACATCTGCCACGGGTTGCCCACCTCGCGCAGGTCGAACGTGGCCTCGGCCTGGTCGACGCGCACCGTCAGCTGGGTGGGCACGCCCTCGCTGTCGCGTTCGACCTCGACGAGCAGCTCGGCGACGGCGCGCTGCACCTCCTCCATCGCGGCGCCGATCATCCGGCGCTCGTCGAGGCGCGTCGGATCGACGTAGTTCTCTTTGATGTGAATGACCGCGCGGTTGAGGATCGCGAGGCTCTTGAGATCGTAGTCGTCGACGGGGGCGGGGGCCTCGTCCTGCGCGGCGGCGCGGGCGTGAAACTGCAGCTGCCAGCCCGGGTCGCCGTAGCGGTAGGAGATCGAGACGTAGAACGCCCCGACCAACGACACCAGCGCCAGGAACGCCTTCGTGGCCGTGTTCATCGAGCGCATTGATCCTCGCGTGGGAGCCGGGGCCCCCTCATCGTTCGCCGGGCCTTCGAAGTGTACGGGCAGCGCGAGGCACGACCAAATCGCCGCCCGCAATCGGAGTCAACCGGACGCGGCGCGGATTCATGCCCCGCCCGCCGGCTGCCCCGATCCGTCGGTCGCCGGTCGGCCGATCTTGACAACCGGTGCGCGCCGGGCGAAACCGGAGCGTCAGACCACGGGGGACTTCGTGAGCGACGCAGCCGATCGGAAGACCATCCTGCTGGCCGACGACGACGCCGAGATGCGGCGGATGGTGCGGCGCGCGCTGGCCTCGTTCGACGCCGACATCATCGAGGCGAAGGACGGCGAGGAGACGATCGAGCGGATCGTCGAGCACCACCCGGATCTGGTCGTCCTCGACGTCTGGATGCCCGAGTTCAAGGGGTGGGAGGTCTGCAAGTACATCCGCAGCAAGGCGGATTACGACGACATCGCGGTGCTGATGCTCACCGGCATCGGCAAGTCGATCAACGAGATGACCGCGCCGCTCTACGGCGCGGACGATCACCTCGACAAGCCCTTCGACGTCGCGGTCCTGCAGTCCAAGGTGAGGCGCCTGCTGAAGGGCCGCCCGGATCCTGCCGATCACGCGGATCAGGACGACGACGCCGAGGCCTGAGCCCCGACGCGCTCAGAGATCCCGCGCGAGGGCCTCGGCGTCCCGCGCGAGGCTCGATCCCTTTCCGGCCATCTTGACCACGTCCCCGAGCAGGCGCCGCGCGCGGGTCGGATCGCTGCTGCGCAGGCGGCGCGCCTCGGCGTAGAGCTCGTCGGCCTGGCGCTCGATGCGTTGGCGCAGCTTGGCCGCCAGGCTGTGCCCGGGATCGGCGCTCAGCACCTGCTGGGTGCGGCGCGCGGCGTCGGGGTAGCGCTTCTCGTAGAAGGCGCGCGCGGCGTCGAGGTACCACGGCTCGACGAGCGCCTTCTGGATGGCGCCGGCGTGGTGTCCGCCCAGCTTGCGGTCGAGCCCGCGCGCCTCCTCGAGCCGCCGGATGGCCTCGACCACGCGGCGCGCCTCGGCGGCGGCCTTGCCGTCGCGCCAGGCGCGGGCGAACTCCCGCACCCAGCGCGCGCGATCCGCGGCCTGGCGGGTGAGGCCCTTGGCGGCGCCGCGCTTCGCCGCCCGCTCGAAGGCTTGGGCGGCGGCGTCGATGCGCTCGCGGCGGTATTGGCGGGTGCCCTCCGCCAGGTCGCGGCGCGCCAGCTCGTCGGCGTCGACCGTTCGAGGGGCTGGCTCGGGATCGCGGGTCGGGCGCTCCACCTCGGCGGGCGGCGCGCCCGCGTCGTCCTCGCCGCGCTCGGCGGCGTCGATGGCCGCGAGCACGCGGCGCGCGCCGGCGTGGCCGGCGTCGTCGGTCAGCACCTGCTCGGCCAGGCGGCGGGCCGCGGCGAGATGTCCGCGGGCGCGCGCGGCCTCGGCCTGCTCGACGAGGCGATCGACGGCGGCGGCGCGCGCGGCGTCGCGCAGGGCGCGCGCGTCGGCGGCGTAGACGCTGTCGGCGGCGATGGTGGCCACCTGGGCGTCGACGGCCGCCGGTGGTTCGCCGCGGTCGACCATCGCGCGGGCGGCGGCCAGGGTCGCCGCGTGCCCCGCCTCGCGCTCGACGAGGGCGAGGCGTTCGGTCACGGCCGGCGCGTCCGGGGCCAGGCTGCGCGCGACCTCGAGGTCAGCGCGGGCGCTCTCCCAGGATCGCTTTGCGATGGCGTCGTCGGCGCGCGCCACCCAGGCGGCGGCCTCGGCCGGATCGGCGGCGGCCGCGGCGGGCGGATCGCGGAGCGACTTGATGATCATCATCGTCACGACCACGGTGACGAAGGCGGTCAGGGCGGAGAGGGCGATCCACAGCAGCGGGAAGCGGCGCGGCGGGGCCGGTGAGCGGGGCGCGGCGATGCTGGGATCGGTGACCGCCTCGCGCAGCCCGGCGGGGCGCAGACGGGGCTTGCCGACGGTGCTGAAGCCCAGCACCGTGTTGCCCACCTCGACGGCGTCGCCGTCGTAGAGCTCCGCGTCGAGCACCCGGCGGCCGTTGATGTACGTGCCGTTGCCGCTCTGCAGGTCGAGCAGCCGGAACCCGTCGCCGTGGCGGTCGATGCGCAGGTGGTGGCGGCTGACCGCGATGTCGAGCAACACGATGTCGTTGTCGGTGCCGCGGCCGATCGTGGTGCGGTTGCGGTTGAGGTACCAGGCCTTGCCCTCGTGCTCGCCGCCGCGGGCCACCAGGCGGGCCCGGGGAAGCTGCGCGCGGACCTCGGGCTGGGGCTCGAAGACCGAGGTCAGCACGTTGGTGCCGATGGGATCGTCGTTGGGCGCGGCGGCCCGCTTGACGATGATCGACGGCGGCTCGGCCGCCGGCGCCGGTCGCGGCTCGGGGACCGGGATCGGGCGGTGACGCCGCCGGACGGGCTCGGCGGCGGGGGCCTTCTTGCGCTTCTTGCGGGGGCTGGCCGGTGCGCGGGCGGCGGCCT
>JAUHXL010000558.1 GCA_030426945.1 bacterium
GCCTGGGCACGCCGGCGACGCGCGCGGCGACGCTCGAGACGCTCATCCGGCGCGGCTACGTCGGCCGGCAGGGCAAGGCGTTGACCGCCGAGCCGCCGGGCCGCGCGCTCATCGGCGCGCTGCCGGTGGACGCCCTGAAGAGCCCGACGCTGACCGCGCAGTGGGAGAGACGCCTACAAGCCATCGCGGAGGGCGCCGACCCACCGATGGCATTCCGCCGTGACATCCGCCGCTTCGTGGCCGACGCCGTCGCCGCGCTGCGGGCGGCGCCCCGGCTGCAGGTGCCCACGGCCGCGCCGCCCACCCGGGGTGGCCGTCGGCGCAGCGGCGGCGAGCGCACGAAGACGCCGCGGGCCCGCGTCGCGCGGAGCGCGCCGGACGGCCCCCCGCGCTGTCCGCTGTGCCACGAGGGCACGATCGTCAAGGGCAACCGCGGCTGGGGCTGCGCGCGCTGGCGCGAGGGCTGCGGCTTCGTCGTCTGGTTCGAGCGCGACGGCGTGCGCATCCCGGAAGACGAGGCGGAGCGCCTGTTTCGGCAAGGAACGACGCGGCCCTTCGCGGTGCCGCCGGGTCAGACCGAGCAGGCCCGGCTGGTGCTGGATCTGACGGCCGAGGGGCGGGTGCGGTGGGCCACCGGCGCGGCGCGCGCCAAGGGCAAGGCGCCCGCGCGCCGCGGGCGACGGCGGCCGACCGCCAAGAAGCGCTGAAGAGGTGCCCCGAAAAAAGTGAGGCGGCGGCCCCGAAGGACCGCCGCCTCGGGCGCTCGCGACGTCGGGCAGGCGACACGAGCACCACAACTTCACGACGCCGTAGGGCAGGTCACGGCGTTGGTTCGTGAAGCCGAGTTGATCTTGATCAAAGTGAGGGTGCTTGGCAACGCCTTAATCGCCGAACGGCGTTATTCGTTGCCAACGGCCCATGCCATCGCCGCAGCCTCGGCCGAACGGATCGCGACCCACACGATCACCGGGCGCCGGCGGTCGAGGCGTGCGCCCGACCCCGCCGGGTCCACCGGCGACGGGACGGGCGCTGCGCTCGCTTCGTGGCCGGCCCCGCGCTCCCAGGCGCACCCAGGGTAGAAGCTTTTGCGATCAAGACGTTACGACTCAAAACGCTCCAGCGGGAGCGTTCGGGCGCCACCACGCTCCCCCGGGCGCACCCGGGCGCAGCCTGCGGCGTGTCCGGGTCGACCGGAGACGGCTCCCGCCGCGCCGATCACAGCTTGTAGAGCGTGACCCCGGACACCGGCGTGATCTGCGACGGCACGTTCTTGGCCAGGAACAGGGCGTAGGCGCTAACGCCGTTGGGCACGACGTTGACCGACACGGTGCCGTTGGCGCCCACCTTGGTCCACCCGCCGGCGCTCACGTACGCGCCGTGGTTGGCGAACTTGGGCATCGACTCGGCGTAGGGCGCGGCCACCAGGAACGTGCCCGACGCGCTGCTCGCCAGCTCGACGCCCACCTTGAGGGTGACGCCGCCGCCGGCCGCGGCGTGCTTGACGTTCGTGATGCGCGAGTCGAAGGACACGGACTTCACCGGGCTGAAGGTCTCGCTCTTCTTGCCCTGATCCTTGTAGGTGCCCGTGAACACCATCGACGGGCCCACGCTGCCGAGCTCGGCGATGGCGACGCCCTCGAAGACGTCCCGGCCGGCGTCGATGGCGTGGGGCAACCAGAGCGCCACCTTGTGGCCGTCGACGAAGAAGTCGCACTGGGTCTGGTCGATGTGGGGATCCATGCCGGTGGCCTTCACCCGGAAGGCGAAGGCCCGCTGCGCCGGATCGCGCAGGGCGGGCGTGGGCATGTCGACGTCGGGCGGTACGGTCGGCCACGGCATGGCGCAACTCCTCGGAAGGTGCGGGGGTCCGAACGGTGGACATGGTGGCCTCTGCCGAGACCGAAGGCACGCACTTTCTGGTGGCCGGCCGCGGGCTTCGGTCAGCCCCCCGTCGCCTGCAGCACGGCGGTGCAGCCGGCGGCCACCGAGAAGTCGACGCACAGCAGCTTGGTGTCCAGCGCGCTCTGCGCCTCGTCGCGATGGTTCTGGTCGGCGAGGTCGCCGGGATAGCAGATCTCCATCACGTCCACCCGCGCGCGATAGCAGCGGTCGTTGTGGTTGATGCGGACGCGCAGGTTGCGGCAGTACTCGGCCACCGCGTCGAGCGCCTCGTAGGGGTCCACGTCGTCGGGGAAGGTGCCGGTGTCGGCGAACCGGCGCCCCCAGCTCTCGAGCTCCCGGCTCTGGTTGCGATAGCCGCGGCAGCCGCGCACGACGTCGTCGTAGGTGCCGTCGGGCAGGCGCTGCTTGCACATCAGGTTCACGCGATCCTGCAGGCGGGTGTGGGTGGCCTCGTCGCAGACGCCCGTGCGTGACGGGGCGTCGGCGTCGGCCTGCTCACCCGCCTGCTCGGCGGCGTTGACCGCGGCGGTGGCGCCCGCGGCCGTGCGGAAGAAGCGGTCGACCGTCGGCCCCACCTGGGGCTGCACCACGCGCGCGCCGCCGTAGCCGACCGCGCGCGCGGTGCCGAGGGCCGCGGCGTCGGTGCCGACGGTCATCTGCACGACGCGGCCCGTCGAGGTGGCGACGCGCGCGGTCGAGATGACCGCGGTGGCGGTGCGCGCGCGCAGGGCGACGAGCACCAGGCGGGCGCCGACCGTGACGATGACGCCGACGCAGACGCCCCCGCAGATGGCCTTCTGCTCGACCTGATCGTCGACGCAGCACTGGATGTCGGCGGGGCCGGCGCAGTAGCCGGGCACGGGCGTGCCGGGGCAGCCGCCGACCGGGCCGCAGGTGCCGCCGCCCCGGGGCGTGCTGCACACCTGGCCGAGGCCGTTGCCGGGCTGCTCGGAGACGCCGGGCGGGATGCAGCACTGGATGTTCGCGGGGCCGGGGCAGAAGCCGGGCACGGGCACGCCGTCGCAGGCGGCGACCTCGCCGCAGACGCCGTCGGTGCCCTCGGCGACGCAGCGCTGGCCGCTGGCGGCGGGCGCCGGGGCCGGCGGCGCGGCGGGCGAAGCGGCGCCGGCCTCGCAGTCGGAGCAGTCGCTGCCGGCGGCGCACACGGCGTAGGGCGCGCCGGGGCGGCCGTCGTCGCAGACGCCGTCGTGGGCGTACTGGCAGGCGTCGTCGCAGCGGTCGGCGGGGGGCGGCGCCTCGGGCCCGGCGGGGCTCGGCGGCGCCTCGGGGGCCGGCGGCGCCTCGGGGACCGGCGGCGCCTCGGGGGCCGGCGGCGCCTCGGGGGCCGGGGGCGGATCGTCGGGCGGTGGCGTGGGGGCCTCGGGCGCGGGGGCCTCGGGCGCGGGCAGCGGATCGGGCGCGGGCAGCGGATCGGGCGAGGCAGGCGCGGCTTCGGGCGCCTGCGGCGCGTCCTCGGCGCCCTCGATCAGCTCGGCCAGCGTGCCGGCGCGCACACCCAGCGCGCGCTGCACCGCCTGCTCGGGCGTCTCGCCCGGCAGCATCTCGATCGCCTGCACGCCCACCTGCACGGCGGAGCGCTCGAGGTCGGACTTCGAGACGTAGACCTCTTCGTAGTCGGCGATCTGCGGGGTGAGGATCTGCGGCGCGTCGTCGGCGCTCGCGCAGCCGAGCACCCAGAGGCCGATGATCCAGAGGTTGCGTCGATTCGGGAGACCCATGGGGGTCGGGCGTTGCAAGGTCGGCGCCAGCGAGGTTCGGGCGGAGCGGCGGGGTGGCGGGGGCGGTGGGGGGTGGGCGTGTGACTTGGAGGCCCCGGGTCGGTGGACCCCAGCGGGGGGGGTGGGGGGCGGGGGGGTGCGGGGGGGGTGGGTTGGGGCTCGGGGTCTTTTCGACCACGACCACGACCACGACCACGACTACGACGACGTGGGTGCTCAGGATCCGCCGTGGGGGTTGGATGGGACGCGGGCGAGGCCGCCGCGGGTGCCGATCCACAGCGCGCCGTGGAGCAGGGCGACGGCGGTGACGTCGTCGGCGGGCAGGCCGTGGACGCGGGTGACGCGGTCGCCGGCGGCGCGCCACAGGCCGCCGCCCAGCGTCGAGACCCACAGCGCGCCGCCCGCCCGGGTGAGGCCGGCCGGGTTGACCCAAGCGTCGCCCAGGCCCGACAGCACGCGCCCGCCCTCGGCGTCGAGGCGCGCGACGCCCGCGTCGTAGGTGCCGGCCAGCACGCCGTCGCCGTCGGGCAGCAGCGCGTTGACCCAGTCGTGCGGCAGCGCGCCGTTGGCCTGCGTGTAGGTGCGGACGCCGTCGGCGGCGATGCGCGCGGCGCCCCCGGCGGTGCCGGCCCAGACGGCGCCGTCGGCGCTGACCGCGACGGCGTAGACGATGCGGGACGGCAGGCCGTGGCGCGTACCGATGACGCGCACGCCGTCGGCGCGCACGCCGGCCAGGCCCTTGCTCGTGGCGACCCAGATCGTGCCGTCGGGGCCCGCGGCCAGGCCGTTGACGTGATCGCTGGGCAGGGCCACCGGCGCGCGCCGCACCCGGCCGCCGCGCAGGACGAACAGGCCCTTGGGCGTCGCGATCCACAGGCGCGCGCCGTCGGGCAGCAGCGCGTTGACGAAGCGCGGGGCGCCGGCCACCGGCGCGAAGCGGCCGTCGGGCAGGCGGCGCGCGAGGCCCGCGTCGAAGGTGCCGACGTGCAGCGCGCCGTCGAAGATCGCCAGGGCCGAGACGTGGTTCGACGGCAGCCCCGAGGCCGTCGCGGCGACGCCCAGGCCGCAGGATCCGCCCGGCGCGAACGCCCGCACCCGGCCCTCGGCCTCGACGAAGCAGCCCGCGTAGGTGCCGCGCTCGACGCGCTCGACCTTCGCGCCGCGCGC
>JAUHXL010000043.1 GCA_030426945.1 bacterium
TGGAGAAGGTGGGCATCCACGCCCTGACCGTCTTCGCGATCGGCGACAGCCTGCAGGACGCCGTCGAGCGCGTGGTCGAGGTCGTGCCCGACGGCCAGGAGGTGCGCCAGTCGTGGAGCGGCCGCCTGGACGAGCCGGTCAACCGCGAGATCATGCTGCCCGCCGAGGCCATCGAGGGCAGCGGCAAGCTGCTGGTGAAGCTGTACCCGGGTCTGTTCTCGGCCGCGGTCGAGGGCCTCGACAACATCCTGCGCATGCCGTCGGGCTGCTTCGAGCAGACCTCGTCGACGACGTGGCCGAACGTGCTGGTGGTGCGCTACCTGCGCGAGACTGGGACCGTGACGCCCGAGCTCGAGGCGACCGCCATGGGCTACGTCAACACGGGCTACCAGCGTCTGTTGACCTTCGAGGTCGACGGCGGCGGCTTCGAGTGGTTCGGCAACGATCCCGCGCACACGGTGCTGACCGCCTACGGCCTGCTCGAGTTCGTCGACATGGCGGGCGTGCGCACGGTCGACGAGGCGATGATCGCCCGCACCCGCGCCTGGCTGCTCGAGCAGCAGGCCGCCGACGGCCACTTCGAGGTGGCCAGCCGCGGCCTGGACGAGACCGGCAACCTGACCGATCCGGTGACCGTCACCGCCTACGTCGCCTTCGCGCTGGCGGCGGCCGGCGAGAACGGCGCCGAGATGGCGCTGGCCAAGACCTTCCTGCAGGGCGAGCTGGCCGACATGGGCACCTACACGCTGGCCCTGTTCGCCAACTTCCTCGTGGCCTACGAGCCCAACGGCGCCCTCACCGGGCAGGTCATCGACCGACTGGCGAGCGAGGTCGAGGAGTCGCTGGGCAACCACTGGCAGACCACCGAGCAGACCACCACCTACGGCCAGGGCGAGCCCGCCTACATCGAGACGACCGCCCTCGCGACCCACGCGCTGCTGAAGGCCGGCGCCGCGCGCGGCGTGAGCCAGGCGGCCCTCGACTGGCTGATCACCAAGAAGGATACCTATGGCACGTGGGGCTCGACCGCGGGCACCGTGTGGACCATCAAGTGCCTGCTCGAGGCGCTGGCCAGCCAGCCCGACGACAACGCCAACGCCACCGTGCGCGTGCTGCTCGACGACGTCGAGCGCGCCACCTTCCAGGTGACGCCCGACAACAGCGACGTGCTGCGCCAGGCCGACCTGCGCGAGTGGCTGGTCGCCGGCATGCCGCAGCAGGTGTCCATCCTCATCGAGGGCCAGGGCAACCTGCAGTACGGCATCGTGCAGGCCTACCACGTGCCCTACGACGGCCCGGCGCCGGGTGAGGGCCCGCTGCACATCGACGTGAGCTACGACCGCACGTCGCTCACCGTCGACGACACCGTCAACGTCACCGTCGACGTGCGCAACGACAGCCTCGAGTTCGCCGACATGGTGATGGTCGACCTGGGCATCCCGCCCGGCTTCGACCTGGTCACCGACGACGTCGACGCGCTGGTCGCGCAGGGCGTCATCCGCCGCTACGAGCGCACCGAGCGCCAGCTGTTGCTCTACTTCCAGGTCATCCTGCCCGACGCCCCGGTGCACTTCGAGTACCGCATCGTGGCCCGCAACCCCATCCGGGCCCAGGCCCCCGCGGCCCGCGTGTACAGCTACTACAACCCGGACGTCGAGTCCGAGGGTGAGCCCATCGAGGTCGAGGTGCAGTAGCGCCGGCCGGCTCCCGGCGCCGCGCCCCGCGGCGCCGGTGGAACTCGTCCACCCGAGATCCCTCAGGCGGCCGTGGGTTCGCCCGGGCCCGTCAGCCGAATCGTGTCGCCGGCGGGCGTACGCACGCTCACCTCGAGCTCGCCGCCCAGCGCGGCGACGTAGCGGCGCAAGGAGCTCAGGGTGATGTCGCTGCGGCGCTCCATGCGCGAAACGGCGGCTTGCTGGACGCCGAGGCGGGTGGCGAGCTGGTCCTGCGTCAGACCACCGAGCAGGCCGCGCAGCTCGCGCAGCGCCACCTCGCGAGGAGGCGTCGTGTTGCCTCGGGTACGCAGAAGCTCGAGCACCCGCGTGGTCGTGGCGCCCGCCTCGGTGAAGGCCTCCTCCGGACCCTCGCCGTAGCCCTCGTCCAGGGCGCTCGCGCTCACGCCGAACCCATGGTGCGGTGACCACTGAACCGTGACGGTGTGTCCATTCAACTCGGCGTCGAGCCACCACATCCCGTCCGCGCGGCGCGGCCGGCGGAGCGTCGTCCGGGCCGCGTCGAACGCCTGCTCGACGTCGTGCTGGAGCTGCTCGATCGGGTTCATGTCCAGACTCCCTGACCGTTGGCGCCCGGCTTCGCGACGAGGACGGCTCCCGTTCTCACGTCGCGGATCTCGAATGCGCCGTGGGCGGCGATGAAGGTCTCGGGGCGCCGGTGCCGATACGCGGTCACGTCGGAGTGGCCCTCGACGTCGGCCGCGCTGTCGTCGAGCGCCGGGTACATGCGTCCGTCCGTGCGCCAATGGTCCGGGTCGTACGGGACACCCGACATCTCGTCCTCGATCGCGTTGAGCGTCTCGTCGATCTTGCGGCGCGCGTCGTCGTGATCGACCGCGGGGGGAAGCTCGGCGAGCCGCCGAAGGAACGCCTGCAGGCGCACCGCTTTTGCAACCGACCCCATGGCGCATTCCTTCCGGTGAATAATCTAGGGGCGCCGAGGCGCCGATTCAAGCCGCGGGGCGCTGCGATATGTCCTCACCGCCGTCAGACTCACCCCTCGCCCGCGTCCAGTGCGGCGGCACGGGTGATGCTGCGGTTCCTCGTCGGGTGGGTCCGGCGGCGGAGCGCGCCGCGGCGGGGCTCGGCCGGACGGCCCGAGGAGGTCACCATGCGACGTTGTCTGCATTGGGTGAGTGTCCTGGCGCTGCTGGCGTTCGCCGGCTGCGACGATGGCGGCGGGAGCGGCCCGCCGCGTGATGGCGGGGTGGAGGACGGGGGCGATCACCCGATGACCGCCACCCTGCAGCTGGACGAGGCGAGCATTCGGGCCGAGGTGGGGCCCGCCGCGACCACGGTGCGGCTCACCGTGCGGCGTACCGGGACCGCGACGCTGATGGGTCAGGCGCAGGTTCGCCTGTTACGCATCACGGACGACACCGTCGCCGCCGAGCACACCCAGAGCTTCACCATCGACGCGACCGAGACCGTCTTCGAGGCGCCCCTCGACTTCGGGCGGCCGAGCGACTCGACCGCCGACCTCGCTGGGTACGTCATCGAGTACGCCTTCGACTGGGGCGGTGACGATGCCATCTGGGGCAAGCGTTCGCTCTTCACCGCGCTGGACCTGACCGAGGTGCAGCTGGTCGGCAGCGATCGGCTGCGGTTGGACGGCGTGAACCACCTGCGCGTGCTGGCGCGCCACCCGGTGACGGGGCAGGCGCGGGCGAACCTGCCGGTGCGCGTGCTGTTGGTGGACGCCGAGGGTGAGGCCACCGAGGTGTTCGCGGGCACGACGGACGCGAATGGTGAGGCCGACGCGCCCATCGACGTGGACGAGGACGCGCTGGGCGAGCGCGAGATGGTCGTCGAGGTCGACGCGCCCGAGGGCCAGCAGGTGGTGCGCGAGGACGTGGTCGTCGAGCGCGCGACCAAGGTGCTCGTGACCACCGACAAGCCGCTGTACCAGCCGAGCCAGATCATCCACTTCCGGGCGCTGGCGCTGGAGCGTCCCAGCCTGCGGCCGGTGGGTGACAGCGAGGTCGTCTTCGAGATCTTCGACGGCAAGGACAACAAGGTCGAGCGGGTCATCACGCAGACCGACGCGTACGGCGTGGCGCACGGGAAGTTCCAGTTGGCCCGCGAGGTCAACATGGGCACCTACCGCATCGCGGCGACGTTGGGGGACGTGACGACCGAGAAGACGGTGACGGTGGAGCGCTACGCGCTGCCCAAGTACGACGTGGACGTGGCGCTGAACCAGCAGGTGTACCTCGCCGGCGACACGCTGCGCGGTACGCTGACGGCGCGCTACTTCTTCGGTCAGCCGGTGGCCGGCGGCGCGGTGCGGCTGGTGGCGTCGACCTTCGACGCGGGCGAGTCGAGCTTCGCCGAGCAGCAGGGCGCGACCAACGAAGAGGGCATCTTCGAGTTCGAGCTGCGGCTGCCCGACTACGTGGTCGGGCTGCCCCTCGAGCAGGGCGGCGGGCTGGTGTCGCTGACCTTCGAGGTCACCGACACGGCGGGCCAGGCGCGCACCATCGCCAAGACCATCCGCGTGGCGCCGGCGGCGCTCGAGGTGTTCGTGGTGCCCGAGAGCGGGAGCGTCGTGCCCGGCGTCGTCAATCGGCTGCTGGTGCGTTCGCTGGACGCGTCGGGCGCGCCGGTGGCGGCGAGCCACGTGATGACGCTCGACGGCGTCGAGCTGCCGAGCTTCGAGACCGACGCGAACGGCCTGGGCAGCGTCGAGGCGCTCCTGATGGGTCCGACGGTGGTGGCCGACGTGGTCAGCACCGACAGCGAGGCCAACGAGGTCACCAACCACTTCGAGTGGTCGGCCGGCCAGGCCGACGGCGCGGTGCTGTTGCGCACGGACAAGGCGCTGTACCGCGTGGGCGACACGCTGAAGGCCGACGTCTTCGTCGCCGGCGTGCGCGACCGCGTGTACTTCGACCTGATCGTCGGTGGGCAGACGGTGCTGACGAAGACGCTCGACCCGGACGCCGACGGGCGCGCGTCGGTGGAGCTCGACCTCAGCGGCGACCACGTCGGCGCGGTGCGGCTGGACGCCTACACGCTGGCGCTGGGCAGCTCGCTGCGGCGCGACACGGCCTTCGTGCACGTGGCGGCGGCGGACGGCCTGCGCGTCGCGGTGACGACGGACCGCGAGGTCTACGCGCCCGGTGAGCAGGCCGAGGTCACCTTCGCGCTGACCGACGCCGAGGGCATCGGCCGCGCCGCGGCCATCGGCCTGCAGATCGTCGACGAGGCGGTCTTCTCGCTGCTCGAGTTCCGGCCGGGGCTCGAGCGGGTGTACTTCCGGCTCGAGGGCGAGCTGGCCGAGCCGCGCTATCAGATCGGCGTGCCGGACCTGGCGACGCTGACGGCGCAGCCCAACGCCGAGGAGGATCCGGTCGCGCAGGCCGAGGCGGGCTTGTTGTTCGCGGCCAGCGGCGAGGTGGACGGCCCCGGCGTCGCGATCAACACCTACCAGCAGGCGCAGGCCGGCGTGCGGCAGGTGGTGCTGCCGGCGGTGCAGGCGATCATTCAGGGCCTGGCCGATCGCTTGACGCCCACCCTGGGCAGCACGTTCGTCGACGACGACACCATGCGCGCCCGATTGGCGTCCGAGCGGCTGTTCGATCCGTGGGGCCAGGCGATGCAGATGGTCGTCGAAGACGGCGATGTCGTGTTCACCAGCTTCGGCCCCGACGAACGCACCGACACCGCGGACGACATCGTCGTGACCCGGGCGATCAACTGTGACCTGCTGGCGAACTGTGGCGGCGGGGGCGAGGCGGGCATGGGCGGCTTCCCGGGCGGCCCGCCCGTCGACAACGGCGGCGGCGGCGCCTCGGGCGGCGGTGACGAACGCCCGCGCGTGCGGCGCGACTTCCCCGAGACGCTGCTGGTGGAGCCCGCGCTGATCACCGACGGCCAGGGCCGCGCGACGCTGAACGTGCCGCTGGCCGACAGCATCACCACGTGGCGTCTGTCGGCGCTGGCGAACACGCAGGCGGGTCTGCTGGGCAGCACCGAAGCCGGCATCCGCGTGTTCCAGGACTTCTTCGTCGACGTGGCCTTCCCGGCGACGCTGACGCGGGGCGACGAGTACACGGTGCCCATCGCGCTCTACAACTACCTCGGCGCGCCGCAGAGCGTTCGCCTCGAGGTGCAGCCGGCCGAGTGGCTGACGCTGCTCGGTGAGGCGAACCTGGTGGTCGACCTGGCGCCCAACGAGGTGCGCGGCGTCGACCTGCCGGTGCGCGTCGAGAAGGTGGGCATCCACGCGCTGACCGTCTTCGCGATCGGCGACAGCCTGCAGGACGCGGTCGAGCGCGTGGTCGAGGTCGTGCCCGACGGGCAGGAGGTGCGCCAGTCGTGGAGCGGCCGATTGGCCGAGACGGTCAGCCGCGAGGTCGTGCTGCCCGCCGACGCCATCGAGGGCAGCGGCAAGCTGCTGGTCAAGCTGTACCCCGGCCTGTTCTCTGCGGCGGTCGAGGGCCTCGACAACATCCTGCGGATGCCGTCGGGCTGCTTCGAGCAGACCTCGTCCACGACGTGGCCGAACGTGCTGGTGGTGCGCTACCTGCGCGAGACGGGCACCGTCACGCCGGAGCTCGAGGCGACGGCGATGGGCTACGTGAACACCGGCTACCAGCGTCTGCTGACCTTCGAGGTCGACGGCGGCGGCTTCGAGTGGTTCGGCAACGCGCCCGCGCACGCCGTGCTGACCGCCTACGGCCTGCTCGAGTTCGTCGACATGGCCGGCGTGCGCACGGTGGACGAGGCGATGATCGCGCGCACGCGGGCGTGGCTCCTGTCGCAGCAGTCGGCCGATGGCCACTTCGAGAACGCGAGCCGCGGCCTGGACGAGACGGGCAACCTGACCGATCCGGTGACCGTGACGGCGTACGTCGCCTTCGCGCTGGCGGCCGCCGGTGAGGACGGCCCCGAGATGGCGTCGGCCAAGGCCTTCCTGCAGGCCGAGCTGGCCGACATGGGCACCTACACGCTGGCCCTGTTCGCCAACTTCCTCGTCGCCTACGAACCGGACGGCGCGCTCACGGGTCAGGTCATCGATCGCCTGGCGAGCGAAGTCGAGGAGACGCTGGGCAACCACTGGCAGACCACCGAGCAGACGACGACCTACGGCCAGGGCGAGGCGGCCTACATCGAGACGACGGCGCTGGCGACGCACGCGCTGCTGAAGGCCGGCGCGGCGCCCGGCGTGAGCCAGGCGGCGCTCGATTGGCTGATCACGAAGAAGGACACCTACGGCACCTGGGGCTCGACCGCCGGCACCGTGTGGACCATCAAGTGCCTGCTCGAGGCGCTGGCCGCCTCGCCCGACGACGAGGCCAACGCGACCGTGCGCGTGCTGCTCGACGCCGTCGAGCGCGCCACCTTCCAGGTCACGCCCGAGAACAGCGACGTGCTGCGTCAGGCTGACCTGCGCGAGTGGCTGGTCGCGGGCACGCCGCAGACCGTCGAGATCCTCATCGAGGGCCAGGGCAACCTGCAGTACGGCATCGTGCAGGCCCACCACGTGCCTTACGACGGCGTGCCGGGCGACGGCCCGCTGCACATCGACGTGAGCTACGACCGCACGTCGCTCACCGTGGACGACACCGTCACGGTCACCGTCGACGTGTCCAACGACAGCCTCGAGCTGGCCGACATGGTGCTGGTCGATCTGGGCATCCCGCCCGGCTTCGACCTGGTGACCGCCGACGTCGACGCGCTGGTCGAGCAGGGCGTCATCCGCCGCTACGAGCGCACCGAGCGCCAGCTCCTGCTGTACTTCCAGGTCATCCTGCCCGACGCCCCGGTGCGCCTGCAGTACCGCATCGTGGCCCGCAACCCCATCCGGGCGCAGGCCCCCGCGGCGCGCGTGTACAGCTACTACAACCCCGACGTCGAGGCCGAGGGCGAGCCCATCGAGGTCGAGGTGGAGTGATTCGGTGAGGGCGGGCGCCGCGCGGTGCCCGCCCTCGCCGATCAGTCGAAGTTCAGCGTCTCGACGGCCCGCAGGGGCTGGGTCGTCGGGCGCCCGTCGCAGCGATCGGGCAGCGTCTCGAGGAAGGCGCGGTACACCGGGCTCTCGTCGAGCGCGGCGGCCTGCTCTGGGCCGGAGACGCTGATCAGGTGCACGAAGGTGCGGTCGCCGGTGCGGAAGGCGGCGAAGCGCAGATCGGGATCGCCCTTGGCGGCCAGGTGCGCGTGCACCGCCTTCAGCAGGGCCTCGTTCTCGGCCACGCGATCGGCCTTCACCGTGTAGGTGAACAGGGTGCGGTGCGGCCCCTTCTTCTTGCGGCGGTTGCGGCGCTTCTTCTTCGGGCCGCCCTCGCCGGCGTCGTCGGCGGCCGCGGCCGACGCGGGGGCCGGCGGCGCCTTGTCCTTGCGATCCGGCACGACGGGCGCCACCGCCTCGGCGATGGCCTTGCGGCGCTCGGGATCGAGCCCCGAGGGCAGGCCGTCGGCCAGGTTGCGGGCGGCGCCCAGCGTGCGGCCGTGCACGCCGCCGAGGCGGACGCCGCGGCCGGTCTCGACCACCTGCTCGACGAGGCGCAGGTACAGCGACACGAGGTCGATGTCGGGCTCGGCGCCCTCGATCAGCGCCGTCGCCAGCCGCGGGTGGCGCGTGACGACGTTGCCGCCGGCGATGTCGGCCGCCCCGACGGCGCGCAGGGGATCGACCACCGCGGTCCACAGGTCGTCGAGCGGCACGCCGGCGAGATCGGCCAGCACCCGCGGGTGGACGCCGCCGAAGTCGGCGGCCTCGGCGGCGGCGATGGCGGGCAGCGCGCCCTGCGGGGCGCCCTCGAGGCCGGCCAGCAGCGCGGCCGCGTGCGCCTGCATCCCTTCGACGTTCAGGTGTGCCGCCAGCGACGCGTCGAGCACGGCGGCGCCGCCGGTGAGCGCGGTCACCGCCTCCTCGGCGCCGGGCACCTCGCCCGCCGCCTTCCAGGCGTCGACGATCGACGTCGCCTCGGCCGCGTCCGGCGCGCCCAGCGAGAGGATCTGAAGGGGGCGCCCCGGCTGGTCGAGCGGCTGGTCGCGGTGCTGCCGGCGCCAGCCGCGCGCGGCGCGCTTCCAGTCGCCTTCGCGCGCGGCGGACAGGACGTGCACCGTCGTGTTCTCGGCCAGCGACAACAGGCGGCACACGTCGGCGAGGGGCGCGAGGTCGACGTCGATGCTGTCCATCAGCAGCAGCGCCGGGCCCTCGATCTGCGCGGCCTGCACCGCGTCGATGCCGGTCAGCGGATCGGGCCGGGTGAAGATCCGCCAGCCGTGATCACGCGCGAGGGCGGCGCCCACCTGCAGCAGCGCGGTCGTCTTGCCCGCGCCGCCCCGACCGACCACGACCGAGGCCGTGCCGATGCCCTCGGCGGCCGCGGCGCCGAGGGCCTCGACGAGCTGGCCGACGAAGCCGCGCTTGGGCAGCTCCGGGTCGATGGCGATCGGCCAGTCCGGGTGCCCGCCGAGGAAGAAGGCGCGGCGCGCCTCGGTGTCGGCGGGCGTCGCTTCGGCCAGCGTCTCGGCGGTGGTCAGGGTCCAGCCGGGGAGGGGGGCGTCGGTGGTGCTCAATGCGGTCTCCTGCGCGAGACCGACACGGCTACCAGCCGGCGCCGCGGAGTGCCAGCTTTGATTGCGGCGAGCGCGATCCGACCAGCGCCGTGCCCCCCCAAGCACCGTGCCGGGGGCCACCTGCCCGACGGATCCCCGGCGGCGACCGGCCTGTGGAGGATCTGGGGGACGGTGCCCGTGCCGAGCGCGCCGACCGGCTGGCTGTTGGGCACGCAGCCGCGGACAATCGCGCGACCGGGCGCGGCACCGCGCGTCATCTTCATCGAGTTCGAGGACCGAGAGAGGGAGCCGAATGTCGCGACGAGTCAGTGTCTTCTGCATGCGGGCCCTCTGCCTGCTCGCGCTCGCCACGTTCGCCGGCTGTGGCACCGACGGCTTCGCGGGCGGCGACGGCGGCGCGGGCGACGGCGGCCCGACCCTGGGCACGCCCCCCGCCACCCTCGGCGAGGCCTGCGACGCCTACGGCCGCGCCGCCTGCGTCCGCGCCCTCGAGTGCAACCAGACCTTCACCGACGAGGACCTGTGCGTCTCGGCCTTCGTGCGCCGCTGCTGCGGCGACGACGACACCTGCCCGCGCCCGCTCGAGGTCGACGAGGGCCGCGCCTACTCGACCTGCACGCAGGACACGCGCCGGGCCGACTGCGCGCCGCGCGGCGAGACGCAGCCGCTGCCGGAGAGCTGCCAGGCGCTGGCGCCCGGCTGACCCATCGGTGCTATGGGCCATACGGCCCATGACAGCTTCGCGTCCCGCTGGCATCCTGAGAGCATGCCGACCACCCACCCGCTGCCGGTCGACGCGCGCTTGTTGCAGCGCGCCATCGAGCAGAGCAGCAACCTGCTGGTGGTCACCGACGTCGACGCGCGCATCGTCTACGTCAACCCGCGCTTCACCGAGGTCACCGGCTACACCTTCGACGAGGTGCTCGGGCAGAACCCCCGCATCCTGCAGTCGGGGCGCACGCCCCGCGCGACCTACGAGGCGATGTGGGCCGCGCTGTCCACCGTGGGCCACTGGCGCGGTGAGTTCGAGAATCGGTGCAAGGACGGCCACGTGTACCGCGCCGAGGCGGCGCTGTCGGCGGTGCGCGACGCCGCGGGGCAGGTGACGCACTACCTGGGCGTGCAGACCGACGTGACCGAGGCGCGGCGCACCGCCGAGGCGCTCGCGGCGCTCAGCGCCGATCTCGAGGCGCGGGTCGACGAGCGCACCGCCGACCTGAACATGGCCAACCGCCACCTCGAGGCGGTCAACCGGGAGCTCGAGGCCTTCACCCACACCCTGGTGCACGACGTCCGGCGCCATCTGCGCACCGTGGGCAGCTTCGCGGCGATCCTGTCGGACGACCTGGGCCCGAAGCTGGACGCCGAGGATCGCCGCCTGCTCGACGGCATCGAGGCCGGCTGTGCGCGCCTCGATCAGGTGATCTCGGCCCTGGGCAAGCTGTCCCGAGTGCAGCGCGAGGTCCCTCAGCGGCGCGCCGTGGACGCCAGCGAGGTCGTGCGCGCGATCCTCGCCGAGGCGCTCGACGACGGCGTCGAGCGACGCGTCGAGGTCGAGCCGGAGATGACCGTCGACGCCGATCCCGTCCTGCTGCGCCTCGCGCTCGAGAACCTGGTCGAGAACGCGCTGAAGTACACGGCGACGGTACCCTCACCCGTCATCCGCATCCACCGCGCGTCGCGTTCGCCGCACACGCTGGTGGTGCGCGACAACGGCATCGGCTTCAACGCGGAGCAGGCCGAGGACATCTTCCGCCCCTTCGGCCGCCTGCCGCAGGCCAAGGGCTTTCCCGGCGACGGCCTCGGCCTGGCGACCGTCCGCCGCATCGCCGAGCGCCACGGCGGCGCGGCCTGGGCCGAGCCCGGGCCCGAGCGCGGCGCCACCTTCTATCTGCGCCTCGCGCCCACAGACGGGCCGACCTCGACGGACTGATCGGGCTCGCCGAAGCCCGTCGCCGCGGGGCCGTTCGCGTCGATCGATCGCTCGGCCGGCCGAAGCTGGTACGCTGCCCGCGTGCTCGCGTCTTACGCCCACTCTGCCGGCGACGGCTCGTCGGTCGCCCTCCTCGTCTCCCGGCCGGACGGCCGCGTCGTGCAGCAGAACGGGGCCGCCCGCGCGCTGCTCGGCGAGGTCGAGGGCCGCCCCTGCTGGCGCGCGATGCAGGCCGCGGGCGGTGGGGCGGCGCTGCCCTGCGCGATCGGGTGCGTGGGGCGACTCGTCGAGGCGGGGGCCGACGCCGCGGTCTCGGGTCCGGTCGAGCTGGCCGGGCGCCGCTACAGCCTCTGCTGCGTGCCCGCCGCCGACGGCGTCGTGACCACGCTCACCGGCGGAGACGCCACGCCGGCGCCCTGGGAGCGTCCCACCCCGCGGGAGGATCAGGTTCTGCGGCTGCTGGCCGCGGGCCTGACGACCCCCGACATCGCGGCCGAGCTGGCCATCGCGGAGAAGACCGCCCGCGCCCACGTCGAGCACCTGCGCCAGAAGCTGGCCGTGCCCACCCGCGCCGCCCTCGTCGCCCGCGCCTTCGCCCTCGGCCTGCTGCCGTGAGAGTCTGTCAGGAAATCGCCCGCCTGCTGCGCGAACCGGGGCATCCCGCTGGGCGGCGTTGCGGGGCACACAACATCTGGGGAAGCACGGCAAGTGCGTCCGCCAGATGTTGTGCACCCCGCGCCTTGCCCAGCGGGCGCCGCGGCCCGCTCGCGACGGCGTCCGACTCCCTGACAGCCTCTGACCGCGGCCTCGCGGCGCGCGCTTGACACCTACTATCGACGGTCGTAGTATCCCCCGGCGTCGACGGAGGTTGCGATGAAGGGCATTCGAATCCGGCCCGAGCAGGATGGCCTGCGCACCTCGCTCTTCGATCTCGAGGCCGAGATCATGGAGCTCGTGTGGAGCCGGGGCTGGGACGAGTTCGCCGTGGCCGACGTCCACGCACAGCTCGAGGCCCTGCGCGACATCGCCTACACCACCGTGATGACCACCGTGGCCCGCCTGCACGACAAGGAGCTGCTGCACCGCCGCAAGGACGGCCGCCGCTACCTGTACCAGCCGGCCATGTCGCGCTCGGCCTTCATCGAGGCGATGACCCGCGAGGTGCTCGGCAGCCTGCCGCCCGTGGGGCAGGAGACCGCCGTCGCTATGCTGGTCGAGCGCGTGGCCGAGGCCGACGAAGCGGCCCTCGATCGCCTCGAGGCCCTCATCCGCGCCCGGCGCGAGGCCCAGCGTGGCTGAGCTGATCTTCCCGCTCGCGGCCGTCGTGGCCACCTTCCTGGTGGTGATCCCGACCCTCACGCTCGTCAGCCGGGCGGCGCTCGCGCGCTCGCGGCGGCGCGCCGGATCGTGGGCGGGCTTCGGCTCCGAGACGACCTTCGCGTGGCTGGTGGCCCCCATGATCCTGCCCGTCCTGTGGCTCACCTCGTCGGCCCTGCACCAGACCGAGCCTTTGGCCGCGCACGCCGCCTGCCGCGTGGAGCACGTGCAGGCCACCACCTGCTGGGACGCCGCGCTGCTGCTGGGCCTGATGCTCGTCGGGATGGCGGTGTCGGCGGGTCGACGTGCCCAGCGGGAGCGCGTGCGCGTGCCCCTCGATCGGCTCGCCGCCGACGCGCCCGCCGCACGCCGGGTGGCGTCGATCGTCCAGGCCGATCCGCACCTGCGGCGCCTGCGCGTGCTCGTCGCGCGCGGCGCGGCCGCGCCCGTCTTCACGCTCGGCTGGTTCCGGCCGCGGGTGATCCTCGACGCCTGCTTCGTGGCCGACTCCGACGACGACGTCCTGCACGCGGCGCTGCTGCACGAGCGCGCCCACATCGCCGGGTTCGACACCGTGCGCAGCTTCGTCGCCCGCCTGTGCCTGGGCGCCAACCCCGCGGGTCACCTGCTGGCGCCGGACTTCGATCGCTGGCGCCACGCGCGCGAGGCCCAATGCGACGGCGAGGCGGTGCACCGCGGCGGGCAGGCCCTCGCGCTGGCCGAGGGCATCGTCCGGGCGGCGCGCTTCGGCTGCCGCGCGGCGGGGGCCCTGCCCGTGGCGCACCTGTGCGGGCACGACGCGGCGACGCTGAAGCTGCGGCTGGCGCTGCTGCTCGAGGGTCCGCCGCGGCCGGTGCGCACCGCGGGGCAGCTGCTGTTGGGCGCGTGTGTCTTGGCCGCCCTGGTGGTGCCGCATGTTCCGAACCTGGGCGCCCTCGAGCTCTTCCACTTCGAGGTCGAGCGCCTGCTCCACCCGGCGGACTGAGAGGACACGAACCCATGCTCGGACCGTTTGCGGCGTACCGCACGGCCAGACTTACTATTGCGGGTAGTATTTGCGTCGCGGTGGCGGCCCTCGGCTGCGCCTCGACGCGCGACGGCGCGCCGCTGCCCGCCCTGAGCGTGCACGCCCCGGCCGAGGTCGCCGAGCCCTTCATCCCCCGCGGCGAGCCCGTCGTGGCCGAGTCGGCCACCGCGCTCACTCTCGACGACGCGCTCGTGTACGCGGACGCCCATGCGCCCGCCATCGCCGTGGCCCGAGCCCGGGTGGGTTTGGCCGACGCCGCACAGGTGGAGGCCGATCTCACCTTCCCCGCCAACCCGGCCCTGCGCCTCGCGGGCGGCGGGCGCACCGTGGGAGGCGACACGGGCTTCGACTTCGAGGTCGCGATCGAGCAGCAGCTCGAGATCGCGGGCGAGCAGGCGCTGCGTCGCGCCGCTGCGCACGAGGGCCGCCGCCTGGCCGAGGCCACCGTGAACGCCGTGCGCTGGAGCGTGCACGTCGAGACGCACCGCCTGGTGCTCGACCTGCAGTTGGCCCGCGAGCGCGTGGCGCAGGCGGAGAAGTTCGTCGCCTTCGCCGAGAAGATGCGCGCGATCGCCGCGCGCCAGATCGAGGCCGGTGAGTCGTCGCCCCTCATCGCGCTGGTGGCGGACGCCGATCTGGCCCGCACCCGCGAGACGGTCATCGCAGCGCGGCAGGTGCAAGCCGCGCTGGGAGCGCGGCTGGCGGCCGTCATCGGTTGGCCCACGGCCACGCTGCCGCTGCTCGAAGCCACGCTGCCGCCGGTGCGCACGCCGCCCGCGGTCGAGGTGTTGCTCGAGCGCATGGCGGCGCACCACCCGGCGCTTCGCGTGCGCGAGCTGGCGGTGGCGGCGCGTCGGCGCGAGGCGGCCCTGGCCGAGCGCGCGGGGTGGCCCCAGCCGACGCTCGGGGTGTCCTACGGGCGCGAAGCGGCGCCTGGGCCCGAGGAGGGCGCGCAGATCTGGCTGCTGCACCTGAGCGTGCCGGTGCCGCTGTGGCGCACCGGCGAGGCCGAGCGGGCGGAGGCGCGCGCCCAGGCCACGGTGGCCGACCGCGCGCGCGACGCCGAGGTGGCTCGCCTGCGCGGCGAGCTGCGCCAGGCCACCATCGCCCTGCGCGCCGCGGCCGAGCGGGTCGAGCTGTACGCCACCGGCGTGGTGCCCCAGGTCGAGGAGCACCTGGCGTTGCTCCAGCGCGCCTACGACCTGGGTGAGGTCGACCTGCACCAGGTGTCGCAGACGCGGGAGCGTCTGCTCGACGCGACGGGGCAGGCCATCGACGCGCGCGTGCATTACTACGAGACAGCCGCGGCCCTCGAAGGGTTGGTCGGCACCGAGCTGTGGGTCCACGCGGCCCCGGCCGAGGGAGAGCCATGAGCGAGCGCAGAAGCGCGGCGGTGGTAGGGCTGGTGTGGACGCTCCTGATCGTGGCGGGTGGCTGCGGGCGCGCCGGCCCCGCGGAGCCCGATCACGATGAGCACGGCGAGCGTGAGACGCGCGCCGAGCCCGATGAACACGCCGAAGGAGAGCACGGGAAGGACGAGCACGCCGAAGGCGAGCACGGGAAGGACGAGCACGCGAAGGGCGAGCACGCCGAAGGCGAGCACGCGGAAGGCGAGCACGGGAAGGACGAGCACGCCGAAGGCGAGCACGCCGAAGGCGAGCACGCCGAAGGCGAGCACGCCGAAGGCGAGCACGGGAAGGACGAGCACGCCGAAGGCGAGCACGCCAAGGGCGAGCACGGGAAGGACGAGCACGCCGAAGGCGAGCACGGGAAGGACGAGCACGCCGAGGAGGGGCGAGTCACGCTCGCGCCCGAGGCGTTGGCCCGCAGCGCCGTGCGCCTCGCCGAGGTGAAGCGCGGCGCGGTGCGCGTGGCCCTCGAGGTGCCCGCCGAGGTGCAGCTGAACCCTGACCGTGTGGCGCACGTCAGCCCGCTGGTGGAGGGTCAGCTGATCAGCGTCGACGTCACCCTCGGCGACACCGTCGAGCTGGGCCAGCCGTTGGCGCGTCTGCGGAGCGTCGAGTTGGGCCAGGCGCGCGCCGCCCTCAGCCGCGCGACGGCGCTGCGCCAGGTCGCCCGCCAGACACGCGACCGCCAGAAGCGCCTGCGCGCCGAAGGCATCAGCGCCGAACGCAGCCTCATCGAGGCACAGCTGGCGTACGATCAGGCCGGCGCCGAGCGCGACGCCGCCCTGTCACGCCTGAAGGTGTTCGGGCTGCAGGGGGGCAGTGGGCCGGACATGGCGCTCGAGAGCCCCATCGCGGGCCGGGTGGTGGAGCGTCACGCGACGCGCGGCGAGAACGTCTCGCCCGACGACACGCTCTTCGTCGTCGCCGATCTCACCCGCGTCTGGATCATCGGGCGGGTGTACGAGCAGCAGGTGGCGCAGGTCGCGGTGGGCATGGCGGCGTCGCTCACCCTGGGCGCGTACCCCGGCCGCCGCTGGGAAGGGAAGGTCGACTTCGTCGGCGCGACGCTGGACGAGGCGACCCGCTCGCTGCCCATCAGGATGGAGGTCGACAACCCCGACGGCCAGCTGCGGCCGGGGTTGTTCGGCTCCTTGTACCTCGCGACCGACGCGCCGACGGCCGAGGGGCTGGTCGTACCGGTGGGCGCCGTCCAGACGCTCGAGGGGCGCAGCGTCGTCTTCGTGCCGGGCGAGGGAGCCGGCGTGTTCGAGGCGCGGATGGTGACGGTGGGGCGAGAGGCCCAGGGGCAGGTGGAGATCGTCGGCGGTCTCGCCGCGGGCGCGCGGGTGGTGGTCGAGGGCGCCTTTCTGATCAAGTCCGAGCTGATGCGTGGCCAGCTGGGCCACGGGCACGCGCACTGATGGGCGGCTTCATCACCTTCTGCGTCCAGCACCGCGCGCTGGTCGTCTTCGGCGTGCTGCTGGTTGGGGCGCTGGGCGTGCGCGCCGCGCAGCAGCTGCCCATCGACGCCGTCCCCGACGTCACCAACGTGCAGGTGCAGGTGCTGACCAACGCACCCGCGCTGGGCCCGGTGGAGATCGAGCAGTACGTCACGGTGCCCGTCGAGACCGTCATGAGCGGCCTGCCCTTCGTCGAGGAGGTGCGCAGCCTGTCGCGCTTCGGGCTGTCGGCCGTGACGGTCGTGTTCGACGAGGGTACCGACATCTACCTGGCGCGACAGATGGTGGCGGAGCGTTTGAGCGAGGCCCGCGAAGCCATCCCCGAAGGCTACGGCGCGCCCGAGCTCGGGCCCATCTCGACCGGCCTGGGTGAGATCTACCAGTTCGAGGTGCGCGGCGAGCCGATGTGTCCGCGCGAGGGGCCCGACACCGACGCCTGCTACACGCTGATGGAGCTGCGAACGCTCCTCGACTGGTACGTCGCTTATCAACTTCGACCCATCCCGGGCGTCGTCGAGGTGAACCCCTTCGGGGGCGAGCTGAAGACCTACGAGGTGCGCGTCGATCCCACGCGCCTCAACGCGCTGGGGCTGAGCCTACGCGACGTGTTCGAGGCCCTCGAGGCCAACAACGCCAACGCGGGCGGCGGCTACATCGTGCGCGCGGGCGAGCAGCGCGTGGTGCGGGGCGAGGGGCTCGTAGGCAGCCTCGACGACATCCGTGACATCCGCCTCGGCGGGGCCGCCGCGACGATGCGCCACGGCACGCCCATCTTCGTGCGCGACGTGGCCGAGGTCGTCTTCGCGCCGCTGGTGCGGCAGGGCGCGGTCACGCGGGACGGCCGCGGCGAGGTGGTCACCGCCTCGGTGATGATGCTGATGGGCGCCAACGCCGGCGAGGTGTCGCGCGCCGTGCGCGCGCGCCTCGACGAGATCGCGCCCGGCCTGCCTCCGGGCGTGACGATCGAGACCTACTACGATCGCGCCGAGCTGGTCGACCGCACCATCCGCACCGTGGCGACCAACCTCATCGAGGGCGGCGTGCTGGTGATCGTCGTGCTGCTGCTGATGCTGGGGAACCTGCGCGGCGGATTGTTGGTGGCGGCGGTCATCCCGCTGTCGCTGCTGGTCACCTTCATCTCGATGCGCGCGTTCGGGGTGTCCGGCAACCTGATGAGCCTGGGCGCGCTGGACTTCGGGCTGATCATCGACGGCGCCATCGTCGTCATCGAGAACGTGTCGCGACGTTTGTCGGAGAGCGGGGCGAGGGGGCGCGACGTCGCGCGCACGGTCCGCTCCGCCACCCTGCAGGTGATCCGCCCGGTGCTGTTCGGCACGGCGATCATCATGATCGTCTACATACCGATCCTCTCGCTGCAGGGCATCGAGGGGAAGATGTTCACCCCGATGGCCATCGCGGTGCTGTCGGCCCTCGGCGCGGCGCTGGTGTTGGCGGTCACCTGGGTGCCGGCGCTGTCGACGTGGGTCTACCGGGGTGGGCTTGCGGAGAAGGAGCCTTGGCTCGCGCGCCTCTCGCGCCGCATGTACGCGCCCTGCCTGCGAACGGCGCTGCGCTTCAGGGCCGCGGTGGTGGCGCTGGCGCTCGCCCTGCTCGCGTTGGGGGGCTACGTCGCGTCGACGATGGGCGCCGAGTTCATCCCGCGGCTGGACGAGGGCGCCATCGCGATGCAGGCGATCCGCCCGCCCTCGGTGTCGCTCGAAGAGTCGGTGGAGGCGACGAATCGCATCGAGGACACGCTGCGCGCGGCCTTCCCCGACGAGATCGACACGATCATCTCGCGCACCGGGCGCGCCGAGATCGCCACCGATCCGATGGGCGTCGAGATCTCGGACATCTACATCATGCTGACGCCCACGGAGCGTTGGCGACGTGCGGAGGACAAGGCGGGCCTCGTGCGCGCCATCGACGAGAGGCTGGGCCGCGCGGTGCCGGGGCAGAACTACTCGTTCTCGCAGCCCATCGAGCTGCGCACCAACGAGCTGATCAGCGGGGTCCGTTCCGACGTGGCGATCAACCTGTACGGTCCCGACTTCGACACGCTCGAGGCCGTCAGCGAGAAGGTCATCGGTGTCCTGGGCAGCGTCGAGGGCGCGGCGGACGTCAACGCCGATCAGGTGGCGGGGCTGCCGTCGCTGCGCGTCGTCGTGGACCGTCGCGCGGCGGCGCGTTACGGCATCAACGCAGCCGAGGTGCTCGACGCGGTGGCCGCCATCGGCGGACGCCCGGTGGGCACGGTGTTCGAGGGGCAGCGTCGCTTCACGCTGCAGGTGCGGCTGGCGCCCGAGGCGCGCCGCGATCCGGACGCGCTGCGGGGTCTGCTGATCGTTGCGCCGAGCGGCCAGCGCGTGCCCCTCGGTCAGGTGGCGCAGGTGCTGCTCGACGAAGGTCCGGCCGTGGTCAGCCGCGAGAGCGCCCAGCGCCGCGTGACCATCCAGGTGAACGTGCGCGGACGCGACCTGGCCGGCTTCGTCGCCGAGGCCCAGGAGCGTCTGCTCGAAACCAAGGTCGTGCCGCCGGGCTACGCGGTCACCTGGGGCGGTCAGTTCGAGAACCTCGAGGCCGCGAGCGCGCGCCTGGCGGTGGCCGTGCCCGCCGCCCTGCTGCTGATCTTCCTGCTGCTGTTCACCACGTTCGGATCGGCCCGCCCGGCGCTGATTATCTACCTCAACATCCCGATGGCCGCGGTCGGCGGCGTCTTCGCGCTGTGGCTGCGCGACATGCCCTTCTCCATCTCGGCCGCCGTCGGTTTCATCGCGCTGTCGGGCATCGCGGTGCTCAACGGCGTGGTGATGGTGAGCTACATCCGCGACCTGCAGCGCGAGGGCCGATCGCTCTTCGAGGCCACCGAGGAGGGCGCGCGGCTGCGGCTGCGCGCCGTGCTGATGACCGCGCTGACCGACGGCATCGGCTTCCTGCCCATGGCCATCGCCACCAGCGCGGGGGGCGAGGTGCAGCGGCCGCTGGCCACCGTGGTCATCGGCGGGCTCGTCACCGCGACGCTGCTGACGCTGTTCGTGCTGCCCGCGGTCTACAGCGGGCTGGGAGGTTTGGTGAGCGACGAAGGGTTCGACGCCGAGCCCGAGCGGGCGGTGAGCTGAACGCTCACAGCGTCCACTGCACACCGAGCGCCACGGACACCGGCGACGTCAGCTCGCCCTCCTCGGTCTCGGCGCCCTGGTGGATGCGGCGGTACACCGGCACCCGCACCAGCGCGCTGTACTGCGGGCCGCCGAAGCTGAACGCCGTGCCGACGCCGATCAGCAGCTCGTCCCGGCCGAGGATGCCGTCCTGCTGCTCCTCGCCGTCCCACGTCTCGGGGCCCTGGCGGAACCACTCGAAGGACGACTGCACGACGAGACGCTCCCCGGCGCGCCAGCCGCCCTGCAGGCCGACCAGCGAGGTGGCGCCGGCGCGGAAGCCGTGCTCGTTCTCGTACAGCGCGGCCTGCGCCTGACCGTAGGCCGCCATCTGCAGGCGGCCGAAGCCCCGCGCCACCTCGAGCCCCACCAGTGGATCGAAGGTGCCGGTGCCGAACTGGATGTGCTGGTGCGTCTCGCCGCGGTCGCCGGCGGCGAAGGGATCCGGCTCGGTGCGCCCCAGCGGCAGGCTGGTGCCGAGGCGCCCGACCACCCACCACGCGTCGCCCAGCACCCCGCCCCAGCGAACGCTCACCTGGGGATCAGCCAGCCCCACCAGCGTCTCGTCGCGGTGGTGTACGTCCGCGTCGAGCGGCTCGTAGTGTTCGCCCTGGGGGGTCTCGTACTCGATGGTCGTGTAGACCACCCGCACGGGGATCTGCGCCTCGATGCCGAACGCGCCGGTCAGCCCCCAGTCCGCCGTCGCCCGCAGCTCGCTCGGCAGGATGAACTGGTCGTGCACGTAGGTCGGCTGCGCCGGCACCTCGTCGCAGTCGTCGACGTCGGCGCAGCCCGCGTCGTGGCGCACCCAGATGGGCTGCGCGGCCAGCGTCGCGCCCAGCTTCAGCTCACCCTCGCCCAGGTGGACGCCGCCGCTGCGCACCATCGGCAGGTTCGGGTTCTGGCAGCCGGGGCAGGCCCACGCGGCCGCGGGCAGCGCCGCGACGACGACGCCGACGACGAGGACGGACTTCACCGGGCGGCGGCCTTCGCCAGCAGCGCGTCCAGCTCGTCGGGTTTGTGCCCGCTGATGCGCCCGACCTCGGCGCCCTTCGCGTCGAACACGACCAGCAGGGGCAGCGTCGGCGTGCCGGCGAGGTAGCGCGTCGCCAGGGGATCGTCCCAGTCGCGCACCTCGACCTTGCGCACGGCGAGCTCGGGCACGTGCTGCAGGCGCAGGTTCAGGTCGCCGGCCGTCTTGCGACAGGGCACGCACCACGCGGCCCAGAAGTCGATCACCGTCACTTTGCCCGGCGCGGCCACGCCCTCGAGCCCGGCCAGCGCCTGCTCGCGCGACACGTTCGCCAGATCGGCGTCGGGCGGCGGCTGGGGCAGGGGCTCGAAGCTCAGGTCGGGGTGGCAAGCGAAGCACTGGGACTCGGGCACGTGGTGCGGACCGCACCAGTCCTTCACGGCCTTGAAGCGCGCGACGAGCTCCGGGTTGCACTTCACGCAGGCGTCCTGCGGGATTTCGTGCTCGCACAGGTCGGAGGCCTCGCCGGCGTTGGCGGTGAGGGCGCTGAACTGGCCGTGGTCGGCGGGCGCGCCGCCGCAGGCGAGCAGCGGGGCGGTGAGCAGGCTGAGGAGCAGGGCGAGGCGGTGCATCGATGGGTTCCCGTCCGTTTCGAACAAGACCGGATGCTCGCCCAGACCGGGAGGTTTCTCCCACCGCCCCCGACCCGCGGTTGACAGCCGCCCGCCCTGCGTCGACGCTGCGGCCGTGCGCTATCCCCGCCCCGCCATCCTCGCCGACATCCCGCTCGACCGGCACGCGGTCATCGAAGCGAGCGCCGGCACCGGCAAGACCTATACGCTCGAGCACCTGGTCGTCGATCGGCTGCTGCGCACCGACCTGACGCTCGACCGGATCCTGGTGGTGACCTTCACCGAGAAGGCGACCGGCGAGCTGCGCGCCCGCATCCGGCTGCTGATCGAGCGCATCCTGGGCGCCGCGGCGCGCGGCGAGGACGTCGGGGACGAGGGCGACGCGTGGGCGGTGGACGAGGCGGCGCGGCGCAAGCTGGAGGCGACGCTGTTCAGCTTCGACCGGGCGTCGATCTTCACCATCCACGCCTTCTGTCGGCGCGTGCTGGTCGACCTGGCGTTCGACGGCGGGCAGCCCTTCGAGCAGCAGCGCGTCGACGGCGACCGACTGTTCCATGGAGCGTTCCGCGGCGCGCTGCGCGAGGAGCTGGCGGCCGGCGAAGAGACGCGGCAGGTGGTGGTCGACTGGTTGGCGTCCGGGCGCGACGAGGGGGCGCTGGAGCGATTGCTGCGGTCGGCGTGGCGGGCGGGGTGCCTGGAGCCGGGGGCGTCGCCGGCCGAGGCGGTGCCCGCGACCCTCGCGGCGCTGCGGGCCGCGTTCGACGCGGGCGTGATGCACGCGGCCTTCGCCGACGCGGCGATCCAGAAGGCGAGCTTCGCGCGGGCCGAGGGGGCGATCACGCAGCTCCGCGACGCGCTGGCGCTGGAGGACGACGCGGCGCTGGCGGCGCTGGCTGATGGGGTGGATCTGGACGGCCTGCTGTCGCCCCGCCGCACGGCGGTGACGCCCCCGAAGCGACGCTATCCGGACGACCTCGCGCCGCGGGCGCGCGAGACGCTGGCGCACCTGCGGACGCTTCGGTCGCTGCGGCTTCAGGTCGAGGCGCCGGAGCGTCGCGCGGTGGATCTGCTGCTGCCCGCGGTGGCGCGGCGGCTGGAGGGGGCGAAGCGGCGGGAGGGGCTGTTCGACTTCGACGATCTGCTGACGCGGGTTTGGGAGGGGCTGCGGGGGCCGCGGGGGGAGACGCTGGTGGCGACGCTGCGGCGGCGGTACGCGGTGGCGTTGATCGACGAGTTTCAGGATACGGATGGGAGGCAGTGGGAGATCTTCGGGCGGTTGTTCGTGGGGGGGGAGGGGGACGAAGCCACGCACTCATTCCGCGAGGCGCCGGCCTTGCCACCCACGGTGGAGGGAGACGTGCCCGTGCCCGTGCCCGTGCCCGTGCCCGACGAGGATCGGGAGGAGACGGAGCGCGCTGGCGCGGCGGGGGGTGAAGAGGCAGGGAGCGGTCGAGGGGAGGAGCAGGAGGAGGTCGAGAGAGGGGGGCGTCGGGGGAAGGTCAAGGTCAAGGGGATCTCGGGCAAGGGCAAGGGCAAGGGGATTTCGGGCAAGGTCAAGGTCAAGGTCAAGGTCAAGGGGATCTCGGGCAAGGGCAAGGGCAAGGGCAAGGGTCGTTCGGGCCCGGGGGAGGGGATGGGGCTTTCGGGCACGGGCACGGGCACGGGCACGTTGTTCGCGATTGGGGGGCTGGTGAAGGGGAGGAGCGGGATCGCTCGGGTCGAGGGGGGGTCGAGCGTGGACGCTCGGATCACACCCTGACGGTGATCGGCGACCCCAAGCAGGCCATCTACGGTTTCCGTGGGGCCGACGTGCACACCTACCTGGCGGCGCGGGAGGTGCTGCTGGCGCGGGGGGCGGCGCGGGTGCCGTTGCGCGTGAACTTCCGGGCGACGCCGGCGCTGATCGACGCGACCAACGCGCTGCTCGATCAGTCGGGGCGCGCGCCCTTGTTCAGCGGCGCCATCACCTACGACGAGCCCGTGCGGTCCGGGCGGCCGACGCTCCAGCTGGTGGACGCGGACGGGCAGCCGGTCTCGCCGATCACGCTCTGGCGCTTTCGGCCGCCGCCGCCGCGGGGGCGCAATCAACAGTCGGTGCCCGCGTGGCAGCTGAAGCAGGCCTTCGGGCGGCACTTGGGGCGCGCGTTGGGAACGCTCCTCAGTGATCCGGCGCGGCGGCCGACGCTGGTGGAGCACGCGGGCACGGCGGACGAGACGCGTCGAACGCTCACCGCGTCAGATGTGTTCGTCCTGGTGCGCACCGGGTGGGAGGCGGTCGACGCCGCGGGGCACCTGCGGCGGGCCGGGGTGCCGTACTCGTTCTACAAGCAGGAGGGGCTGTTCCAGACGCCCGAGGCCTGGGACGTGTACGACGTGCTGGCGGCCATCGCGCGGCCGCATGATCGCGCGGCGCGCCTGCGCGCCTTCGCGACGCCCTTCTTCGGTGTGCCCTGGCGCGAGCTGGCGGCCTGGCGAACGCTCCCCGGCAACCATCCGGCGCTGGAGCGTCTGCACGCGTGGCGGCTGCTGGCCGAGCGGGAGCAGCACGCGGCGCTGTTCCACGCGCTGCTCTACGACTCGGGCATCCTCGAGCGCGAGCTGTTCCTGCGTGACACCGAGCGCGAGCTGACCAACGCGCAGCACATCCTCGAGGTGCTGCTCGAGGTGGCCGACGCGCGGCGGCTGGCGCTGCCGGAGCTGCTGGCGTTGCTGCGGCGCTACATCGACGGCAGCGAGGCGCCCGAGGGGAGTGATGGCAACACGCAGCGCCTGCCCACCGAGCAGGACGCGGTGCAGATCATGACGATGCACAAGAGCAAGGGGCTCGAGGCGCCCATCGTCTGTCTGTACGGTGGCTACTCCCCGGGCTGGCGGCCGGACGTGCAGACGGTGCAGGACGCGGCGGGCGAACGGCAGGTGCTGGTGGGCGAGGCGGCGCTCGAGGCATCGGCGGCGCCCCTCGAGCGCGCGGCGCGCGAAGAGGACGAGCGCCTGCTGTACGTCGCGCTCACCCGTGCCGCCGGACAACTCCTGCTGCCCTACGTCGACAGCAGCCGGGCGGTGCAGGGCACCCATGGGCCGCTCAACCGGCGGCTGGCGGCGCTGGTGGACGGTGAGCTTCCGGCGGGGTTCGCGATCGAGGAGGTGGACGCGCGGCCGCCGCCGACGCCGGACGAAGCGGAGCAGCGGCGCGCGCTGGGCACCTGGCGGCCGCCCGCCGCGCTGTTGACGGTGCCGGACGCGTCGGCGCGCTACGCGGCGGCCCGCGCGGCGCACGCGCCCCTGGTCGTGACCAGCTACACGCGGATGAAGCAGGCGCGGGAGGCGGCGGCGGCGCTGGACCTGCCCATCGAGGCCGACGAGTTCGTGCAGGACCTCGGCGCGGCGGCCGAGGTGGACGACGCCGCGCTGCCCGGCGGTCGCCACGTCGGACGCTGCCTGCACGAGGCCATCGAGGCGCTCGACTTCGCCGCCCTCGCGGCGCCCTTCGACGCCTGGCGCGCGCGCCCCGAG
>JAUHXL010000559.1 GCA_030426945.1 bacterium
TCGAAACCTGGCCCGTCGTCCCGCACGTGGAACGCGACCCGTCCCCCGTCATCGGCCTTCACCTGCACCTCGACCTGCCCCTCCCCGCCGCCGTGCGCGCGCACGGCGTTGTCAATCACGTTCACCAAGGCGCGCACCACGAGCCCCGGCTCCGCCTCCACCCACGGCGCGCCCTCCCCCGCCTCGCCGATGAACCGCACCTGCACGCCGCCCACCACCCGCGCGGCCTCGATGGCCTCCACGACCAGCCGGTCGGCCCGCACGCGCTCCTTGTGCGGCGCGCGATCCCGCGCCATCTCGAGCAGGCCCGCGATGATGTCCGCCGAGGACTTCACCTGGCTCTGGATGCGGTCGAGGTGGCGCACCACCCGATCATCCTCGACCACCCGCCGACGCAGCAGATACAGCGACGACTCGATCACGCTGAGCGGGTTGCGCAGCTCGTGGGCGATGCTGGCCGCCAGCTGACCGATCGCCGCGAGGCGGGCCTGCCGGTCGAGGCGGTCGTCCGAGTCCTCGCGGTAGGTGTGCAGCATGATCGCGAGCTCGAGATCCAGCCAGCGGTCGAGGGCCTCGCCCACCCGGATGCGCTGCGTCGGGTCGTCGGCGTACGTCGCGTCGAGCAGGCGCCGCAGATCCACGCGGATGACGTTCATCGCGGTGAACATGTAGCGCTGGGGCAGCCCGATCCGGACGTGCATGCGCCCGATGCGGGCGCGGTTCTCGTAGAACGCGAGGTCGTGCGGGCCCTGCATGCCGGTGTCGAGCCAGTCGACGAGCGTGCACTTCAGGCGCTCCACCTGCTCGGCCCCGCCCGAGATCACGGCGAGGGCGCCGGGGTGCGCCATGATGCGCTCGTAGAAGTGATCGATGATGCGCGCGTAGTGGGGCTTCGCGGCGTCGCGGAAGCTCCGCAGAGCCGCCGTGTCGTCGTCGCCGAATCCGATGTACGCCTTCGCTTCGTCGAGGAGGAGCAACCGCGATCACCGCCCGCCGTGGACGGCCGGCAGTCTTCCACGGATGGGTGCCAGGAACAACCCCACGCGAGCGTTTGCACCCGGACGACGACACAGGGCACGATGCCGCGCCATGAGCGACGCGATCCCGAACCTCGCCGACCGCCTGCCCACGGGGCCCGTGACCGGCGACGATCTGCTCGACATCTTCGTCGACTGGGCGGCCGATCGCGGGCTCGAGCTGTATCCCGCGCAGGAAGAGGCGATCCTCGAGGTCTTCGCCGAGCGCCACGTCGTGCTGAACACGCCCACCGGCTCGGGCAAGTCGCTCGTCGCCCTGGCCATGCACTTCCACGCGTTCGCGCGCGGGCGGCGTTCGTTCTACACGTCGCCGATCAAGGCATTGGTGAGCGAGAAGTTCTTTGATCTATGTCAACACTTCGGGGCATTGCATGTTGGCATGATGACCGGTGACGCCAGCATCAACCCGCAGGCCCCGATCATCTGCTGCACCGCCGAAGTGCTGGCCGCCATCGCGCTCAGCGAGGGCGACGCGGCCAGCGTGCACGCCGCCGTGCTCGACGAGTTCCACTACTACGGCGATCGGGACCGCGGGATGGCCTGGCAGCTGCCCCTGCTGCTGCTGCCCCGCACCACGTTCCTGCTGATGTCGGCCACGCTGGGCGACACGGCGCCCATCCGCGAGCAGCTCGAGGCGCGCAGCGGCCGCTCGGTGGCCCTGGTGCGCTCGGCGGAGCGGCCGGTGCCGCTGCACTTCTCGTACAGCGAGGAGCCCCTGCTCGAGACGCTGCAGGATCTGGTCGAGCACGCCCGCGCGCCGATCTACGTCGTCAGCTTCACGCAGCGCGAGTGCCACGACCTGGCCCAGAGCCTGACCAGCCTCAACCTGACCGACAAGGTCGAGAAGGACGCGATCAAGGACGAGCTGAAGGGCTTCCGCTTCGACAGCCCCTACGGCAAGGATCTCGGCCGCTTCGTGCGCATGGGCCTCGGCGTGCACCACGCCGGCCTGCTGCCCAAATACCGCCTGCTGGTCGAGCGCCTGGCCCAGCGCGGCCTGCTGAAGGTCATCTGCGGCACGGACACGCTGGGCGTGGGCATCAACGTGCCGATCCGGACGGTGCTGTTCACCGGGCTGGCCAAGTACGACGGCGAGAAGACCCGCCTGCTGAGCGTGCGCGACTTCAAGCAGATCGCCGGGCGCGCGGGGCGCAAGGGCTACGACGAGGCCGGGTGGGTGGTGTGCCAGGCGCCCGAGCACGTCGTCGAGAACAAGAAGATCGAGCGCAAGATGGAGGCCGATCCGAAGAAGCGGAAGAAGCTGAAGAAGCGTGGCCCGCCCGAGCAGGGCTACGTGCACTGGGACGAAGACACCTTCCACCGCCTCGCCGAGGATCCGTCCGAGCCGCTGAAGTCCCGCTTCCAGGTCGACCACGGCATGCTGGTGAACCTGCTGCAGCGCGGCGACGCCACCACCAGCCGCCGCGGCGGCTACGGGGCGCTCATCGAGCTCATCGAGCTGAGCCACGAGCGCGAGGGCCGCAAGACGCGGCAGCGGCGCAAGGCCAAGCACCTCTTCACGACGCTGCGCCAGGCGGGCGTCATCGAGGTCATCCCCCGCCCGGACGGCCGCCGCGGGCGCACGGTGCGCGTCGCGGGCGAGCTGCAGCGCGACTTCTCGATCTACCACTCGCTGTCGCTGTACCTGCTCTACGCGGGCGGGCAGCTCGAGCCGGGCGCCGAAGACTATGCGCTGCGGCTGTGCTCGCTGGTCGAGGCCATCCTCGAGGATCCGCGCCCGGTGCTGCGCCAGCAGCAGAACAAGCTGCGCCGCGAGGCCTGGGCCGCGCTCCGGGCCGAGGGCGTCGACTTCGAGGAGCGCCAGGAGAAGGTCGACCAGATCACCTGGCCCATGCCCGACGCCGAGTTCGTCTACGAGACCTTCGAGGCCTACGCCGCGCGCCACCCGTGGGTGAAGAACCACCCGCCGCAGCCCAAGTCGGTGGCGCGCGACATGTACGAGCGCTTCGCCAGCTTCCGCGATTACGTCAACGAGTACGGGCTCGAGCGGGTCGAGGGCGTGTTGCTGCGGCACCTGAGCCAGACCTACAAGGCGCTGCTGCAGACGGTGCCCGACGTGCTCAAGGACGACGCGGTGTACGCGCTGATCGGCTACCTGCGCGCGACGCTGCAGCGAGCCGACGACAGCCTGACGAAGGCCTGGGAGGCGATGGTCGCCGGGGTCGACGAGCAGGTGGTCGAGGCCGCGCCGACCCCGCTGGACGTCGCCGCCCATCCCAAGCTGTTCGCCGCGCGCGTGCGCGCCGAGGTGCACGCCCTCGCGCGCGCGCTGGCGCAGCGCGATTACGAGGAGGCCGCGGCGCTGGTGCGCGCCGACGCCGATGATCCCTGGACGCCCGAGCGCTTCGCCGAGGCCCTCGCTCCCCTCGAAGAGGCCGGCGAGCGCCTGGTCTTCGACCACCGCGCCCGCCAGCCCAGCCGCACCCTGCTCGAGGCCGACGGCCCGCGCCGCTGGCGTCTGCGCCAGGTGCTCTGCGACTCGACCGGCGACGACACCTGGTACCTCGAGGGGGTGATCGATCTGCAGGGCGAGGCCACGCCCGAGGGCCCGCTGCTGACGCTACGCGACGTCCGCGACTGAGCCCGATTCTGGTATCGTGGCGGCGCCCACCCTGGAGGTCGCGCCATGTCGAGGGTCGCGCTGCAGAGCGACTACAAGATCAGCCTGCCGGTCGCCCTGGCCCGCTACCTGGGCCTCGAGCCCGGCGACTTCGTCGAGTTCCGCCGCCTGGACGGCCGCCGCCTGGCGATCGAGAAGGCAGACGTCCACAGCCCGGTGAAGGCGAAGCCGGATGCGAAGGGCGTGGTGGATAACGATTTCCGGGTGCGGATCGGGGTGGCGGGGCCGGAGAAGCCCTGAAGATTCGGTGGGTTTCACGTGCCCGTGCCCGTGCCCGTGCCCGTGCCCGATCAACCGAGCGCGAACGTCTCGCCCACGCTCGGCCCACGGTCGCGGACCCCTTGACCTTGACCTTGACCTTGACCGTGCCCTGACCAACCGAGCGCGAACGTCTCGCCCACGCTCGGCCCACGGTCGCGGACCCCTTGACCTTGACCTTGACCTTGACCTTGACCTTGACCTGAGCAAGCGAGCGCGAACGTCTCGCCCACGCTCGGCCCACGGTCGTGGCCCCCTTCACCTCGCCACCATCCTCGCCGATCGACCATGCCGCTCAGGGAGCACAGCCCGAGGACCAGGGTTCACTGACCAAGCGTGGGTGAGGACCCGCGCGTCCTGCCCTGGGAGGGCACGGTCAAGGTCAAGGTCAAGGTCAAGGGATCCCGGCTCAGCCGTGGTGGCGAGCCCGCGCGCCGTGCCCTGGGAGGGCACGGTCAAGGTCAAGGGAGCCCGCCTCAGCCGTGATGGCGAGCCCGCGCGCCGTGCCCTGGGAGGGCACGGTCAAGGTCAAGGTCAAGGTCAAGGGATCCCGGCTCAGTCGTGGTCGCGAGCCCGCGCGCCCTGCCCTCTTCGGGCACGGGCACGGGCACGGGCACGGGCACGTTTGGCGCCCTGCCCCTCGACCGCCTCAGGCGGACGCCAGGATCCGCTGCAGGCCGCGCAGCGTCTCCGGGGTCGCGGCGCCGGCGCTGGGGCCGTCGCCGGCGACGACCACCAGCAGCTGGCGGCCCTCGACCTCGATGCGGGTGATGCAGCGTTGAGTGGCGGCCAACCACTCGGGGCGCTCACGGCGGGCCAGCCAGAGGCGGGCGAGGCGCACC
>JAUHXL010000044.1 GCA_030426945.1 bacterium
GGCGTCGTCGTGTGGCTGCTCTACGCCGTGCGCATCTTCGCCGATCCCGATCGCAGCCAGCGCCGCGCGCTGAGGCGCTATCTCGGCTACACCCTCTCCGGCACCGTGATCGGCCTGCTGGCGATGCTGCCCATCCTGGGGCTGCTTTGAGAGCTTCCCCGCAAGACCCTCCGCGTCGCTGTGCGCCGTTCTGCACGCCGATGCTGGCGTTGCGGAGCGCTTGCAATACTCCGAGTATTGCTGCGGCACCGCGCCTTGGCCTCGACGCGCAGCCCGGCACCCCGCTCGGTCCGGACTCGCGGGTAAGCTCGTGAGCCCCGGGCGCCGCCGCCTGGTGATGGTCGGCCTGGTCGTCCTGGCCATCTCGACCGTCGCCATCGCGTACGTCCGCGGCACGCGCGTCACCACCACGCCCTTCGACCCCACGCAGGCGGACCAGGGCGTCCGCTGCCAGATCGTCGCGTGGCCGGTCGCCTGGCCCGGCGGCGCCGAAGGCGAGACGGCGGTGCGCTGCGCCGGCGTCTTCGAACGCTCCGTCGAGTCGCTGTGGGGCCCGCTGACCGACTACGCCAAGCTGCCCGAGGCCTTCGACAGCGTCCTCTATCGCTTCGACATCGACACGCTCGACGGCGCGGCGCCCGGGCCGGTCACGCTGAAGGGCGCGGTCGTCTTCTGGCTGATGCGCTTCCCCCTCGACCTGGTGCTCGAGCACACCGCCGAGGGCGGGGTGCGCACCGTCCGCTGGGACGCCTCCGAAGATCGCTTCGCCACCCGCGGCGGCTGGCGTCTCGAGGCGCTGGCGCCCGAACGCACCCGGGTGGAGTACCTGCTCGACGCCCGCGTGGCCTTCCTGCCCGACTTCGTCGTCAAGGTGGTGCTGCGCGACAACCTGCCGCGCGTCCTCCGCGCGCTGGGTGGGGTCGCCGCCCCGTGATCGTCCCCCGGTGAGTGTCCCAGCATGAGCGTAGACGGTCGCCGGGCGCGGCTGGCGCTGCCCTTCACCGTCGTCCGCGCGCCGGGCGTGCTGCGGCTGGTCGCGGGGGAAGCGTTCCGTTACACCCTGCGCGGCGACGCCATCGAGCGTTGGGGGCCGTCGCTGCTCGACGCCTTCGAGGCGGGCGCGCGGGTGGGGGACGCCCTGGCCGCGGTCGAGCCGGCGCACCGCGACGCCGCGCGCGCCCTCGTGCTCGACCTGTACGGCGAGCGCGTCCTGGTCGACGCGGCGGGGACGCTCGCCGTCAACGCTCCGCCCCGCCTGGCGCCCCGGGGCGCGGCGGCGCTGGTCGAGCGCCTGGACAGGCCCGGCGAAGGCACCGACGGAACGCTCCCCGTGCTGTGCCAGGACACGCTCGACTATGCCGCCGCCGCCGCCTTCGGCCGCGCCCGCCGCGCCGCCGGCGAGCCCTGGCTGTGGGTCAGCACGGCGCCCCTCGCGCGCGCTTACGTCGGCCCCGTGTTGCTGCCCGCCGCCGGCCCCTGCATCACCTGCATCGAGCGCCACTTCCGCCGCCTGTCGCCCGCGCCCGAGCTGTTCGACGCCCTGCGCCACGGCGACCTGGGGCCCGCCGGCCTGCGCCCCACGCCCTTCCCCGACGCCGCCCTCGACCTCGTCGCCGCCCTCGTCCGCTGGAAGGCGTCGGCCCTCGCCGCGCCCGAACAACCGCGCGGCGTCTACGCCCTGCACGTCGTCGAGGTCGCCACCTTCGAGGTCACCGCCCACCGCCCGATGCTCGACCCCACCTGCCCCGACTGCGCGCCGTGGTGAGGCGATGCGGGTGAGGCGCGGCCGCTGACCACCGCGTCCGTTGACCGCCCGTTCGCCGGCCAATACGGTGGCCACATGCGCACGTTCAATATCGCCGGCCCGTGCAAGCCGAACCTCCACTATCTGCTGCCTCCGCTGGCGCGCCTGCCCGACGTTCAGCGGCTGGTCGACAGCCAGTCCTACTTCGTGCTGCACGCGCCCCGCCAGACGGGCAAGACGACCGCGGCCCTGCAGTTGGCCGCGAACCTGACCGCCGAGGGGCGCTACGTCGCGGTGATGCTCTCGATGGAGGTGGGCGAGCCCTTCGCGGAGCCAGCGGAGGCAGAGCCGGCGATCCTGAAGGCCTGGCGCCGCGCGGCGAGCTGGCAGCTGCCCGCGGACCTGCAGCCGCCCGCCTGGCCGGAGGATGTCCCGGGCACCCGCATCGGCGCCGCCCTCTCGGCCTGGGCGCAGCACAGCGAGCGGCCGCTGGTGGTCCTGCTCGACGAGGTGGACGCGCTGCCCCCGCGAATGCTCTCGTCGCTGCTCCGGCAGCTCCGCGATGGCTTCCCCGGTCGGCCCCAGGCCTTCCCGTGGTCCCTGGCGCTCGTGGGGATGCGCGACGTTCGGGATTATGTGCTCGCGGCCGGCGGCTCCGGGCGACGCGGCGCGGGCTCGCCTGTCAGCCCGGGACATTCACCGTCCCGCCTACTGCGGACGCCGATCCGGCGGCGCTGCCCGGCGTACCTCCTCGATTCGGGCTCGCCGGACGGCAAGAGTACGCCTGCACCCGAACTCTGCGGGGGTGCGCCGGGCACCGGCCTCGCAAGCTCGGCCTTCGCCACCGCCTCGGCGCCCTCGCTACGGCGTGCCGCTGAATATCCCGGCTTCAACGTCAAGGCCGAGTCGATCACGCTGCGCAACTTCGACCGCGCCGAGGTCGCCGCGCTCTACGGACAACACACCGAGGAGACAGACCAGGCGTTCACCGCGGCGGCCATCGACCGCGCCTTCGAGCTGACCGACGGGCAGCCCTGGCTGGTCAACGCGCTGGCGCGTCAGTGTGTCGCGTCGCTGGAGTCCGATCCCGGCACGCCCATCGACGTCCCTCACATCGACGCGGCCAAGGAGGCGCTGATCCTCCGCCGGGACACGCACCTCGACAGCCTCGCCGAGCGGCTGCGCGAGCCCCGCGTCCGGCGCGTCATCGAGCCGATCCTCGCCGGCCAGACCCTGGCCGGCGTCGAGTCGGACGACGTCCGCTTCGCCCTCGAGCTCGGCCTCGTGCGTACCCGAGACCACGGCGGCGTCGAGATCGCCAACCCGATCTACCACGAGGTCATCCCCCGGGCCCTCGCCGAGACCGCGCAGTATTCGCTCCCGCGCATCGAGCCGGCGTGGCTCACGCCCACCGGCGAGCTCGACGAGGCCGTCCTGCTCGACGCCTTCCTCGCCTTCTGGCGACGTCACGGCGAGCCCCTCCTGCGCACCACGCCCTATCACGAGATCGCACCCCACCTGGTGCTGATGGCCTTCCTGCACCGGGTGGTCAACGGCGGGGGCTCCATCGAGCGGGAGTATGCGATCGGATCCGGCCGTATGGACCTGTGCGTTCGCTATCGGCAGGCGACCCTGGCGATGGAGTTGAAGGTCTGGCGGCCGGGCGCCCCGGACCCGCTGGCCGAGGGGCTCGAGCAGCTCGACCGCTACCTGGCCGGTCTCGGCCTCGACCACGGCTGGCTCGTGATCTTCGATCGGCGCCCAGCGTCGGGACCCCTCGCCGATCGCACGCACGCCGAGGTGGCGACGTCACCGGGGGGGCGCCGTGTCACGGTCGTCCGCGCATAGCGCCGCGACCGTGACCGCCGCCGATCCCACCGAGGCCTGGGCGCTCAGCCCGTTCACCGGCCTGTTCCGCGGCGTCCTGGCGCTCGACCGCCGCGCGCCCGATCCCGCCGTCGACCTCTTCGCGGGCAGCCTCGTGCCCACCGACGCGTGTCCCACGCCGACGAGCGTCGGCGCGGCCGGCTGGGACGCGCGCTCGGCTTGGATGGCGACGGTGGGCGAGGGCATCGAGCGTTGGCAGGCGTGGCCGCTGCCGAGCGATCGCGCCGTCGAGGCCACGCACGCCCAGTGGCCGCTGGCCGAGCCCGCCGTGCCTCCCCAACGCTGGGTGCTCTACCTGCCCGATCAGTACGCGCGCCCCGACTTCCCCTTCGCGCCCTTCGACGGCTCTACGCCCACGCGCTGGTATCGCTTCCGGCGGGTCGCCGACGGCGAGCCGCGCTGGGTGCCCGAGGACTTCGCCTTCCTCTTCCCGCGCCCGGGCGAGGCGCACCGCATCACCGCCGCCATCAGCACCGGCCTCGCGTGCGGCCGCCACGGCGATCCGGTGATCCTGCGTGGCCTGCAGGAGGTCATCGAGCGCGACGCGCTGATGGGCGGCTGGTGGGGCAGCTATCCGCTGGAGCGTTGGCCCGCCGAGCGTGTCTTCGCCGCGCTGCCGCCCGACCTGGTCGCGCGCGCGCGCCGGCGTCACCTGGACTATCGCTTCTTCCGCGTGCGCACGCCGCACAGCGCCCACGTCACGATCTGCCTGCTGCAGGGCGAGGACGACGAGGGCTTCAGCGTCTGCGCCGGCGCCGCCTGCCGCGAGACGCGCGCGGCCAGCTTCGCCAAGGCCCTGCTCGAGGCCATCCAGGGGCGCCCCTACATCCGCTATCTGCGCACGACCCTGGGCGCGGGCGGCGTCCCCGGCACCCCGCAGGGCTTCGCCGAGCACGCCGTCTATTACACCCTGCACCCGCACCGCCTGGCCGAGACGGTCCTCGCCCACGCGCCCGAGGTCACCGCCGACGACGAAGCGGGCGCCACCGACGACCTCGACGCGCTCCTCGCGCGCCTGGGCCCCGACCACGCGCCCCTGTTCCGCTTGATGACGCCGCCTGGCGTCACCTCGGTCGCCCGCCGCTGGCAGGTGGCCAAGGTGGTCGTCCCCGGCCTGCAGCCCCTGCACGGCCACCACGATCTGCCCGCGCTCGGGGGCCCGCTCTGGGCCCCGCGCGGCCTCGACGCCTGGCGCGCCATGCCGCCGCACCCCTTCCCATGAGCGACGACTCGACCGACGATCCCACGCGCCGGGCCCTCGCGCTGCTCGATCTGACCCGGCTCGACGCCGCGACGCTCCCGGCGTTCCGCGACGGCGCGCTCGCCGCCGAGGCCGCCGGCGTCACCCACGCGCTCCGCCGGTACCCCGGCCACCCGACCCTGACGCTCCCGCGCCCCCGACCGCGCCGCCTCACCGCCCTCGACGCGACGCTCCTCGGCCGCCGCGCCGTCCGCCACCTCGGCGCCGAGATACCTTCCCGGAAGACGCTCGGAACGCTCCTCGGCCTCAGCTTCGGCGTCCACGCCAGCACCGGCCGCGGCCCCACCCCCTCGGCCGGCGGCCTGCAATCGCTCAGCCTCTACGTCGCCGTCCTCGGCGAGGGCTGGCTGGCCCCCGGCGCCTGGCATTACGACCGCGAGGCCCACGCCCTGGCCCACCTCGACGCGCCCCCCGCCCCCGCCGCCCCCAGCTCGCCGGTCGATTGGCGCAGCCTGTTGGTGTCCGCCGACCAGTTCGTCGGCGGCGCGTTGCTGTGGATCCTCGTCGGCGACGGCCGCGCCATCGGCCGCAAGTACGGCGACCGCGCCGCCCGCTTCCTGTTGCTCGAGGCCGGCCACCTGATGCAGAACCTCTGCCTGCTGTCTCACAGCCTCGGCCTGTGCACGCTGCCCCTCGGCGGTGTGCTGGATGACGAGGTGGCGCGCGCCCTGACCCTGCTGCCCACCGACCGCGTGCTCTACGCCGGCGTCTGCGGCCCCCCAACCTGAACCGCGACGCCCGTCGAGGCGCCAGCGTCCTCTCGACCGCAGGTGGGTGACGACCACGACGGTCGTGGTCGTGGTCGTCGTGGTCGAGCCAATGACTCGACCGACCCTCAGCTCAGACTCAATCCACCCCCGCCCTCGGCCGGCGACAGCCACCCCGTGCGCGCGGGCCACCCCCGCGCCTCGATGGCCTCCACCGCCGCCCGCGCCGCCTCCTTCACCGTCCGCTCGGCGAAGAAGCCGTCGAGCTCGCGCAGGGCCGGCAGCGATCCCAGCGTGCCGCACGTGGCCAGCGCAGCGATGACCCGGCGCCGCGCCTCGACGTCCTCCACCTTCAGCGCGCGCAGCAGCCACGGCTCGGCGGTGGGCGTGCCCAGGTCGGTCAGGACTCGCGTGACCGCGTCGTGCAGCTCGGGCAGCCGCTCCGCCAACCCCACCAGCGCCGGCACCGCCCGCGTCGGAGGGCCCGCGGTCAGCGCGTCGAGCAGCGGGCGCCAGGTGGGCGCGGGCCACGCGTCCAGCGCCCTCTGCAGCCAGGTCGGCGGCGGATCGTCCCCCAGCCGCGGCGCCACGAAGGCCGTCAGCTGGCGCACGGCGACGTCGTCCAACGGCACCAGGTTGGCCGCCCAGCGCGCCAGCAGCGCCTCGGCCGCCTCGGTCGGCAGGCGCCCGAGCGCGGCCACGACGCGCGCGGGCGGCGCGGGCAGGCGCGCGCCGCTCGACCCCTCCAGACGCTCCTCCACCCCGACCGTCAGCCGGAGCCAGCGCGCCGGGGCCGCGGGATGCCCGGCGGCGCTCAGCGCCTCGCACACCTCCAGCTGCAGGCGCGGCTGCCCCACGTCGATGTCCTCGACGCCGTCGTCCGGGAAGCGCAGCGACGCCAGCCAGTCGGCCAGCGGCCCGCGATCGCCCCCGGCGACCTTCGCGGCCGCCGCCCGCGTGGCCGCCACGTCGCCGCGCAAGAGCCGGTCCAGGGTCGCCCAGCGCGCGTTCGGCGCCCCCTCGGCCCGCAGCGCGGCGTAACGCTCCAGCGCGGCGTCCACCAGCGCCGCCTCGGCGCCCCGCGGCGGCCCGGCCTCCCACATCGCCGCCAGGCGCGCGTCCACCCAGGCGGCGTCGCTGTGCCCCGCCAGGGCGAGCCAGGCCGCCATCGTGCTGGCATCGCGCGGCTCGACGGCCTGCAGCCAGGGCAGGGGATCCGCGCCGGGGTGGCGGCGCACGGCGGCCAGCAGCTCGGCCTCCTTCTTCCACTCCAGCAGCCGACGCCGCGCGGCGCCGGCGACCTCGCCCGCTTCGTCCCGCAGCGCCAGCACCAACAGGTCGTCGACCCCCGGCGCCGGCCGCGCCAACCGGCGGCAGGCGCGCACGCAGCGCTCCACCAGCTCGGCGGCCTGCTCGGCGTCCACGGCCGCCGCGGTCGCGGTCGGGGCCAGGTGCACGTACGCACCATCACACCACCCGCCGATCTCCACGACCGCCCGCGCGGCCGCGCGCGTCCCCGCGTCCAAGCGCATCCGCGTCGCCTCGAGATCCACCGCCAGCACCGCCACCACCGCGTCGAAGTCGGCGTCGCCGGTGCCCGGACCACGCCAGCCGGGCAGCTCGACGCGCGGGTGCAGGCGGAAGGGCACCCGCCCCATCACCACGTTCTCCTCGCCCTTCGGGCACACCCGCAGCCAGACGCCCGGCCGCGGCGCGGGATCGAGGCGCAGCCGCACGGCGCACCCGCCCACCGTGCCCTGCACCCAGAGGCCCGGCCGCTCGGCCGCGCTCACCCGCAGATCGGGCTGCAGGTCGTAGGTCTCGATGAGGGCCACCCAGGCCGCCCGCGCATCCTCGGCCATCGTCGCTCCGGGTGTGATTCGAACCGGTTGGTCCACCGTACACCCCGCCGAGACGGTCGGGCCATCAGCTTTCGAGGGTCAGCTCTGCGCGCCACCGCGGCGATGGCAGCGTCTGGCCGGCGAGGGGGCGCCCCGACCTCGCCGAGCCGTTCCGGCCTCGGCGCGGCGTACGGGGCCCGGCGGACGGCTGATCGCCGATGGCCGACCGCCGGTCTGCGCGACCACCAACGGCTCGTGAGCAGACCCCGTCGCGCCTCGTGGGTTGGCGCCGCCCACCCGGCGGTGAAACACTGCGGCGGATGCGCGCCGCCGCCCTCCTCGTCTTCGCCGCCGCGTTCGGCGCCGCGCCCCCCGCCCGCGCCGACGACGATCCGCGCGGGTGGGCGGTCACCGGTCACCTGGGCTTCACGCTCTTCTCGCCCGATTGGATCGGCCTGCAGGCCGAGCTGGCGCTGTCCCCCACCTGGTCGCTGGCCACCTCCGGCGACCTCAACCCCTGGGCGGCGGCCGACGGCGACCTCGCCTGGCGGGCCGCCGCGCAGGGCCGCTGGTACTTCGAGGGCGACACCTGGCGGGGCGGGGGGCACATGGCGCCCACCGTCCAGGTCTTCGACGGCGCGCCCGGCGTCGGCCTGGTGGTCGGTCAGCGCGTCACCACCGACGGCTTCGTCTACGACTGGCAGCTCGGCTACGTCTATCACTGGTTCGAGGACAGCCGCTCGAGCACGCTCATCAGCGTCGAGGAGATCGTGATCAACGTGGCCTGGGGTTGGGGTGGCCCCGCTCGGACCCGCCGCCGGGACGGTTCGCCGATGGGTTCGATCCGTCGGCCCCCCTGACGCCGGTTCACAGCGGGCGCCGTGAACGGTCGGCGCCGGGGCCCGCCGCGCCGGCGGTCGATGGCTGGCACGCGCCTTGATGAGAGGCCGAAGCGAACCCGCGATCCGGAGATCACCATGCGCTGCCTGTCGTCCCTCCTCGTCCTCTGCCTCGCCGCCGCCGGATGCGTGGAGACCCCCGCCGATCCGCCGCGTTCCCCCGGCGCGCCGGAGGGCGGCGGCCAGCCGCCGCCCGAGGATCCGCCGCGGGCGGGCCCCCCCGGCACCGTGGCCCTGGAGTATGCCTCGTCCATCCGCCACGACCTCGCGGCGCAGGCGCTGTCCAGTCTCACCGCCAACGACCTGCACAAGTTCGCGCGCAACACGCTGCGCGTGACGGTCAACCCGCCGGCGGGCGCGGCGGTGGTGGCCGTGCGGGTCGAGCGCGGTGAGGTCGTCGTGGCCGACCAGCCCGCCTCGGGGGTCGCCGCCGAGCCGCTGAGCCTCGACGTCGATCTCGGCACCGCCACCTGGCCCGAGGGGCTGCACGCGCTGCGCGTGGTGGCGACGCTCGACGACGGGCGCACCCTCGAGCGCGCCGACGAGGTGCGCGTGCTCTTCGACGTGACCGACGTCGCCGTGGACGCGGAGGATGACGCGCTGCTGTGGGTGGCCACCTTCGAGGCGGGCCTCGTGGCGTACGCGCTCGGCGACGATCCCGTCGATCCGGCCGACGACGTGGTCACCGCCTACGGCGGGCACGCCGCCGAGCTCGAGGACGTGCTGCCCCCGCGCGGCCGCCCCTGGCAGGGCGAGGGTGGCCTGCACGCCCAGGACGAGCCCGCCGGCCGCGTCGGTCTGACCGTCGCGTCCCTGCACGGCGGCGTCTACTTCGGCGCGGCCTTCCGCGGCCTGTCCTTCCTCGACCACGGCGGCACCCCCCACGATCCCAGCGACGATCTCTACGGCCTGTTCCACCCCGGCGCGCTGCTCGAGCCCGAGACGTTCGAGGCGGGCTTGGCCAACTGCGTCAGCGACCTCCAGCCCGACGGCCCCGACGGCCTGTGGCTGGCCACCTTCCACGGCCTGTTCCACGTCGACCACGCCGGCACGCCCGCCGACGCGCGGGACGACACCTGGACCTACTTCGATCCGGCGGGGACCTACGACCCCAACCTGGCGAAGGTGCGCGTCGATCACGCCGGCTACGTCTGGCTGGCCGCCTTCGACGTGCAGGCCGAGTCGGCCGCCGGCAATACGGTCGTCGTGCTCGATCCCGCCGGCACGCCGAGCGACGCAAGCGACGACACCTGGGCCCGCCTCGCCCTGCCGGGCGCGTTCTCCGAGGCCGCGCTCGCCCTCGAGCTCGAGGGCGAGCGCCTGGTCTGGATCGGCACCTCGGACGGCCTGTGGCGCCTCGATCACGGCGGCACGCCCCTCGATCCCGACGACGACACCTGGATGCGTTTCGGCCGCGACACCGGCCTGCCCGACGATCAGATCGGCGCGGTGCTGCCCCGCGGCGACGGCACGCTGTGGGTGGGTGGCTTCGACGTCTGCGGCGGCAACGGCGGCGGGCTGGCCCTGCTCGACGCGCGCGGCTGCGAGCCCTGGGAGCGTTGCGCGCCGCTTCTGACGTACACCGTCGACGACGGCCTGCTGGACGACGACATCTCCAGCCTGGCGCTGTTGCCCGACGGGCAGGTGGTGCTGGGCAGCTTCAACGCGCTGGTGGCGCCGCTGGTAGCGACGCTGGCCGGGGCGCCGGGCGGCGACCGCTGCGTCGATGATGCGCGTCCGGAGGCCACCGCCAACCCGCGCCCGCCCACCGAGGTGGGCCGAGACGGCCTGGCGGTCATCGATCTCGGCGCCGATCCCGTCGACAAGGCCGACGACGCGCTGCTCAATCTGTAGACGCCACCTCGGCGGCCGGCTGTTTGCCCTCCGGCCCCAGCACGGTGGACGCGCGCGAGAGGTGCCCCGCCATCAGCCGCGCCAGCGGCGCCGTCAGGGGCAGCGGCTCGAGCAGCAGCTTCAGCACGGCGGTCAGCGGCACCGCCAGCAGCATGCCGGGGATGCCCCACAGCATGCCCCACAGGATCAAGGCCAGCAGCACCGTGATCGGGTGCAGATCCAGCAGATCACCCATCATCTTCGGCTCGAGCACGTTGCCCACCACCATCTGCACCGTGCCCGGGAGCAGGATGGCCAGCGTGACGGTCCACGGCCCCGCGTTCGGGTCGACCAGCACCACCGGGATGGGCAGCAGCGTCGCGATGATGCTGCCCACGTTGGGGATGAAGTTCAGCACGAAGGTCAGCACGCCGAAGAGCAGGGCCAGGTCGATGCCCAGCACCAGCAGGATCATGCCGACCGCCAGGCCGGTGACCGCCGAGAGGCCCAGCTTCAGCACGAGGTACTTGCGCACCCGCCCCTCGATCTCGCCCCGCAGCCCGCCGCGCTCGCGCTCCATGTGGTGGCCGGCCAGCAGGTACACCGCGAATACGAGCACGAGGAAGGTGTTGGACACGATGCCCATCAGCGCGTTGGTCAGCTTCACCAGGGTGTCGCCGACCGAGATGTTGGTCCGCATCAGGCCCTTCAGCCGCTCGGCGTCGACCTCGATGCCGTAGGCCCCCAGCCACGCCGCGCCGTCCGTCAGCAGCTGCTCGATGCGCGCCTCGTACAGATCCTTGCTGCTGGTGAGCTGCTGCACCGACGAGCTGACCAGCAGGCCCAGCCCGAGGAAGCCGCCGGCCACCAGGAACAGCGTGACGAGGATCGCCGCCCAGCGGGGCATCCGGGCGCGCTGGGTCAGCACGTCGATCAGGGGCGTCAGCGCGTGCGTGACGAGGATCGCCAGCACGAAGGGGATCATCGCCGGCTTCAGCCAGTACAGGGCGCCGGCGATGGCGACGGCGGCGATGAGCGCCAGGCTGACGACCTGGACGCGATTCTCGATGGCCGCGGCGCTGCGGCTCGGAGGTTCTTGATTCATGAGCCGCATCGTATGGACACCGATCAGCGCTGTCACCCGTGCCGAGCATCCTCCGCGCGCATCCCGTCGGCGCCCAGAGTACGCGACCGGGCGGCGAGCTGCCGTATCTGACAAGTGTGTTCCAGCCAGCGGAGGAGAAACCCATGGAAGCCACGCAGACCGTTCGACGTTGGATGACGCCGGCGGTGCGATCCGTGCACCTGAACGATCCCATCGACGATGCCATCGACCTGGTCGTGCGGGGGGGGCAGTCCGTGGTGCCGGTCGTCGACGACGGCGGCGGCCTGCGCGGCATCCTGTCCGACCGAAGCCTGCTGCGCTGGTTGGCCAACCGGGTCTACACCGACGACGGGTCCGACCTGCGGGCCGGCGACCGGGCGGTGCTGCCGCCGCGGGTGTTGACGCCCGACGACGACCTGTTCAGCGCCGCGCAGGCCTTCCTCGAGACGGCGGCCTCGGCCCTGCCGGTGATGCACGACGGGCGCCTCGTGGCGATGCTGGGGCGGCGCGAGGCGCTGGCCGGCGTCCAGCTGACCGAGCAGGCGCATCTGCGCGAGAACGCGAAGCGTCGCCGGCGCGCCCGGCTGTCCGAGCAGCGCCCGCAGTCCATCGAGCGCATGCAGCAGGTGGTGGCCGACAACGACAAGGAGCAGGTGGTGGCCGTCTTCCGGCAGGCCCCCCGCTGACGCCACCCGGCCGCCGGGCGCTCGACGCGGCCGCGCGCGTCGCGCTGCCCCCGCGCCGCGATCCACCCCCGCGGCACCCCCCTCGCTTGTAATCCCGCCCGCGCGGGCATAAAACCCCCCGGCTCTGGACCGGCCGATGGGGAGAAAACATGCGCGCGACGCGTGGATGGCTGTGCGTGGCGGCGGCGACGCTGCTGACTTTCGGGTGCGCGGACGACGCGACCAACGGCGGCGGCGGCTTCGCCGACTTCGGAACCACGCGGGACGCCGGCACGCCGGGCATGGGCGGCGCGGGGGGCAACACGCCCGAGCGTGACGCGGCGCCGGGCGCGGGTGGCGCGCCGGGGCAGGGCGGCCTGCCGGGCGCGGGCGGCGAGCCGGGGCAGGGCGGCGTGCCCGGCGAGGGCGGCGTGCCCGGCCAGGGTGGGGTGCCGGGCCAGGGCGGCGTGCCCGGCCAGGGCGGCGTGCCCGGCGAGGGCGGCGCGCCCGGCCAGGGTGGGGTGCCCGGCGAGGGCGGCGCGCCCGGCCAGGGTGGGGTGCCCGGCGAGGGCGGCCTGCCCGCCATGGGCGGCATGCCCGGCGAGGGCGGCCTGCCCGGCGAGGGCGGCATGCCCGGCGAGGGCGGCATGCCCGGTGAGGGCGGCGCGCCCGGCATGGGTGGCGCGGGCGGCGCGCCCCCCGCGTGCGTCGACGACGCGCTCGCCGGCAACGACGGCCCGGACACGGCCGCGCCCCTGGTGGCCGGGCGCACCGACGATCTCACCCTGTGCAGCGGCACCGATGACTGGTTCGCCCTCGACGTGTGCGCCGGCGGCCGCCTGACCCTCGACGTGCTGTTCAGCGACGCCGACGGCGACCTCGACGTGCAGCTCGTCGACGGGGCCGGCGACATCGTGCGTTCGGCCGCCTCGCCCACCGACAACGAGCGCCTGCAGTACCCCGCCGACGGCGCCGAGACCGTGTACCTGCGCGTCTACGGCTACCAGGGGGCCCAGAACGACTACGCCGTCGCGGTGGCGGTCGAGGGCTGCGAGCCGGGCTGCGCCGAAGACGCCGACTGCGCCGAGGGCTTCGCCTGCGTCGCCGGCGCCTGCGTGCGCGACGACGCGCCGCCCGCCTGCGCCGACGACGCCGCCGAGCCCAACGACAACATCGCGTCGGCCGCCCTGCTCGAGCCGGGCAACAGCCCCGGCCTGGTCGCCTGCCCCGGCGACGACGACTACTTCGCGCTGCCCGTCTGCGCCGGCGGCACCCTGAGCGTCGACGTGCGCTTCAGCCACGCCGACGGCGACCTCGACGTGCAGCTCGGCACCGCCGACGCCACGCTGCTGGCGTCCGGCACGTCGGTCACCGACGACGAGTCGGTCAGCGTGCGCTCGGCCAGCGACCAGGTGCTGTTCCTGCGCGTCTTCGGCTTCGGCGACGCCACCAACGACTACGCCGTCGACTACACGCTCGAGGGCTGCGAGGACGTCTGCATCGACGACGGCGACGAGCCCAACGACAGCGCCGACGACGCCGTGCCCTATGGCACGCCCACCAACCTGGTCGACCGCCGCCTGTGCCCCGACGACGACGACTTCTACGCGGTGCGCGTGTGCGCCGGCGGCACCCTGACCGTGGGCGCCACCTTCGATCACGCCGGCGGCGACATCGACGTGGCCGTGCTCGACCTCGAGGGCGCCGTCGTCGACAGCGGCACCAGCGTCACCGACGACGAGCGCGTGGTGGTCGAGGCCGAGGACGAGGCGCTGTACCGCGTGCGCGTCTACGGCGTGGGCGGCGTCTCCAACGCCTACGACCTGCGGCTGACGGTCGACGGCTGCGGCTGCGAGGCCGACGCCGACTGCGGGCCCGGCCAGATCTGCGAGGACGCCGCGTGCGTCGACGCCGGCTGCGTCGACGACCTCGACGAGGAGAACGACACGCCGGCCACGGCCACCGCGGTGGGCGCGGGCCTGCGCGAGGGCCTGCAGGTGTGCCCCGCCGACGACGACTTCTACGCCGTGGACGTCTGCGCGGGCGGCACCGTGACCGTGCGGGCGCGCTTCACCGACGCCGAGGGCGACCTCGACCTGGCGTTGCTCGACGGCGCCGGCGACGTGCGCGACACCAGCGAGGGCGTGGGCGACGTCGAAGAGGTCAGCGCGGTGTCCGCGGTCGACGCCACCTGGCGCGCCGTGGTGTACGGCTACGGCGCGGCGCAGAACGCCTACGACCTCGAGGTGGTGGTCGAGGGCTGTGACGGCCCCGTCTGCGTGGACGACGCGTTCGAGGACAACGACGCGCGCGAGACGCCCGCGGCGCTGGCGCCGGGCAGCTACCCGGGCCTGGCCACCTGTGAGGCCGACGAGGACTGGTACGCGGTCGAGGTGTGCGCCGGCGGCGTGCTGACCGTCGAGGCGCTGTTCACCGACGCCGACGGCGATCTCGACCTGCAGGTCATCGGCGCCGACGGCGCGACGGCCGCCGGCGCGTCGACCACCGACGACGAGCGCGCGCGGCTGACGAACCTGGCCGCGGGCACGGCGCTGGTGCGGGTGTACGGCTTCCGCGGCGCGGCCAACCGCTACGCGCTGAACGTCGATCTCACCGGCTGCGGCTGCGCCGACGACCGTGACTGCGGCGACGGCCAGTCCTGCGTCGAGGGCGCCTGCGTGGACGTCCCGCCCTGCGTCGACGACGCCTTCGAGCCCAACGACACCGCCGACGGCGCGGTGGGCGCCGATCCCGGCACCTACCCGGCCCTGCAGATCTGCAGCGGCGACGAGGATTGGTACGAGATCGAGGTCTGCGCCGGCGGCACCGTCAGCGCGCTGGTCGACTTCGTCCACGCCGAGGGCGATCTCGATCTCTTCCTCATCGGACCGGACGGCTTCGTCGCCGACAGCAGCGACGGCGCCGACGACGGCGAGCTGGTGTCGGCCACCGCCGACGAGGCGGGCCGCTATCGCTTGCGGGTCATCGGCTTCAGCGGCGCGCAGAACGACTACGACCTGGAGATCGAGGTCGCCGACTGCGAGGCCAACGTGTGCATCGACGACGCGCTGGAGGACAACGACACGCCCGAGACGGCGGCCGACGCCGCCACGCGCGCCGGCCTGACGCTGTGCGCCGGCGACGACGACTACTACGCCATCGACGTCTGCCCCGGCGGCCGCGTGCGCGCCGCCATCCGGTTCAGCGACGCCGAGGGCGATCTCGACCTGCAGCTACGGGACGACACCGGCCGCCTGGTGGCCACCGGCAACACCAGCACCGACGACGAGACGGTGCAGGCCGACGCGGGCGAAGGCGGCGTCTGGAGCCTGCGCGTGTTCGGCTTCCTCGACGCCCAGGCCGATTACGACCTCGAGGTCGAGGTGTTCGACTGTGGCTGCCAGGACGACGCCGAGTGCCCCGCCGGCATGGTGTGCGTCGACGGCGGCTGCGAGCCCCCGCCCCCCTGCGTCGACGACGCGCTCGAGGACAACGACGCGGCGGCGACCGCCACCCCGCTGGACGGGGGACGCGAGGGCCTGCAGATCTGCAGCGGTGACCGTGACTTCTACGCCATCGACCTGTGCGCCGGCGGCAGCGTGACGGTCGACGTGCGCTTCACCGACGCCGACGGGGATCTCGACGTCGTCCTGCGCGGCGGCGACGGCTTGCTGGTCGACAGCGGCCTGTCGGGCACGGACGACGAGCAGGTCACCTACACCGCGGCGGGCGTCCCCGAGACGCTCACCCTCGAGATCTACGGCTCGGTCGGCGCCGAGAACGCGTACGACCTCGAGGTGCGGATCGAGGGCTGCGACCCCGTCGCCTGCGCGCCCGACGCGCAGGAGCCCGACGACGCCTTCGCCGACGCGACCGACTGGGACGGCAGCCTGGTGGTCGGCGCGATCTGCGCCGGCGACCAGGACACCTTCGCCATCGACGTGTGCCAGGGCGGCGTACTGAACGTCACCGCGCTCTTCGATCACGCCGACGGCGACCTCGACCTGCAGCTCTTCGGCCCGGCCGAGAACCGCGTGGGCGGCGCCTCGTCCAGCAACGACGACGAGGCCCTGCGCTACACCGCGCTGGCCGGCGGCACCCACTACGTGCGCGTGGTGGGCTACCTGGGCGCCGAGAACGACTACCTGATCGAGGCGACGGTCGACGGCTGCGACGCCGAGTGCCAGGACGACTTCGACTGCCCCGGCGCCGAGCTGTGCGTCGACGGCGCCTGCGTCGAGCCCGTGGCCTGCGCCGACGACGGCGACTGCGATGCCGGCCAGGTGTGCCTGTTCGACACCTGCGTGCCCGAGCCCGCGCTGACCTGCGCCGACCCCTGGCCGGTGGATCGCTACGGCAGCTACGTCGGCCGTACCACGGGCGTCAGCGCCGTCGTGCCCGGCTGCGGCCTCGCCGCGTCCAGCGGCCCCGAGGACGCCTACGCCATCACCTTCCTCGAGCCCACCACGTTCTGCGCCGTCGTGACGCAGGCGACCTTCGACACCATCCTCAGCGCCCGCACGGGCGACTGCGCCGGCGCCGAGGTCGGCTGCAGCGACGACAGCCCCATCGCCGGCGGCAACCGCTCGGCCCTCACCGTGCAAGCCGCCGCCGACACCACCTACTTCCTGCTGGTCGACGGCTTCAACGGCGTCTCGGGCGACTACACCCTCGCCCTGCGCAGCGGCGCCTGCGAGGCCGATCCCGAGTGCGTCGACGACCTCGATTGCGCCCTCGGTGAGATCTGCGACGCCGGCGCCTGCATCGCCAACCCCGCCGAGTGCGCCGTCGACGGCGACTGCCCCCAGGGCGAAGCCTGCGTCGAGGGCGCCTGCGTCCCCAGCGCGGGCTGCGCCACCAACGACGACTGCGCCAACGACGAGGTCTGCGTCGACGGCGCCTGCGTCGCCGGCGAGTGCGCGGTCGACGCCGACTGCCCCTTCGGCAGCTTCTGCCTCGCCAACGCCTGCGCCTCCTTCGACTTCGCCGGCACCTGCGACGACCCCATCCTGGTCGACAACGTCGGCTTCGGCGTCGGCACCACCGACGGCGCCCCCACCAACCTCGGCGCCACCTGCGGCGCCGGCGCCGCCGGCAGCGAGGTCGTCTTCGCCTTCCTCCCCGACTTCAGCGGCGACATCTGCGTCAGCACCGAAGGCAGCGCCTTCGACACCGTCCTGCACGCCCGCCTCGACTGCGAAGACCCCGAGACCGAGATCGAGTGCAGCGACGACGGCCCGGGCATCTCGCCGCAGTCCTCGATCACGCTGGTGGTGCAGGATCTGGGCGTCTACTACCTGGTGGTGGACGGGTACAACCAGGCGCGGGGGGACTTCCGGGTGACGATCAGAGAGGGGGCGTGTCCCTGATGCAGCCGCCTGGCGCGGGGAGAAGCAGGGTCCGTTCACGACCTCGGGCACTCACCTGATGCCGACGATACGCACCTCGTCGGTGGCGCCACGCAGCCGGAGATCGTTGGTCCAGAACTCGTCGCAGCCCGCTTCGATGGCGGCGGCGAGGTGAAGCGCGTCCGGCGTCTTCAGCCCACGGTCCGCCCGGAGGTGGGTGGCCCGGTCGAACACGGTGCGCGAGAGCGGCACGTGGAGCAACGCGGGGAGCGCGAAGAAGGCGTCGTACTCAGCCAGCAACTCCGCGTCACGGGTGCGCACCGGTACGACCCGGCACTCCAGCCTGGTCAGCTCACTCACGCACAATGTCGGGGGAGAGATCGACGGGAACAGCCGCCCAGCGAGCGATGACGCCAGCTCGGTGGGCCCTTCGTGCAGGTAGATGAGCACGCAGCTATCGAGATAGAACGTCGCCACGTCAGTCCCAGGCCTGGCGTTCCCGAGCGATCTGCTCGTCGATGTCGGCCTGCGACCGAGCGGGACGGTGACGCGATGCGAGTCGGTCGAGGTGAGCCCTCACCGCAACGTCATGGGCCGCGTGGGACGGCGCGACGTCGTCATCGGCACCGTCACCGTTCGTCAGAACGATGACCTCTGCGGGCCCCTCGGCCAAGCCAGCCGGGAGGTCGATCACCAGCTGCCGGCTGGCGCCGATCACGACATTCACCTTGTAGGCCTTCATTCGACCCTCCTCGACCCAGCGAACACCATCATAGCGTTCGGCCCCGGATCGACCAATCGACAGCGCGGGCCCCATTGGGGCGGCGCGCGCAGCGACGCGGTTGGTCTCGACCCGGTTCACCGGTCGGTGCGGTCTTCGGCCAGTTCCTCGAGAAGGTGGGCAGTGGGGGCGAACGAGCGGCGCGGCGGTATGCCGCGGCGGGTCGCGGGCGAGAGCCAGCTGGGCCTCGCTGCGTCCTGCTCCCCCGGTGGGGCGAGTTCGGCGACCACTCGATCGCCGTCGGTGAGCAGCAGGCGCTCGCCGTCGCGGGCGAGGGCGACATCGTGCGCCAAGCGCGGGCCGAGGGCCTCAATGGAGACGACACGCATGGGGCCACGATAGCGCCGCGGCGCGCTCGCCGCCAACGGTCCGCCGGCGGTGTCGTCGGAGGCACGAGGAGGGGCGCCGACCGATCCAGCCAAGTCGCGCGCCAGCGCCGGCCCGCCGACCCTCGCGTCTGGTGAGCATCCGGGCCGAGACCGGGTCTACGCCCGTAACACCGTCACCGTCCGCCCCGCCGGCGTCGTCGCCGTCTCGCGGCGCGTCCGCAAGTCAATGGCGGCCGCCGCCTCGCGGCGGTCGAAGACGACCAGTACGCCCGTGTCCAGCGACAGCCGATCCAGGTAGCCGTCCAGCTGCGCCAATCCCTTCGCCAGCGGGGCCGGCTTGCCGTCGGCCCACACCTTCAGCTCGAGGGCTTCGCGCTGCCAGGCGCGCTTGCCGTCGGCCGTGGTGTAGGGCCAGCGCACCAGTAGGTCGATGCGGCCGCGGCTGACGCCGTACTCGCGGTCGATGTAGCCGCCGCCGTTGACCACGCGCTGCAGGTAGGCCATCAGCACCAGCTGCGGTGCCACCTCGTGGTAGGGCATGCGGCTCGTGAGCACGTCGCCGTGCTCGGTCCAGAAGGCGGCGAACTCGCTGAGCATTCGGTCGAGGTCGAAGCGGCCGTCGGGGCGGACGAAGCTGCGCGGATCGGTGACGATGGCCGGGTCGGCGTGCCCGGCCAGCACGCGCGCGATGACCTCGCGGTAGATCGGGTTGGCGATGCGCACCGGGAAGTCGGGCGCGATGAGACCGAGGTCGCGCGTGTAGCGGAGGTCGTCATCGTAGGGGTTGTCGGGCGGGGCCTCGCCGGCGAGCAACGGCTCGATGACGCGCTTCACCCGCGGCTCCATCAGCCGCGCGACCAGCGAGTCGAGGTGCGTTTGTCGCGCGAGGATGATGCGCTCCTTGGCGGTCTCGACGTGCTCGGCGGTGATCACCTCGGTGGGTGGGACCGCCATGTTGCGCACGATCTCGCGCGCGAGCGCGTTGACCAACCACGGCTGGCCGGCGGTCAGCGCCCAGGACCGGGCCAGGGCGTCGTCGGTGAAGGCCTGCCCGCTCTCCGCGGTGTGCTGCGCGTAAAGTGCCCGGAGCGCCTCCTCCGAGAAGTCGCCGAGCCTCAGCGACTCCACTTTGATGTTGAACGGGCTGGTGCTGCCCAGTCGAGGCTCGCTGCCGCCGCTGCTGACCTTGCAGTCCCGGACGTCGCGGAGGCCACAGAGGACGATCGACCACGGAAACTGCCGAGGTCGGCGATGGTAGCCGGCGCGGAGCTGACTGAGCACCGAGACCATCGACTCTTCCAGCAGGGCGTCGATCTCGTCGAAGACGAGGACCAAGGGGCGCGGACACGCTGTGGCCCAAGCGGAGAGACCGTTGTAGATACGGCGCCCCGGCGCGGACTCCGGCCACTCCGGCGGCCAAAGCTCACGGGGCAAATCCTGGTGGGCGGCGTTCTGGATGGCGTCGAGGATGTGCACCTCGGCGGCGCCAAAGTCGTCCTTCGTGACCTTGGCCGTCTCGGCGGTGAAGTGCAGCGCCGCGTAGCGCCCCTCGGCGGTGAGGGCGCGCGCGAGTGCGAGCAGCGCCGTGGTCACGCCTGCGGGTTGCGTCGCGTGAACCGCGAAGTAGCCCATCTGGTCGATCCGCGGCCGGAGGTCAGGCAGGCGTTGCTCGGGCGGGACCATGTAGTGGAAGGCTGAGGTGCACGGACCGGCGGTGTTGAAGGTGCGCACCACAGGGTCACGGTACGCCACGGGGACGGACCGAACAACGCAGAGGCGCGGCGGCCTATTGCGCACTGCCCTAGAGTTCAGCAGCGAGTGCCGAAGCCCGCCTCGATCTCCCCGCCGCCCATGGTGTCGAAGTCGTCGGGCACGTCGATCTCGCCGAGCATGGAGCCAAGACGCCGCGACGTGGACGTCGCGACGTCGTCCGCCGGTCGTACCTTGACGAGGGGCCGCCCGTTCTTCGTGCTGATGAACCCCTCGCCGTCTGCAGCGTCCGCGGCCAGCCGCGACAGGTGGGTCTTCGCTTCGGTGATGCTCACGGTCCGCATCGTCGCTTCCTCCTTCGTCCACGGCTGACCCGCCAACGATCTCGCGCCAGCCGACCGGTCGCAGGTTCGTTGCAGGCCGGGCGCACCGCCGGGCAGGCTCAGGTCCATGACCGACGCTCGGCTGTGATGCGCGCCTCCAGTTCGGCCCGCGTGCGAGGCGGGTGGTCCCTCGGCGCGAGACGGTCGAGGTGCGCTGCGATCACCGCGTCGCCGGCCTGCGGATCGATCGCGGGTGGCTCATCGAGGTCCGTCAGCACGATGACCTCGGTGGGACCTTCCGGCAGACCGTCGGGCAGGTCGATCACCCGCCGGCGCCGCGGCCCGATCATCACGTGGAGCCTGCACGCGTTTACGTTGGCCTCCTCGCCTCGTCGCTCCTAACGTAGCGGGCGCCGCGCCCGAACAGGTGAACGGGCGCCCTACGCACAGCGCTTCGGGGGACTGACATGAGTGACGACGTGCTCGCGGACGCCCGCGAGGTGATTCGGGAGGAGGTCGAGGCGCGCGGCGACCGGGTGTGCATCGTCGAGCTGTACGAGGCGTTCCCGGCGGCTCACCCCGAGCTGCACGCGCGCTTGGAGGCGCGGTACCGAGACCGACGCGGGTATTCGTGGAAGGTGTACGTCGCGCGGTACGCGCGGACGGTGGTCGACGGCATGGGCTTCGTCGGCTACGACGACGCGACGGACACGTTCATCATGCGGTGAGGGTCGACGCTGTAGACACTCAGGGCGGCGCATCGGCGCGGGTCAGCACCTTCGTGATGAGCCAGGCGATGTTGGCGTAGGTGTCGGTCGTGGCACGCCGGTGCGCCGCGGCTCGCCGAGCGCAGCCGCGACGAAGTCGCAAGCGGCGCCGCCCTGGCTGGCTTCTCCCCGGCCCGGAGTGATTCGGCGCTCAATCCAGCCCACCCGACGCCGGGTTCCACGACGCTCCTAACAGGCCACAGCCCGCCATCGTCCGCGACCGGGCCCCAGCGCACCGGCGTGGTGAGACCGGCCGGCGTGCGGCATCCGCCGAACGTGCCTGAGCGACCGAGCCGCCCGCAGCCAATGCCCGAAGGGCGAGGCGAGTGGGCGGTGTTCGGGTTGCTCGATGGCTTCGACCAGGCGCGCTTCGAGGACGCGGTCGAGCAGCCGGGCACCAGCCGGCCGCGGCGGCTGTCGGTGGGGCCCCTGCACCCCTTCACCGCACCGACGCCGGAGCTGCTGGCGACGGTCGAGGGCGGCGCGCGCCATGGCATCGCACGGTTGCCGGCGTACGACGACCCCAACGGGAATCGGCGCGAGGACGCGGACCAAGCGTTCATCGGCGGGGCCGACCGCCGGGGCCGCCGTACGCCCCGTTCGACCTGACGGCGGTCGAGGCGCCGACCGGGTCAGGTGCTGGCCGCCGGCTCGCACCGGGTGGACGGCCCGATGCCCTGCGGGAAGACGCTGGAGGGTGACGAAGTCTGCGATGACAGGGTCACACCCACCGGTGGGTAAAGCATCAAGGATCCGCCACCCACGTCGACCGACACCGGTTCTAGCCCGGACCGGTCGGGATGGCCGACCGGGCGGTACGTGGTCGAGGCCGGCGCGGGCCGCCGGCCTCCCGGCGCGGCGCTGTCCGAGGAGCCGACGCGCGGCGATCGGGTGGCCGCGCTGGGGTGAATCCCCGCCGGCGCGAGCGACGTCGACTGCCGCACGAACGATGGGCATCAGCGCGACGAGGCCCTCGGCCGCTGCGTGCGCGACCCGGAGCACGAGAAGGTGGTCGAGGCGATCCCGCGGGACGCCGGGTGCGAGGCGCTGGGGAGGGCTTCTGCCGACCGGATCGCCCGGGCGGGGGCTGATGGGTCGACCGGCGAGACGCTCCCGAACGCTCTTCCGCCGCTTGCAGACGACGCGCGCTCGTGGTGATGTCCCGCCCATGAGCGACACCCCGCAGCACCCCGCCGATCGCCACGACCTGATCCGCGTCGAGGGCGCCCGTGAGAACAACCTCAAGAACGTGAGCGTTCGGCTGCCGAAGCGGCGGCTGACCGTCTTCACGGGCGTCTCGGGATCGGGCAAGTCTTCGTTGGTGTTCGGCACCATCGCGGCCGAGTCGCAGCGCCTGATCAACGAGACCTACAGCGCCTTCCTGCAGGGCTTCATGCCCACGCAGGCGCGGCCCGACGTCGACGTGCTCGACGGGCTGACGACCGCGATCATCGTCGACCAGGAGCGGATGGGCGCCAACGCTCGGTCGACGGTGGGCACGGCCACCGACGCCGACGCGATGCTGCGGGTGCTGTTCTCGCGGCTGGGCGAGCCGCACGTGGGATCCGCGAAGGCCTTCTCGTTCAACGTGCCGTCGGTCACCGGCTCCGGCTCGATGAACGTGGCGAAGGGCGGCGGGCAGGTCGAGAAGCGCAGCTTCACCATCACGGGCGGCATGTGCCCGCGCTGCGAAGGCATGGGCTGGGCGTCGGACTTCGACCGGACCCAGCTCTACGACGACTCGAAGTCGCTCGAGGAGGGCGCCCTCACCATCCCCGGTTACTCCGCCGATGGCTGGCACGTCCGCATCATGTGCGAGTCGGGGTTCCTCGACCCGAAGAAGCCCATCCGCGACTACACCGCGCAGGAGCTGGACGACTTCCTGTTCAAGGAGCCGGTGAAGGTGCGCGTGGCGAACGCGAACATGACCTACGAAGGGCTCATCCCGCGGCTGCAGAAGTCGATGCTGTCGAAGGACAAGGCCGCGCTGCAGCCGCACATCCGCGCCTTCGTCGAGCGGGCGGTGACGCTGCGCGACTGCCCGGACTGTGGCGGGACGCGGCTGAGCGAGGCGGCGCGGTCGTCGCGCATCGCGGGCCTGAACATCGCCGACGTCAGCGCGATGCAGATCAGCGATCTGGCCGGGTGGGTGCGCGGCCTCGAGGCGCCGACGGTGGCGCCGCTGCTGGGGGCGCTGGCGCACACGCTCGATGCCTTCGTCGACATCGGGCTGGGCTACCTGACGCTGAACCGCCCGTCGGGCACGCTGTCGGGCGGCGAGGCGCAGCGCACGAAGATGATCCGGCACCTGGGCTCGTCGCTGACCGACGTGACCTATGTGTTCGACGAGCCCACCATCGGCCTGCACCCGCACGACATCCAGCGGATGAACGCGCTGCTGCTGCGGCTGCGCGACAAGGGCAACACGGTGCTGGTGGTGGAGCACAAGCCCGAGGTGATCGCCATCGCGGATCATGTGGTCGATCTGGGCCCGCACGCGGGCACGGCGGGCGGCGAGGTGGTGTACGAAGGCAGCGTCGACGGGCTGCGCGCCAGCGGCACGTTGACCGGGCGGCACCTGAGCGATCGGGCGGCGCTGAAGAAGACGGCGAGGAAGGGCAAGGGGACGCTGCCGGTGCGCGGCGCCTCGACCCACAACCTGCAGAGCGTCGACGTCGACATCCCGCTGGGCGTGCTGGTGGTGGTGACCGGCGTGGCGGGGTCGGGCAAGAGCTCGCTGATCGGCGGCTCGGTGTGTCCGCAGGACCGCGTGGTGACGGTCGATCAGTCGGCGATCAAGGGATCGCGGCGCAGCAACCCCGCCACCTACACCGGGCTGCTGGATCACATCCGAAAGAAGTTCGCCAAGGCCAACGGGGTGAAGCCGTCGCTGTTCAGCCCCAACAGCGAGGGGGCCTGCCCGACCTGCAACGGCGCCGGTGTCATCTACACCGACCTGGGCATGATGGCGGGCGTCACGACGATCTGCGAGGACTGTGAAGGCAAGCGCTTCCAGGCGGCGGTGCTGGACTACCGGCTGGGCGGGCTGAACATCGCCGAGGTGTTCGACCTGCCGGTCGACGACGCCGTCGACTACTTCGGCAAGGGCGACGCGCGCATCCCGGCGGCGCTGACGATCGTGAAGCGCCTGCGCGACGTGGGGCTGGGCTACCTGCGGTTGGGCCAGCCGCTGACCACGCTGTCCGGCGGCGAGCGCCAGCGCATCAAGCTGGCGACGCAGATGGGCGCCGAGGGCGACGTGTACGTGCTGGACGAGCCCACGACCGGGCTGCATCTGGCCGACCTGGGGCAGCTGCTCGGGCTGCTCGATCAGCTGGTGGACGGCGGCAAGTCGGTCATCGTGATCGAGCACCACCCATCGGTGATGGCGCACGCGGATTGGATCATCGACCTGGGGCCGGGGGCGGGCCACGACGGTGGGC
>JAUHXL010000560.1 GCA_030426945.1 bacterium
CCCGGCGCTCGAGCTCGCGCAGCAGGCGCTGCCGATCGAAGTCCGACAGGGGCCTCGGCTGGCGCTTGGGCTGCGGCACCGGTCGCACGGCGCGCAGCTTCGTCGCGGCCGCGCGGGGCAGGACGCCTGCGACCACCGCCCAGTCGGCGTAGCGCTTCACGAACACCAGCTTGCGGTTGATGGTGCTGGCCTGGGCGCCCGCGTGGCGCTGGTCGCCGCGCCACGCGCGCAGATCGGCGGCGGTGAACGTGGGCAGCTCGAAGCTCTCGGCGCGCTCGGCGGCCCAGCGCACGAAGCACGCCCAGTCGCAGCGGTAGGACTTGATGGTGCGGCCCGAGCGGCCGGCGGCGGCGAGGTGCGTGGCGAAGGCTTCGAAGCGCACCTGCTCGGCGAGGCTGGGCAGCGCGTGCGTGGTGGTCGCGGCGGCGGCGTTGGCCATGAGTCTCCCCCCTCTGGTCCGGGGCACCCCCAGTTCAACGGTCGTGCCAGCGCGCGCGCCGCCCCACGCCGTGGGCGCGAGGCCCCGTGCCGCCAAGGCGTTGACGCCCATCCGACGGGCGGCTGGCGCGGTGTGTCGCCGTCCCTTGCAATGCTCCTGTCCGTGCCGCATGTTCGGGCGGCGGTCCGCCCCCGATCAGCGGGCCGTTCGATCGCGGGCGCCCGCCTGGGTGGCGCCGATGGAGAAGTCGATGAAGGTCGTCTGCCTGGTGCAGGCCGGTCCCCCGATGCACGCCTTCGTGCAGCGCGTCCATGCCCGTCACCCCATCGATCTGCTGGTGGTCGAGCACCCGCCGGTCGCGCCGAAGGTGCAGCGCCTGGCCAAGGAGGTCACGCCGGCGCGGGTGTACTCCGCCGTGCGCGCCCGGGTCGTCAACCAGCTCCGGGCGGGCGCCGGCCGCGCCGCGCAGGATCGCTGGTTCGGCAGCGACTGGCACCGCTTCCCGCCGGGCGTGCCGACCCTCGAGGTCGCCGACATCAACGACCTCGAGGTCGTCGGGCGGCTGCGCGCGATCAGCCCCGACGTGCTGCTCGATCACGGCACGACGATCCTGCGCCGGCCGGTCCTCGAGGCGGCGCCCACCGCGCTGAACCTGCACTGGGGGCTGTCCCCCTACTACCGCGGCACGCACTGCACGGACTGGGCGCTCATCAACTGGGATCCGCTGAACATCGGCGTCACCGTCCATCGCCTGGCGCGGGCCATCGACGGCGGCGGCATCCTGGGGCAGGCGCGCGCCGAGGTGCGGCCCGACGACACCGTCCACTCCCTGAACATGCAGCTGACCGCGCTGGGCACCGACATCATCGTGCGGGCCCTCGACATCCTCGCCAGCGGGGGAGAGCTGACCTATCACCCTCAGGATCTGGCCGACGGCTTCCTCAAGCTGAACCGGCAGTTCACCGCCGACCTGCGGCGGCACGTGGACCACCTCGAGGACGGGGGCCTCGGCGCGATGCTCGGCGCCCCTGGGCGGCCGGCGCTGCCGATCTGCGAGCTCAGCCCCGCGCGGGCCGGCCGGTGAGCTGCCGGTAGATGTCCAGGTAGCGTTCGACCATCGCCGCCTGGCTGTACTCGGCCTGCACCAGCGCGCGGGCCGCCTGCCCGGCCGCGGCGCGGGCGGCGGGCGCGTGGCGGTAGCTGCGCAGCAGGGCGGCGAGGCCCTCGACGTCGCCGACGGGGGCCACGACCCCCGCGCCCTGCTCGGCCAGGGCGGGCAGCTCGCCCACGGCGGTGGCGACGAAGGGCACCGCGTTCGCCATCGCCTCCAACACCGCCAGGGGCAGGCCCTCGCGCAGGCTGGTCAGGCCGAAGACGTCCAGCGCCGGCAGCAGGTCGGCCACGTCCAGGCGCTCGCCCAGCAGGTGGGCGCGCGCGCCCAGCGCGGCCTCGTCGGCCGCGGCGGCGATGCGGTCGGCCTCGGGCCCCTTGCCCACGACGATCAGGTGGGCCTGCGCGTCGTTCAGCCGGGCGAAGGCCCGCACCAGCGTCGGCAGATCCTTCTCCGGCCCCAGGCGGGCCACCGTCCCGACGACGAAGGCGTCCTCGGGCAGCCCCAAGCGCGCGCGCGCCGCCGCGCGCGGCCCCGCGCCCGTGACCTCGGGCACCGCGATGCCGTTGCGGATGGACACGGGCCGGTCGCCGAAGTGCTCTTCGCGCCAGGCCGCCAGCGAGGGGCCGACGCAGGTCACCGTCGCCAGCCTGGGCATCAGCTGGCCCACGCGCCGCCGCCGGGGGACGTCGTAGAACTCGAGGGAGTGCTCGGTGTGCACCACCGGGATGCCCAGGGCGCGGGCCACCGGGGCGCCGTACATGAACGGGCCCAGGTGGTGGGTGTGCAGCAGCTCGATGCGCTCGCGGCGCAGGACACGGCCGATCCACAGGGGCAGCCCGAAGCGGCGTCCGCTGCGCGGCGGATACAGGAAGGTGCGGGTGCCGTCGCGCTCCAGCATGGCGCGGGTGGGGCCGTCCTCGACGTAGCCGAGGGCGATCGACTCCACGGCGGGCCGCGCGCCGGTGGCCAGGCCGTGCACCATGCGCTCGAGGCCGCCGGTGATGAAGTACTGCATCAGGTGGGCGACGCGCAGCGGAGCGTCGGGATCGGGGGGGGAGAGGGGTCGGCGCAAGGCGCTCTCCTGCAGGCGTGCCGCCCGTTGTTACGGTCGATCACCGATCCGGCTCAAGCGCCGTGTCAGCCGCCGGTGCCGACGCGCGTGACGACGCTGAAGCCGACGGCGAGGCGGTCGCCGGTGTTGCCGTAGGCGTGGGCCTGATCGCCCGGGAACGCGATCAGGTCGCCGCGGCCGATCTCCACGCGCTCGCCCGCCGCCCAGAGCGTCAGGCGGCCGCGCTCGCAGTAGAGGTACTCGCGGGTGCCCGCCTGGTGGGGGACGCCCTTCATGCGCGCGCCGGGCCGCAGCGTCAGGCGGTCGATCTCCATGCCGGGCAGGGGATCGGGCAGCAACTTGGCCACCTGCACGGCGCCGTCGCGCTCGCGGTCGACGATGGGCAGCTCGCCCTTGCGGAACACGCGGAAGCGGGCGCGGGGGGCGGCCAGCAGCTCCTCGATGCTCAGCTGCAGCGCCTGGGCGAGGCGGGCCAGCACCGCCAGGGTCGGGTTGCCGCCGCCCACCTCGAGGTTGGCCAGGGTCGAGCGCGGCAGGCCGGCCAGCGCGGCCAGGCGCGACTGCGTATAGCCGCGGGCGGCGCGCTGCAGGCGCAGGTTGGTGGCCAGGTGCTCGGCGAGGGTGGTCGTGGGATCGTCGCTCATCACTCCACCGGGGGGCGCGTCGGCGCGGCGGGACGCCCGCACGGCACGCGCCCGGGCTGCCCGCGCGGCGCCGTCAGCGGACGTAGATCGGGTTCGTGTAGATCCAGACCAGCGGGCGGATGAAGCGATCCGCGAAGTCCCGCAGATCGGCGCGCAGGTGCTCCGGCGTGATCCAGACCTCCAGCCGGTAGACGCCCGGCTGATCGACCGCGAAGGTCAGCGGGCCGTCCTCGACGCGCGCGATCTCGACGGGGCCATCGGCGTCCACGCGGCGCAGCACCAGCGCCCGCGGCGAGCCCGGGCCGGTGGTGGGCGGCGTCGCGCGCAGCGTCACCCCAGCGGCCAGCGCGACCTCGCCGCCCATCTCGACCACGTCGCCCGCGGCCGTCTCGGCGTGCCAGTCGAAGCCATCGGGCGGCCCCAGGATGTCGAAGGTGACGAACAGTCGGTGCGCGCCCACGGCGTCGCGCACGGCGTCGTAGGTCACGTCGGGCACCAGCAGGTAGTTGCTGAACCACGCGCCCAGGCGGCGGTAGCTGTCGATGCGATCACCGTCCAGCGGACGCAGCAGCGGCGGCAGGTTCTCGTGGATGTCGCTGCCGGCGAAGCCCATCATCCGCCCGCGCGGCGTCAGCCCGTCCCAGGCCTCGAGGGCCAGGTGGTTGGGGCGGTAGACGGCGAGGAACGCCAGGTCCGGGTGCGGCCCGCGCACGCCGGCGCCGATCCAGTCGCTGACGTCGGGCAGCACCTCGGCCAGCTGGCGCAGCTCGCCGCGCGGGTCGAGGTTGGCGTGGAGGTTGTAGATCTCGATGCCATCGAGGCCCAGCGGCGCCAGCTCGTCGGCGGTGAAGCGCTCGATGTGCGCCTGCAGCACGAAGGCGCCGGCCTCCCGCAGCCCGGCGACGCCCTCGGGACTGGCGTCGCGCAGCAGGGCGCGCTCGGGCTTGCGCTGGAACATGACCGGCGTCAGATCGCCCTCGCTGCCCGGCGCGAGCAGCACCTGCCCGCCGTCCGGACAGGCGATCAGGTTGGCGTGCGGCGGCTCGCCGGCCGGGCCGGGCACCCAGGTGTCGCCCTCGGCGTGCAGGAAGCTCTCCTCGAAGGGGATGTCGCCGAAGCTGTCGGGGTGGTCGGTCAGCAGCAGGTAGTCCATGCGGTCGTGACACATCGCCGCGCGCAGCCGCGCCAGGCAGGGGGCGTTGATCTCGCCCCCCGGCTTGGGATCGCCGTCGCAGGCGTCGTGGCTGTGCACCGAGTGCATGTGGATCAGGCCGCGCGCGAAGCGCCAGTCGCGCGGGGCGACGAGGCCGGCGGTACCGACAGCGCCATCCTCTATGCGACGCGCGACCACGACCCGACACACAACGTCAGCGAGCGGGCGCGGCTGGAGGCCCTTGGCTACGCGGCCGAGGCCTTCGAGCGCGACGCCTGCGGCGTCGGCTGCGTCGTCGCCATCGACGGCCGGCCGCGGCGCGAGGTGGTGCTCGCCGGAATCGACGCGCTGAAGG
>JAUHXL010000045.1 GCA_030426945.1 bacterium
CCGCCGTCCTGACCGCCCGCCGCGCCGCCGCCGGCCTGACCGCCCGCCGCGGCGCCGCCAGCCTCGGGCTCGGGCTCGGTCCCGGCCTCGTCGTCGGCCGCGCCCTCGTCGCCCGCCGCCGCGCGCTCGCGCCGCTGCTCGGGCTCCGGCTCGCCGGCCTCGTCCTCGGGCTCGGCCCCGCCTGCCGCCGCGCGCTCGCGCCGCTGCTCGGGCTCCGGCTCGCCCTCTGGCTCCGGCTCGCCGGCCGCCGCGCGCTCGCGCCGCTGCTCGGGCTCCGCCTCCGGCTCCGGCTCCGGCTCACCGGCCTTCGGCGCGCCGGGCATGCCGCCCCCGCTCTCCTCGGCCTCGTCCTCGCCGGTCGGCGCGTCGGGCATGCCGGTCCCGCGCTTCTTCTCGTCGCCCTCGCCCTCGCCCTCGGGGGCCTCGGGCATGCCGGCGCCGCCGGCCGCGGGCTTCTTCTCGTCCTTCTCGTCGGCGCTCTCGGGGGCCTCGGGCATGCCGCGACCGGCCTCGCCCTCGTCCTCGCCCGCGGCCTCCTCGGGCGCGTCGGGCAGGCCGCCCTCGCCCTCGTCGCCCTCACCGGCGGCCTCTTCGGGCGCGTCGGGCATGCCGCCCTCGTCCTCGCCGCCCGCGGCCTCGTCGCCGCCCGCGGCGGCCTCGTCGCCGCCCGCGGCCTCGTCGCCGCCCGCGGCCTCGTCGCCGCCCGCGGCCTCGTCGCCGCCCGCGGCCTCGTCACCGCCCGCGGCCTCGTCACCGCCCGCGGCCTCGTCACCGCCGGCTTCCCCGCCGGCCTCTTCGCCGCCGGCCTCTTCGCCGGCCGCCTCGGGCTGCGCGCCACCGGTGCCTGCGGCGGCCTTGGCCTCCTGCATGCCCTTCTTGGCCTCTTCGCCGGCCTTCTCGACCGCCTTGACGGCCTCCTTCTGGACCTCCTCGAGGGCGGCGCCGGCCTCCTTCATGATGCCCGACACGTCGCCCGCCTCGGCCATCTTGCCGGCGTCCTCGGCGACCGCGGTCGCGGCCTCCTTGGCGCTGTCGGCGGCCTTCTTGCTCACCTCGCCCATGCTCTGCTGGGCGGCGGTGGCGGCGTCGGCGAACTTGCTGCCGGCGACCTTGGCCTCCTCCATCGACTCCTTGAACGCGCCGGTCACGGCGTTGGCCACCGCCCCCAGCTTCGCCTTCGGGTCCATGTTGGACTTGGCGGCCTCGCCCACCTGATCGACGCCCTGGCGCAGGCCGCGCTGCGCGGTCTCCTGCACGTTCTTCACGCCGTCGCGCACGACGTTGCGCATGTTGTCGATCTGGCGCCCGGCCTCGCCGAGCATCTCGGTGCCCGCCTGCTGGAGCTCCTCGCGAGCCCCGGTCATGTTCTCCTTGGCCTCGTCGACGCGCTCCTTGACCTTCTCCTCGAGCTCCTCGGCGATGCCCTTCAGCTTGTCCTTCAGCTGCGGCAGGAACTCCGTCTTCAGGTACTTGATGATCTCCTGCGGCATCAGATCGCCGTCGAGGAGGTCGCTGATCATCTGCAGCACCTCGGACAGCATCGGGTTGCTGTCCTTGACGCGCTCCGCGTAGCACTCGAACAGGCCGGCGAGCAGGTCGCGGACGTACTCCTCGAGCTGGGGCAGCGTCACGTCCTTGAACCGGTTGATCCACATCTTGGGATCCTTCACCGGCTCCAGCGCGGCGTCGAGGTCGGCCAGGTGCGCCTCGAGCGTCGCCTGCGCGTCGTCGAACAGCGCGACCGCCTCGTCGAGCTTGATCTTGTGGTCGTCGACGACGTCCTGCTTGAAGGCGTCGGCGTGGGCCTTCAGCTCGCCCTCGAGCTCCAGCCGCAGCGCCTTCAGGCGGCGCTCGCCCTCTTCGGGCGTCAGCTGGTGCTCCTCGAGGATCGCCTTGGCCTCGTCCTGCAGGCGCTGCCGCAGCGTCTTCAGCTGCCCCTGGTAGGTGTCGAGGAACTCCTCGTACATCTGCCGCAGGCAGCCCGTGGCGCCCTGGGCCACCTCGGTCTGGGTCTGGATGATGACCTCGACCTGCTCCACCGCCGTGTCCTGCACCTTGTTCAGCTCGCGGCGCAGGCGCTTGAGCTCCATCTCGAGCTGGCGGATCTCCAGCGTCAGCTGGTCGATGCGGGCGTAGTCGGCGATCCAGATGCGGTCGGCCTCCCACCCCTCGGGCATTTCCGAGACGTGCACGACCACGCGGCGGCAGCGGCGCCAGAAGTCCTCGTCCCTCTCGTCGGGCAGGCGCTCGACGGGCTCCTCTTCACCCTTCGGCACGGCCTCGAGCCGCGACTCCAGGTTCGGCGCGAACTTCAGCAGGGTCTCGATGACCGCCTTGGCGCGCTTGTCGGACAGCTCCTTGTTGTAGGCGTCCTCGCCGCGCTCGTCGGCGTGGCCCTGGATCTCGAACTTCTCGATGTGGATGGCGTCTTCGAGCCGCCGGGCGAGCTGCTGCAGCTTCGAGATGTACTCGGCCTTGATGTCCCACTTGTCGGTGTCGAACAGGACGTCGCTGTCGAGGGTCTCGAAGGTGGCGTCGGTCCAGTCCTTGAACAGCCGCGAGGGCGTCGCCCGCCAGGGCTCCGGCAGGCGCTCGTTGCGCTCCGAGGCCTTGTCGGGGAACTGCACGTTGCCCTCGGGCCACTCTTCGCCGTCCTTCTCGCGCGGGGTCTTGTCGTTCCACACCCGCTGGACGTGCTCGGACTTCAGCCCGTACTGCCCGATGATGTCGATGAGGGGCGCGTCCTCCTGCACCACGTGCAGGACACCGAACTGCGCCTCCTCCTTGGCGTTCTGGGCGATGGTGATCTGGGCGATGATCTCGTTGATCTGCACCAGCAGCGCGTCCGTCGTGCCCGTCGTCTGGGTCGACTGCTGCTCGATGGTCGTCTGCACCTCGATGATCTTGTCGCCCGACTCCTTGACCTTGTCCTTGCCCGCCAGAAGCCGCGGCAGGTACCGCTTCTTCAGCTGGTCGAGGAACTTGAGCAGGCGCTTCTTGGCCTCCTCGATCGCCTTGGCCTTGAAGTCGTTGAGCACCCGGATGCCGATCGAGATCAGCACGTCGATCGTCTCGCGGACGGTCGTCTCGGCCTCGTCGATGAAGGTCTCGATGGCCTCGCGGCTCTCGTCGATCGTCTCCTCGATGGCCGAGCGGGTGTCCTGGTAGAGCTTGGTGAAGCGCTCCTCGGTGTTGGTCGCCGTCGTCGTCACGAGGTTGACCACCCCGTTGACGAGGCCCATGACGTCGTCCTCGACCTCCTGGGCGACGGTCTCGAAGCGCGTCTTGGTGTCGTTGATCAGCTTCTCGACGTTCGTCTTCGCGTCGTTGATGAACGTCTCGCCGCTGGTCTTGAGCTCGTCGATCGCACCCGTGACGCGCGTCTCGCAGCTCTCGATGTAGCCCTTGCCCTTCTCGTTGATCAGCTCGTCGATCATCTTGCCGATGTCTTCGAACTGGCTGACGAACTCCTGGGTCTTGGACATGATGTCGCTGGCGATGGACGGGGCCAGCGTGACCGCCAGCTTCACCACCTTCAGCGTCGACGCCTTCGCGACGCCCACGAGCACCTTGCCCTGGGCCTCGAACTTGGGCGCGTAGACCTTCACCTGGGTCTCGAAGTCGGCCTTCAGCTTCTCGGCCGACTCCTTCATCTGGGTCTCGATCTTCTCGATGGCCTCTTCGCCCTTCTGGCGAATCTCGGGGATGACCGAGAGATCCTCTTCGTACCCGTTGTCGATGAAGTCCTGTTCGGCCTCGGCGTAGGCCTCCTCGCCCATCTGCTTCAGCTCGCGGGCCTGCTTCTCGGCCTCGCGGGTGAGCTTGTCCTTGGTGTGGTCGATCTGCTGGTTGAGCTCGGTGCCCATGTCCTCGACGGCCAGATCGACGCCCTTGTAGACCTCCTGGAAGCCCACGTCGATCGAGTCGCGGCTGGACGAGAGCATGTCGTCGGCGGCGCGCTTCACCTTGTCGAGCACGCCCTGACAGAAGCTGCGCACCGTCTCGATCAGGTTGTTGATCGAGTTGACCAGATCGCGGCGGGCCTCGCGGATCAGCGTGAAGCCGTCCTCGATGATGGTGCGGACGGTCTCCGACACCAGCTCCACCGCGTCGTCGAGGCGCTGCTTGAGATCGGCGGTCAGGCTCTCGGCGAGCTGCTGCGCCTGGTTCAGCGTCTCGTCGACGGCCCCGTTGACCTTGGTGACGATGCCGTTGACCGTCTTGCTGACCTGATCGGGCAGCGACTTCAGCGCGGCGAAGAGCTCGTCGAAGGTGTCGTTGATCGCCTTGATGGCGTCTTCCTTCACCTTCTCGACCGTCTCGCGCGTGCTGGCGAGGACGGTCTCGATCATCTCCTTGGCGCTGGCCTTGAGCTCGTCGATCGCCTCGCCGAACTCGGCCTCGACCTCGACGAAGACCTCGACCATGCCGGCCTTGGCCTCGAGGCCGGCCTTGATCTTGTCGCCGACCTGGTCGAGCACGTCGTCGATGCGCTCGAAGACCTCGTCCTTGACCTTGTCGATCTGATCGAGGACGGCGTCGATCTGGGTGCTGGCCTGCTCGAGCAGCTTGTCCTTCGCCTGATCGAGCTCGCCTTCGACGCTGCTGATCTGGTCGACCGCGGCCTTCGCGATGCGGTCGACCTGCGTCTGGACCTGCTCGACGAGCGGATCCTTGATCGCCTTGACCTGATCGGTGACCTGGGCGGGGATGCCCTCGACGGCGCCGAACACGGCCTGCAGGCCGGTGTCCGCCGTCTCGCGCAGCATCGGCGCGAGCGCCAGCAGCGGCGTCTCCACCGCCGCGATGGCGGTGTCGATGCCGGTCACGACCTTGCGCTTGGTGGCGTAGACCGTGTCGACGAACTTGTTCAGTCCGTCCTGCGCCTTGTCGATGATGACGTTCGTCTTCTCTTCCAGAGAAGCGAGCGCCATTTCGGCGTCGGCGTGGGCTTTGTCCAGAGCCTGACGGGCGTTCTTGCCCATCTGCGCCGGGATGCTGTCCTGGACTTCCTGCTCCTCAGCCATCGGCTGCTCCGCGTCGTCCGCCGTGTCACCGCGTCACGCCCTGGGGCGTACGCACGCCGCCCGGCGTCCGGCTCCGAGCACGGGGGGCGTCCCCGAGCCGGGCCATGTTGGCGCGCCGGCGTCGCCGGCGCAACCCCGCCCCCGACCCACCGGGGGCTGCCGCGCGGTCGTACCTATATTGAAAAATTCTTGTGGGATTTAAAAGCCCCTTTCGTCCGCCGGTGCGTTTTCGGGGGGCGGGGCGGCCTCGGCGGCGGGCGCGCGACCCGTCGGCGGCACGCCCGCGTGGACAAGGCGCCGGCCATACGCTAGTCAATTCGGCGCACATGCAGTTCCGTCGATACACACCCGAGGCCGTCCTCCGCCGGATCGCGGCGGATCCGACGCCCCCCGAGTCGCCGACCTCGGAGACGACGGCGGCGGCGGTGCTGTGGGCCGACATCTCGGGCTTCACGCGCCTGACCGAGCGCCTGGTGGCCGACGGCCCGATGGGCGTCGAGACGCTGACCGAATACCTCAACGCCTACTTCGACCGCCTGATCGGCATCATCCACGCGCACGGCGGCGACGTGATCCAGTTCGAGGGGGACGCCGTCCTCTGCCTCTGGCGTCCCGAGGACGACCCCTCCCTGGATCTGCTCACCGCGCGCGCGGCCCAGTGTGCCCTCGACATTCAGCAGCAGATGGGCCGCTTCGACGTCGCGGACGGCGTGGCGCTCTCGCAGCGCGTCGCCATCGGGGCGGGTCGCGTCCGGCTGTCGTGGGTCGGCGGCGTGCTGGCGCGCTGGACCGTCGTGGTGGCCGGCGATCCGCTGCGACAGGTGCAGCGCTGCAGCCACGACGTGCAGCCGGGCGAGGTGGTCGCCTCGCCCGAGGCCTGGGCCCTCGTCTCGGAGCGCTTCCGCGGCGCCGTCCTCGGGCGCGGCGCCGCGCACGTTCGAGCGGTCACCACGCCGCTGACCCCCGCCCCCCTGCGCCTGGTCGCCTTGCCCGAGGGCGCCGAGCGCGCCGCCCGGGTCTTCCTGCACGGCGCCATCCTGGCCCGCGCCGGCGCCGGCCAGGGCCGCTGGCTGGCCGAGCTGCGCACCGTGACCGTGCTGTTCGTCCACCTGCCCGAGCTCGATCCCGCCGCCGACGACATCCTCGCGCTCAGCCACGCGATCACCGAGCAGACGCAGCACGCCATCTATCGCTGGGGCGGCTCGATCGACAAGATCAGCATGGCCGACAAGGGCGCCACGCTGCTGGCGGGCTTCGGCATCCCCCCCCTGGCGCACGAGGACGATTCCACGCGCGGGGTGCGCGCGGCCCTCGACATCGTCGGTCGCCTTCAGGTGATCGGCGTCCGCGCCGCGGTCGGCGTCACCACCGGGCAGGTGTTCTGCGGGCTCGTGGGCAGCGACGGGCGCTGCGAATACACCACGCTGGGGCGCGCGGTGAACCTGGCCTCGCGGCTGATGCAGCTGACGGACGCCGGCGTGGTGGTCGACGAGGCCACCTACCAGGCCGCGCAGCACCGCCTGGGCTTCGAGTCGCTCGACGCGGTGCGGGTGAAGGGCGTGCCGGAGCCGGTGGCGATCTATCGACCGACCGGCGAGCTGCGGGCGGTGGTGCGTCAACAGACCGAGCTCGTCGGGCGCGGCGAGGAGCAGGCGCTGATCGCCGCGCGCCTGCAGGACCTTCTGCGCGAGCAGGCCACCGGCGCGCTGATCTTCGAGGGCGAGGCGGGCATCGGCAAGTCGCGCCTGGTGCACGAGGTCGTGCGCCGCGCCGCCGACCTCGAGGCGCGGGTGCTGACGGCCGAGGCCACGTCCATCGAGCGCGAGTCGCCCTACCACGCCTGGCGCCCCCTCGTGGCGGAGCTGCTGGACCTGCCCCGTGGGCTGGGCGCCGAGGCCGCCCTGGCCCACGTCGAGGCGCAGCTGTCCTTCGATCCCGCGCTGCCGACGCTGGCGCCGCTGATGGACGCCCTCCTGCCGGTCGACTTCGAGGACAACGAGACCACCGCGCTGATGCCCGGCGAGGTGCGCGCGGCGAACCTCAACGACATCCTGGTGCGCCTGCTGCAGCGCGCCGCCGAGGCGGGCCCGCTGGTGATCGTCGTCGAGGACGTCCACTGGCTGGACTCGGCGTCCTGGACGCTCCTCGACGCGGTCAGCCGCGCGGTGCGCCCCGCCCTGCTGGTGCTGGCCACCCGGCCCCTGCCCGAGCCGGCGCCCAGCGGCTGGACGCGCCTCTGCGGCGCCCCCGACACCGACCGCGTGGAGCTGGGCAACCTCTCGCCCGAAGACACCCTGCAGCTGGTCTGCCAGCGCCTGGGCGTCGTGCACCTGCCCGACGCGGTGGGCGCGCTTTTGACCGACAAGTCGGGGGGCAACCCCTTCTTCACCGAGGAGCTCGCCTTCTCGCTGCGCGACACCGGCCTGCTGCTGGTGCAGGACGGCACCTGCGGGCTGGCGCCGGGCGCCGATCTCGACACCCTGGTGCTGCCCGACACCGTGCAGGGCGCGGTCATCAGCCGCGTCGACCGGCTGCCCGCCTCGCAGCAGCTGCTGCTGAAGGTGGCCAGCGTCATCGGCCGCGAGTTCGCCTACCGCATCCTGGCCCACGTCTACCCCGCCGAAGAGACCGGCGACGACGTCGGGGCGCTGCTGCCCCCCCTGCTGGATCTCGATCTGATCGTCTCCGAGGGCGAGTCACCCGTCGGACCCCAGGCGCATTACATCTTCAAGCACGCCATCGGGCAGGAGGCCATCTACGGCCTCATGCTGTTCAAGCAGCGGCGCGAGCTGCATCGGCGCGTGGCCGAGTTCTACGAGCGGCGTGCGCCCAACGAGCTCGTCGCGCTGTACCCGCTGTTGGCCCACCACTGGTCGAAGGCCGAGGAGAAGCCTCGCGCCCTCGACTATCTGCACAAGGCCGGGGATCAGGCGCTCGAGCGCTTCGCCAACGTCGAGGCCGCGCGCTTCTTCGAGCGGGCCCTGGCGCTCTGCGAGGACGGCGCCGGGGCGCCCGCCGAGCGCGTGCGGCGGCTGCACGAGGGCCTGGCGGAGGCGCGCTTCCGCACGGGTCAGTACCCCGGCTGCCTCGCCGCGAGCGCCCAGGCCCTCGAGCTGCTGGACGCCGCGCCCGCCTCGACGCCGGCGCGCACGGTGTTCTCGCTGCTCGGCGCGATCGGACGGCGGCTGCTCTTCGGTACCTTCCCCCGCCTGGGGCTCGTGGCCGACGAGGCTCGCCGGGAGGCCCGGTTGGCCGCGGCCCGCCTGTACGGCATGCGCGCCGAGATCGCGGTCTTCACCGACGACCCGCTCAGCTGCGTCTACGGCGCGCTGGTGGGCCTGAACCTGGCGTCGACGGCCGGCCCGTCGACCGAGCTGGGGCGCGCCTACACCGTCATGTCGATCATCCTCGGCGCCGTGCCGCTGCCCAAGGTGGCCGACGCCTGGACGGATCGCGCGGTGGCGCTGGGGCGAACGCTCAACCAGCCGCTCGATCTGGGCTTCATCCTGTGCCGCAGCGGCGCCTATCGCCTGTATCGCGGCCGCTGGGACGTCGCCGCCGCGTACACGGGCGAGGCGCTGGCCATCGCGGAGCGCCTCGGCGACCGCCGCCTGCGCGAGGACGTGCTGGTGGTGACCCAGTTCGGCCTGCTGTTCCAGGGCGCGTTCGGCGCCGCGCTGCCCGTGCTCGACCGGATGGTGGCGTCGTCGCTGACGAGCGGCAACCAGCAGACGCTGGGCTGGGGCCGCGCCTGCCGCTGCTATGTGCGGGCGCGGCTGGGGAAGGCCGAGCTCGCGCTCGAAGACGCGCCCTTCCTCGAGGCGTGGGTGCCGACGGTGACGACGGCGGAGCGCTTCCTGGGGCTGGGCGGCCTGGCGCAGGCCTACCTCGCGGCGGGCGAGCACGAGAAGGCGCTGGCCACCGCCGACCGCACCTTCGCCCTGATCAACCGCCCCATCGCGTACTGGATGCTGGTGGCGATCAGCAGCACGGCCGAGGTCTACGCCGCCGCCCACGCCCGTCGGCCCAGCGCGGATCTGCTGAAGCGGCTGAAGAGCATCGCGAAGTCGGCGCGGGCCTTCGGCAAGGTGTTCGTGTTCGGTGAGGCGGCCGGCCTGTACCACACCGGCGTCTACGAGGCCGCGCGGGGACGCAGCGACCTCGCGGTCGAGGCCTGGCGCCGGTGCATCGAGCGCTCCGAGGCGCTGGGCACCCGCTTCGAGATGACCCAGGCGCACCGCGCGCTCGCCCAGCACCTGCCCGCCGAGGATCCGACGCGCGGGACGCACGCGACGCGGGCCGAGGCGCTGTGGTCGGAGCTCGCGACCGAGGGGGCGTGATGCCCGGTCAGCGTTGGCCCAGGCGCAGGGACGCGTCGCGCTCGCGCAGGCCAGCGATGCTGATCGCCGCCTCCTCGGCCTGCGGCATCGCCGCCGCGAGGATCTCGGCGCCCTTCTTGAAGTCCGAGATCAGGTAGCCCTCGAGCTCGAGGTCGAACACGTAGTCGGCCCGCGAGGCCCGGTCGCGGCCCATCTGCGACATCATCATGAAGACCGACCGCAGCAGATCATCGAAGCGCGCGACCGTGCGCTCCTCGACCCAGGCGAGCGGGCCGCGCCCGAGGCGCGCGCCGCGGCCCGAGGGGAAGCGCGGGATGATGTTGGCGCCGATGATGAAGTTGGCGCCGGCGTCCCAGATGACCGACGCCGGCACGTTGTTGACGATGCCGCCGTCCACCAGCCGCCGGACGCCGCGCGGCAGGGCCGGGTAGAAGAGCGGGAAGCCGCACGAGGCGCGCACGCCCTCGGCCACCGTGCCGCGGGTGATGACCACCTGCTGACCGCCGAGGACGTCGAGGGCGACCGGGAAGAACGGGATCTCCGTCGTGCCCAGCGCGCGCTCGGCGGTCATCGCGCGCACCCAGCCCTCGAGGGGCGCCAGGCTGATCATCGCGCCAAGGGCGAGCGTGTTCACGCGCGCCGCCCGGCGGACGAGCTCGTCGAGCAGGTCGAGGCCGCCGCTGGCGTACAGGCCCCCGACGACCGAGCCGAACGAGCTGCCCGCCACGTAGTCGATCGGGATGCCCTGCCGATGCAGGGCGCGCAGCAGGCTGACGTGCGCGAAGCCGAGGGCGCCGCCGCCGCCGAGCGCGACGCCCACCGTCCGCCCCTGCAGCACGCGCCCCAGGCGGTCGACCGCCCGGCCGAGGGGGCGGCGCAGGTCGACCAGCGCGTCCAGGTCGCGCGCCGCCCAGAAGCGATCGGCCGTCGCGCCGTCGGGCGGCAGGCGCACGGCGTTGCGGGTGGTGGCCATCGGCAGCTCGACGCCCTGCTGCAGGCGCACGGCATCGACGCGATGGCCGCCGTGCTCGAGGGCCAGCTCGCTCGAGGGATCGTCGGCCCAGCGCAGGAAGACGACCGTCTCGGCGGCGGCGATCGTGGCGGCGTCCGGCGCCGCGGCGTCCCGCAGGGCGACGACCACCGAGCCCCCGTCCGCGAAGCGCGTCGCCAGCGCGCGCACCAGGGCGGCGGTGTGCGCCGCCTCCGCGGGCCAGAGCACCTCGACGGCGCCCCACGCCGGCGGCACGGCGGCGCGCACCACCGCCACGCCGGCGATCCGCTCGGGGGTCGTCTCGAGGCGGAGCCGCGCCGCGGTCTCGGCGCCGCCGAGATCGACGACGACCGCCGGCCCGCGAGACCGCAGGGCCGCCGCCAGGCCGTAGGCCAGCGTCGTGGTGCCGAGCCCCGCGTGGCGACTCCAGACGGCGGCGACCATGGCCTTCGACACCAGCGCGCGGGCCTCCTCGGTGCGCAGGTTCAGATCGGCCAGCTGCTTGTAGAGCCGGCGCTGCAGCGGCGGGTTGCGGGACACCAGCTCCATGAACGCGCGGTCGCGCACGCGCAGCAGCTCGGTCGCCTCGGTCGTCTCGATGTCGGCGGTGCGCGGCACGTCCAGCAGCAGCGCCGCGTACCCGAAGAGCCAGCCCGGCCCGTTGGTGGTCAGCAGCTCGCGCGCGCCCTCCGCGCCGCGGCTGTAGACCGCGACGCGCCCGCGCACCACGAGATAGACGTCGTGGTTGCGGCCGCCCGCCGTCAGCACCGACTCACCCGCCGGCAACCGCACCAGCTGCCCAGCCTGCAGCAGGGCCTCGAGATCCTCGCGCCCCAACGAGCGCAGCACCGGATCGCGCAGCAAGAGGTCGAGCAGAAGGACGCTGCGCTCCCGCAGCTCCACCAGATCGGTGACGTAGCGATGCAGGGCGTCGACGGAGGCCAGCAGATCGGCGAAGTCGGGCCCGGGGATGCGCAGCGTGCGCGTGGGGCTGAGCGTGGTGACCCGCGCGGCGGTGCGCTCGCCGCGCAGGTGCGCCCGCTCGCCCACCAGGTGCCCCGGCCCCAGCCGCGCCAGCACCTGCTCGTGGGCGGTGACGAGCGCCTGACCGGCCACGATGAGGTGGACATCGGCCCGCGCGACGTCCGCCTCGACGACGACCTCGTTGGCCCTGAAGTCGTGCCAGCTGGCCCGCGCGAGGACGGCCGCCTGGTCCGCCGCGTCGAGCTTGCCGAGGAAGGTGGTGTCGAGCAGCCAGTCGACGCCGTGATCGAGCAGGGCCTGAACGGTGAGACCCCCTCGCCGCCGCGGATCCGCCATGAAAACCCCAACGCCGTTCCAGGCCAGGGTGGGGGCGGTCGGCGGCGGTGTCAACGAAGGGCAGGCGTCGGGTGACGGTCGCGCGCGCCCGGTCGACGCGCACGCCGGGGTCGTGCCACACTTACAAACCTACCGATCCACTTTTCCACTTTTCGCCGCGGCGCCCCGCCCGCCCTCTCCGCACGCACCTGCCGCTACCCCCCGACCACGCCCCGGTGGTAGACAGGATCGTTCGGGCCGCGGCCCGACCAATGGGGGTTTCGACATGACGCGACGGATGGGGTGGTGGGCCGCGGCGCTGGCCGTGGGGGTGGCGCTCTCCGGCTGTGCCGAGCCGGTGGAGGACATCGACCGCACGCAGGCGAACCTGCTGCGCAAGAGCGACCTCGAGGGCGAGTGGTACATGCTGCAGACCGTCGTGGATCTGCCGCCCACGCGGGGCTTCACCTTCATCGGTGAGACCGGCGCGCTCGAGCGCGTGAAGTGGGTGCTGCAGCAGGATCTGCTGGTGGGCTACCGCAGCTACGAGAAGGTGCGCGGCGCGCAGAGCCCGAGCACCGACCGCGGCTTCGACGGCACGGACGCGCCCATCGCGGCCTTCACCATCCTCGAGCACGTCGACGTGCGGCGGGACTACAACCCGTCGACCGGCGAGCAGTCGAACGTGATCGTCGAGGACAGCCAGGACCGGCCGTGGCACGAGCGCGCCTACGTGCGCGTCGACTGGTCGCGCAACCTGGTGCAGAACTTCGACTTCGCCGTGCCGGTCGATCAGGCGGCCTCGGTGGGCTACTTCGTCGACGAGGCGCAGGGCGGGCCCGAGGCCTTCTACCGCGAGAACGACGCCGACGGCCGCATGCAGTACTTCGATGTCGTCGGCAAGCTGCTGGTCGAGCCCTGGGAGGACGGCTGCATCTACGCGTGGTGGGGCCTCGCGGCCACCGACTGCGCGGCCGGCGAGGTGGCCATCCGCACGTCCTTTGCGCGCGTGAAGCCCCAACGCCGCTACGAGCCCTTCCACTACAGCGACCAGTTGATGAGTCGTTTCGGGTACTTCCGCACCGAGTACTTCACGCTGGACGAGCAGCGCGGCGTCACCGACGCCGGGCGGCGCTATCTGATCAACCGCCACGACATCTGGGAAGAGAGCTACACCGCCGACGGCACGCCCATCCCCATCGCCGAGCGCACGCTGCGCAAGGTGCCCTACTACCTCAGCGAGGCCTTCCCCGACGACGACCTGCTGCTGGCCGCGTCGCAGGCTACCTTCGATCAGTGGAACGACGCGCTGCACGAGGGCCTGCGCGCGCTGCTGGGCAAGGACGAGCTGCCGCCGGTGTTCGTGATGTGCCACAACCCGGTGGCCGAGGGCGACGACGCGGCCTGCGGTGCTGTGGGCTTCTCGCCGCGCATCGGCGACCTGCGCTACTCGGTGCTGCACTGGGTGGACGAGGAGTCGCTGGACGGACCGCTGGGCTACGGGCCCTCGGCCGCCGATCCCATCACCGGCGAGATCATCGCCGGCAAGGCGTACGTCTACGGCGCGGCCGTGAACACCTACGCCAGCTACGCGGTGGACATGGTGCGCTGGTTCAACGAGCAGCTCGACTTCGAGGTGCTGATCGGCGGGCAGCACTTCTCGGACGAGGTGGTCGAGCGGCTGCTCGGCAAGCCGGACGTGGCGAAGCCGGCCGCGGGCCTCGACAGGGTGCCCCTCTCGCGCACGATGCACGCGCACCGCGAGCGGCCGCGGCGCCCCGCGGTGCGGCGCGCCGAGCTGAAGCCCTACGACGCCGACGCGGTGCAGCGGCGGTTGGACGCCGCGCGCGCCGCCGGCCACGGACCGATGCTGCTGAACGACGAAGCGAAGCGCGCGCTGGCGCGGCAGGCCGGCGCCGACTGGGACACCCTGGACGACGCCACCCGCGACCGCCTGGATCCCACGAAGGCGCTGAGCCCCGTGGCGATGAAGCGGCGGCAGGCCCTGCGCAAGGCCGCCCGCGCCCGCAGCATCGACTTCCGCGACATGGTCGCCGCCGATCTGCAGGGCATCGTGCGCAGCTACGCCGGGCGCACCGACTACGACACCATCTGGCGCGAGATCCGCGCCGAGATCTACGCCGCGACCGCCGAGCACGAGGTGGGCCACACGCTGGGCCTGCGCCACAACTTCCAGGGCAGCTACGACAGCCTCAACTACCCCGACGAATACTGGCAGCTGCGCGAAGAGAACCTGTTCGCCGCCGGCACCCTGGCCGACATCTACCGCCTGACCAACCTGACCGAGGCCCAGCACGAGGGCCAGATGCGCCAGCTCCAGTACAGCTCGATCATGGACTACGGCTTCGGCTGGGAGTCCGACCTGAAGGGCCTGGGCAAGTACGACAAGGCGGCGCTGGTGTTCGGCTACACGGCGGGCAGCCGGCCGGCCAGCGGCGCGCGCTGCGGGCGCTATCCGTCGGTGCCGCAGGGCGACGGGTGCCTCGCGAACGAGCCCGGCCTGGTGCAGGTGTTCGAGAAGAGCCAGGCGCAGCTCGGGCGCGCGGGCGACCTGCTCGACCGCGAGGAGCGCGGCTTCACCTACGATGACTCGGGGCTGCCCGGCATCAACATCCTCGAGCGCTTCCACTACACGACCGTGGCGCTGCAGTTCCCCGCCCTGAGCGATCTGCTCGAGGCCGGGCGCACCTGGCTGCCCTACGCGGACTTCCTCGAGTCGAAGGGCCGCGAAGATCGCCCGGTGCGCGTGCCCTATCTGTTCTGCAGCGACGAGTGGGAGAGCGGCCTCTTGAGCTGCCACGCCTTCGACCGCGGCGCCGATCCCTTCGAGATGACGCGCGCGAAGATCGACAAGTACCGGTCGGAGTACCCCTTCGTGAACTTCCGGCGCGACCGGGTGGGCTGGGACGTCTGGTATCCGCTCGACAGCTACTTCTGGGGCGTCTTCCTGCCGCTGAGCGACTACTTCCAGTCGTGGTACGTGGCGCCCTACGACTTCGATCCGCTGTTCGACCGCACGTACGACCTGGCCATCCACGCGGGCTTCAACCTGCTGGCCGAGGTGCTGGCGACGCCGCCCTACGGCACCTACTGCGAGGGCAACGACGGCGCGCTGGTGCACCTGAGCGACGAGCCGGAGCTGCAGGGCGAGGCGGACGTCGATCCCGACTGCAAGCCGGGCGGCGACCGCATGCGCATCGATCCCGGCGTCGGCCGGCGGCGCTTCAGCACCTACGACCCCAACGAGGGCTACTACTTCGAGCTGAAGCCGCGCGAGGCGGGCCACTACTGGACGACGCTGGCCGCGGTGTGGGCGATGGTCGATCCCGACGCTTACGTCATCGGCGTCGACGGCGACGTCGGCACCTACGCCATCAGCTACTACGACTGGTTCGGCGACGAGCTCGAGGGCCTGGTCAACGACCTGCTGACCGAGTCGTACGCCCGGTTCGCCCCGCGCGCGACGATGGACGACGAGAACGTCGTGTCGCTGAAGTACGTCCCGCCGGCCAAGCTGTACGATCGCGAGACGGGCGCCTACTACGACGCCGAGACCGGCCAGCAGATCGACGCCGACCCCACCGCGGGGCCGCTGGCCGGGCCGCAGGGCCTGTGCGCGGCCTGCACCGCCGACCGCGACTGCGCCGGCCACACGGGCGGGTTGGGCGGCACCTTCTGCCAGCCCATCGACGACTCGGGCGATCGCTTCTGCCTGCAGGACTGCACCGACGACGACGGCCTGTGCCCCGCCGGCACCGCCTGCGACGACGTCGGCAACTGCGTGCCCGAGCGAGGCGACTGCGCGCCCCTCGAGGCGGCCTGCGGCGCGGACGCGCCCCTGGGCACGTGTGACAGCGGCACCTGCGTCGACGGCACCTGCGAGGGTGAGGTGGTCGCCCCGCCGGTCGAGACGAACCCCACCTTCGCGCTGCAGACCGATCTCATGTGGTACGGCTTCCTCTTCACCACGGCCAGCTACAGCACGCGCTTCAACGACCAGCTCAACGTGTTCCGCCCGGGCAGCAACGCCGAGGTGGTGAGCGATCCCGAGACCAGCGAGCGCCACACCTTCACCGACCCGCTGAGCGGCGTCACCTACGCCGCCGTCCAGCCCCGCTGCGCCGGCGAAGCCGCCGCCGGCGGCCCCCGCGGCCTGTGCGCGCCCTGCACCGCTGACACCCAGTGCGCCGGCCACACCGGCTTCCTCGGCGGCACCTACTGCCAGCCGCTGGCCGAAGGCGAGCAGACCTTCTACTGCCTGCAGGACTGCACCAACGACGAGAACCTGTGCGGCGCCAGCGAGCAGTGCGACGAGGTGGGCAACTGCGTCCCCAAGGACGGCGCCTGCGACGCGCCGGCCGCCTGCGACGAAGACAACCCCCTGGGCACCTGCCCCGAGGGCCAGACCTGCACCGCCGGCGCGTGCGTCGAGGTCTTCACCCCGTCGGCCCACTGCACCTTCCTGCGCCCCGACGACACGGGCGCCGTACGCATGGTCGAGCGCGGCAACACGCTGGCCGCCGCGTACAACGAGGCGCTCGAGGCCTGGTACACCTACGACGGCCCCGACGAGGCGACGGACGACCGGCTGGCGCGCGCGTACTTCACGGCGCGCTTCGAGCTGACCAGCTTCGTGGATCTGATGGAGACGCTGCTGGCGACCTACGACATCTTCGGTCGGGTTTACTGAGGGCCGCGGCGGATCAGCCACCCCGGCGGTCCCTTGACCTTGACCTTGACCTTGACCTTTCCCAGGCCGCGCCACCCAACCGCAGCAGCCCCAGCGCCGGAAGGCCGAGCCCCTTGCCCTCGCCCTTGCCCTCCCTACCGCGTGCCGCGCGTGGCTCGACGCGACGCCCGCAGGCCGCGAATACGCTCGTTTCTGGGCCTCGACGCGAGCCTGGCAGCGGCCCCGAGCCGCAGAGTTTCAGGTCAAGGGTACGGGCGGTCGGCCTGCGAACGCGGAGGCCGCGCGGAGGCCGGTGCGCGGCTGCGGGCAAGGGCAAAGGCGGTCTTCAGATCTTCGTGGCACCTGATTCGGATACCAAAGGAAGGCCTTTCTAGTGTGCAGGCGTGTGTTCAGGCCACGGGGTCGTAACGGAGTAGAGCTGTGTCAACCAAAGCACGACACGGACATCGACACCTTCAACGGATTGATTAATGGCGAGCGTCGAGCCGGCACTTGGGTGCCAGTGCCCGTCAGGATGGTTCGCGAGTTCGAGGGCGTCCACTTCACGAGGTCAGATGCACCATGGTGGGGAAGGCAGGCACTCATCCTTCGTGAGAAGGCTGTGCTGTCTTTGCGTGATGTGCTGGAGCGTTGCGGAGAGATATTGCCGTTGGCTTGTGAGGATGAGTCCGTTTGGGTCTACAATGTAACAAGGGTACTACCTTGCCTGGACCTGGACGCGTCGACTTTGGTTCGATACCCGTCCGGCCGGATAATGGACGTGTCCGAGTACTGCTTTAAGCCTCACCTGGTCCGCGGGGTTGACGTCTTCAAACTCAAGGAGCTTCCGATATCGCCTACCTTCGTTTCGGCCAACTTCGTCGAACGGTGGACTTCGGCAGGCCTGGTGGGGCTTGAGTTCGAGGAGGTCTGGTCGGATGGCTGCTAGCGCCCAGCCCCAATGGAGCACCACGCCCCAAAACAAGCCCGAGGGGACAAGACGATCGCACTTCGCATGTCCACCGTCGGCGACCGCAACGGTCCCGCAGCCCTGACGCGCCGAGCCCTGCGAGTTCACGCGCCGCCGAAGCCGTGCCCGCGGACGCGACGGTCACCGCTTCACCGCCACCTGCGCAGGGGCACGGCGGAGAAGGCGAAATCCGTTCGTCCTGGCCCCCTCAATCGGGCAGCGCGCATCGCCCCGCTCGTCGCGTTGCTGTCCCTGCTGGCGCCCAGCATGTCGCGCAGCGAGCAGCAGCCCCGTCGTCCGGCGGCCGATCCGGCGCACTGGGTGACCTTCAGCGGCGGCGCCGTCCCGGTGCTCGGTCTGTCGTACGCGCTCGAGATCCTGCCGCGCTTCTCCTTGCGCGTGGGCGTCGCTGTGCGAAACGAGCGCAATGAGCTGGGCGGACCCCTCGGCCAGCTCGGCCTCGGGTGGTCGGCCGAGGTGGCCCGCTTCTCGGTCCTGTCCTTCGCGCTGCAGGGCGACGTTCTCTGGCGAGAGACCATGCTGCTGAGCTGCGACGAGGGCTTCGGAGGTCCGCCCTCCTGCCTCGAAGAGTCGTCCATCGGGGTCCAGGCCGGTGTCGCCGTGTACGCGCGCCTCTCCCGTCGCTGGCGTCTGGGCGTCTCGGCCGAGTGGCGGCGCTTCGACGCCGAGGAGAAGCTGCCGAGCTTCTACGTCACCGAATACCGAAACAGCGTCACGTACGACGAGCGCCAGTTCATCGGCCACATCGCCGTCGGCTTCTGACGCTCCACCCATCTCCAGGTGCCAGGCAAATCTCGAGTCGGACCCAGCGCCCCAATCCAGGTGCCAGGCAAATCTGAAGGCACGCACGGATCCGCGTCACGGCGCGCCGTCGCAAGGAAAGTCGAAGAGCACTGCAAGGCATCCGTGGGCGTCGTGGAAAGGGACGGCGAGCGGCGCGCCCGACGCGACCCATCGGCCCTCGAAGCGTCCACTCGCGACCGGACCTGGCGCAGGTCCGGGAGCACCCTCGTTGCCACGGGAGCGAAGAGCGCCCGCATCGAGGCGCGTGAACGACACGACGCCCTCGACGGGTTCACAGTCTTCCTCGCAGTAAAGGCCCGAAACGACAGTCCCGGAACCGGACTCCTCCAGATCGGCGTTCCATTCCAGGACGAGCACGAACTCGCCACGCTCGTTGGGTTCGTCGCTATCCAGGCAGGTGGAGCCGTCCGGCTGCGGTTCGCCATAGCCGAGCCGCAGATACAGGTGCCAACCCAACGGCTCATCCGAGCCCGCCGGACGCCAGCAGATGAACTGCACGCTTGGAAGCGTGATGCGTGCGACCGTTCCCATCCCCTGGTCTGGTGGGGCAGCGTCGGCGGGCGGCTCCACGTCGGCCTCTGGAGTGATGGCGTCGGGAGCTTCCGCGCCATCTACGAACGTCGCGTCGCGGGTCGGGTGGGCGTCGCGGTGGTCGGCCGCGTCCCGAATCACTGCGGCGTCAGCGGATCCATCCTGCGTCCCGTCCGCGTCCGCGGGGCCCGGCCCACCATCCAATCGGACCTCGGCATCGACGAACGAGCCGTCCGTCCGCGTCGCTGCCGCGTCGGTGGCCTCGTCGGCGTCGCGCTCGCAAGCGCTCCCGAAGATGCACGAGGCCAGGCACGTGAGGTAGACGGTTGTGATGCGCATTGCTCAATACCCCATCGCCGCATCGACGCGCGGCGTGCCGCCGCTCGACCATCCACCGAAGCCCGCCGGGCCGAGCCAGGGGAACGCCGGGGCGGCGGTCGCAAATCCAGGTGCCGGGCAAATCTCGAGTCGGACCCAGCGCCCTACGCCCCGCCGGACCGGCGGCTGTGGCGCTGCACCGCGGCGCGGATCTCGACGCAGAGCTCGGCATAGCAATCCTCGGTCAGGTCCGGGGGCTGCTCCGCGGGGAGCGTACCGGGGGCCGGCACGAGGCCGATGCGGAGCCCAAAAGGGCGGAGCACCTGGTCGAGCGTCTGCAATGTCGGGTTGGCGCGTCCGCTCTCGAGCTCGGCGATGGCGCGGGGCGAGAGGCGTACCATGCGGGCGAAGCGGTCGCGGTCGATGCGCAGGTGGGCGGCGCGGAGCACGCGCAGCACCTCGCCGAGCTTCAGCTCCTCGCGCGCGACCATCCGGTGGAGCGCCGTCAGGAGCTCGGCGCGCTCGTCCGTCGTGAGCTTGCGGATGTCGAGGCTGCGCGGCGGCGGTCTTCGGCTCATCGTAGGAGGCCCCATGCGCGCAGCTTCTCCTCGGTGCGCGCCAGGCCGAGGCGCGGCGATGCCAGCGCTTCGGCGGGCATACCGAGCCGGGCCAGCCGCGCCGGCGCCATCCAGTGGGAAGCAAGCACTCCAGCGTGAGATCGGTGGCCATCCGGGCTCCTGTCACGGCGACTCTACACCCGAGCGTCGCTTGTCGTGCACTTTGGTGCATGAACTCGTGCAAGTCGGCCGTTCTTCTTGCACTCGAGTGCAGCAAGATGTCCCGCCGGCCGATCCAGGGCCCGTACCCGTCCCGTCCCGTCCTGTCCTGTCCTCGGTGCCGCCCGTCATCGTCGGCGCTCGGTCCTCGGTGGGGTCCTTCGTGCAGCTCACCAACCGTGACCTTGACCTTGACCTTGACCTTGACCTTGACCTTGACCTTGACCTTGACCTTGACCTTGACCTTGACCTTGACCTTGACCTTGACCTTGACCTTTCCCAAGCCGCGCTACCTGGCCGCAACCGCCCCCGGGCCCGAAGGCCGAAAGCCCCTGACCTTGACCTGAGCCTCCCAGGCCCGGAGCCACCGCCAGGCTCGGGTCAGGGCCCAGGAAAGGTAGCGCACGCGCGGCCTGCGGGCGTCGCGGTGGCCTGCGCGGCCAGACGCGGCGGGGGGGCAAGGTCAAGGTCAAGGTCAAGGTCAAGGGCCGAGTGCCGCGCCTCTCCACCCTCGCTACCGTGCGCTCCCCCCTCACACCCCCTGCCCTCCTCCCGAATCCACACCACCGGGGAATCCCCCGCCCTCTCGGCGCTGTCTGATCCACGGGCGCACGGCGCGCCCCGACCGCGACGACAGGAGGACCCATGGAGCTGCGGACCACCATCCGAAACGTCGACCACGACGACATGCTGCGCGCCCACGTCGAGCACCGGCTCGGCTTCGCGCTCGATCGCTTCCGCGATCGCGTGCGCTGGGTCGAGGCCCGGGTGAGCGACGTCAACGGGCCCAAGGGCGGCGCCGACAAGCGGTGCACCCTCGAGGCGGGGCTCGACGGCGTGCCGGACGTCCGGGTGGAGGTGATGGGTGAGGACGCGGCGGGCGTGATCGATCAGGCGGCGGACCGCCTGGCCCGGCGGGTGGCGCGGGTGGTCGACCGCGCGCACGACCGGCGCCGCCTGCGCGGCCGGCGCCGCATTCAGGAGCCGGTCGAAGAGACCTTCGTGAACTGAACCGGCCGGATCAGCCGGCGGCCAAGGCCCTCAACGTGGGATCGTCGAGGGCGCGCACCGCCGCCTGCACCAGCTCGGACGTGTCGATGTCCTGCTCGCCCGCGTAGACGCGGGCCTGCAGGGCCATGTCCAGCTTGTCGCAGGCCTTCACGAACCGGCCCTCGGGCGTCGAGGCGTCCTCGTACTCCCGCCACAGATCCCACAGCTCGGCCGCGTGCGGCAGCGGCGCGACCAGATCGCGATAGGCCTCGGCCTCGCGCCGCGCCTTCTCGGCCTTGGGCACCCCGTCGTGCGGCGTGATGTCCCCCACCCTCGCTTCGGCCAGATCGTGCAGCACGGCGATGGCCAGCGCCCGCCCGCGATCCACGTCCGGCGGGCACAGCGCCATCACCAGCCAGGCCACGCCCCAGCTGTGCGCGGCCACCGACTCGACCTCGCGCACCCCCAGCCGCCCCCAGCCCGAGCGTGGCAGCGCCTTCAGCCCCAGCACCTCGCGCAGCCGCGCCTCGATGGCCTCTCGATCCACGCTCGCTCCTCACGCTCCGCCAGGCGTCATCCAGACCCGGTGATCCATCGCACGCCCCGCCCTGACGACCGGGCTATCCGCTCTCGGCTCCGCCGCGACGCCTGGGAATCCTCTGCCCGCCCGCCGCGCGTGTCGACCTTGCACTTCGGTGGCGAGCCTCGCACAGCGGACGGGGCCCGGCTGACAGCTGACTGCTGACAGCTGATAGCCGGTCGGACCAGGCCACCAACGGCTCGCGAGCAGACTCGCTCCTCCCGGACGGTGGCGCCGGGGCCGCCCGTTGCGCATCATGCGGCCCATGAGCGACGACGACCTCACCTGGCGCATCATCGACGCCGAGCCGCCCTCGGACTATCAGGTGTTCCGGGTGCGGCGCCACCGCGCCGCGCATCCGCGCACCGGCGAGGCGCACACCTTCTCGGTCATCCGGTCGGTGCCCTTCATCAACGTGCTGGCGCTGACGCCCGAGGATCACGTCGTGCTGGTGCGGCAGTTCCGTCACGGCGTGCAGCGCGTGTGCGTCGAGCTGCCCGGCGGGCTGGTCGATCCGGGGGAGGATCCGCTCGAGGCGGCGCGGCGCGAGCTGCGCGAAGAGACGGGCTTCGAGGCGGCGCACTGGGAGCGGCTGGGCGTCGTCGACGCGAACCCGGCCATCCAGGACAACCAGTGCACCCTGTTTCTGGCCCTGGACGCGCGCCGCGTGACCACGCAGGACCTCGATCCCGGCGAGGTCATCCGCGTCGAGACGACGCCCCTGGCCGACATCCCGGCGCGCATCGCGGCGGGCGACATCACCCACACCCTGGTGACCACCGCCTTCTTCTTCCTGCTCGACCGCGCGGGCGGGTGGCGGCGGCCGTGACGTCGGAGCGGCCGGATCTGCTGGGCCTCTCGCTGGCCGAGCTGGGCGCGACGCTGGACGCGATCGGCGTCGGCGCGGCGCACGCGGGCCGCGTCTTCGGCGGGCTGCACCGACGCCTGCAGCCCCTCGACGCCATCGAGGGCCTCGGCCCCCGCCACGCCGCGCGCATCGCCGACGCCACCTTCACGGCCCAGGCCACCGTCGAGGCTACGCACCCGAGCGACGACGGCACCGAGAAGCTGGTCTTCCGGCTGGGCGACGGCGCGCGCGTCGAGGGCGTGCTCATCCCTATGCGCGGCGACCGCCTCGCCCTGTGCGTCTCGAGCCAGGTGGGCTGCGCCATGGCCTGCGCCTTCTGCGCGACCGGCACGCTGGGCCTGACCCGCGGCCTGCGCGCCGGTGAGATCGTGGCGCAGCTCCACGCGGCCCGCCGCCGCGTCGAGCCGGCCGGGCGGCGCATCTCCCACGTCGTCTTCATGGGCATGGGCGAGCCCCTGCACCACTACGCCGCCACCCGCGACGCGGTGCGCGTGCTGCGGGAGCCGCGCGGCGTGTGCATCGCCGCGCAGCGCATCACCGTCTCGACCGTCGGCGTCGTGCCCAAGATGCGCGCCTTCGCCGCGGACTTCGGCGGCCGCGTGCAGCTCGCCCTCAGCCTGCACGCCGGCACCGACGCCACGCGCCGGCGCATCATCCCGCTGGCCGCGACCCACGACCTGGCCGCGCTGAAGGCCGCCCTGCTCGATCACTCGCTGCCCGGCCGCCGCGCGCTGATGCTGGAGTACGTGGTGCTGCCCGGCGTCAACGACGACGCCGCCGAGCTCGAGGCCCTGGCCGCCTGGAACCGCGGCCTGCGCTGCCTGGTGAACCTGATCCCCTTCAACCCCTTCCCCGGCGCGCCCTTCCGCGCGCCCGACGACGACACGGTCCGCCGCGTCGGCGCCACGCTCGAGGCGCTGAAGGTGCCCCACTCCATCCGCTGGCCCCGCGGCCGCCGCGTCGCCGGCGCCTGCGGCCAGCTCGCGCTGGTGACGCCGTGAGCGAGCTGAGCCTCGCGGGCCTGCGCAAGAACCAGCGGCGGCGCAAGAAGAAGCCCGACGGGTCCGGGCTGGACGCCTCCCTGAACGCCGCGATGCTGCTGATCCCCGTGTGGGCGATCGGCCACGGCCTGGTCACCGACGACGGCTTCCTGATCTCGGCGGCCATCGGCCTCGGCGGCGGCCTGCTGATCGGCTTCGGCGGCGCCCTGTTCGCCGGCATGCTCAACGGCCCCTTGCAGCCGCCCTGGGACGATCTGCTGGGCTACCTCATCGCGGCCACCGCCGGCCTCGGCTGGTGGCTCACCCGCGAGGCCTACCCCCCGCCGCTGGTGGCGGCGCTGGCCCTGTGCGCCTACGGCCTGTTCCTGATCTTCTTCCGGCTCGGGCGCCGCAAGAAGGCCGCGGCCGCGGCCGCCCAGGCGGCCAGCGACGCGGTCGCCGCCCTGCCCGACGACACGGTGCGCCGCCTGGAGGGTCTGCCGAAGGATCTGTCGCCCGCCATCGCCGCGCCCCTCGACCGCGCCCTGGCCGACTTCGCCGCCCTGCACCCCTTCCTCACCGGCGACCTGGCCGACGATCCCGAGGTGGACGCGGCCGGCACCCTGCGCGACGCGGTGCGCACGGTGGACGCCCTGGCCCGCCGCGCCGACCGCCTGCGCCGCCTGCACGCGGCCGCCGTCGACCGCGACAGCCCCGACGTGCGCGCCGCCGTCGCCGAGGCCCAGCGCCACTTCGAGCAGCTGGCCGCGGACCTGCACGCGGCCGCCGACGCGGTGCTGGTGTACGCCGGCACGCAAGGCGACGACGGCGCCTCGCGGCTGCGCGAGCGCGCCGACACCCTGCGCCTGACCGCCGACGCCTTCGCCGAGCTGGAGGCCGAGTGACCGCCCGCATCACCTGCCCCGAGTGCCGCGCGCCGCTGGCCGCCGACGACGTGAACCTGGACAACCTGGTGGCCCGCTGCCGGGCCTGCGACGGCGTCTTTCGGATCGACCTGCCCACGCCGGCCACGCACGCCGTCGCGCGGCTGCCCCGGCCGCCGCGCGACGCCGAGGTGCCCCGCCCGGTCTCGCTGCGCGAGCATCGGGGCCTGCACGACCTGACCATCCGCCGCCGCTGGTTCGGACCGCAGCACGCCTTCATCGCCGTCTTCGCCTTCTGCTGGGACGCCTTCCTCGTGTTCTGGTACTCGGTCGTCACCGGCAACGCGCCCTGGATCTTCACGGTCTTCCCGCTGATCCACGTCGCGGTCGGCGTCGGCCTCACCTACTACGCGCTGGCCGGCTTCGTGAACCGGACGACCGTGAAGGCCGACGACGCCACGCTGCGCGTGACCCACGGCCCCCTGCCCTGGCCCGGCGAGCGCCTGCTGCACCGGCGCGCCATCGAGCAGCT
>JAUHXL010000561.1 GCA_030426945.1 bacterium
GACACCGCCGCGGGTGGAGCCGCTCGAAGACTGGCCGCCGCCGCCCTGGTTCGATGCCGCGGGCGAGGACGAAAAGTGAGCAAACTGAGCCGCTTCGGTCGAAAGTGTGGCACGACCCCCGATGGGTTGGCCGCCGCCCTGGTGGAGCCGCTCGAAGACTGGCCGCCGCCGCCCTGGTTCGATGCCGCGGGCGAGGACGAAAAGTGAGCAAACTGAGCCGCTTCGGTCGAAAGTATGGCACGACCCCCGATGGATTGGCCGCCGCCCTGGTTCGATGTCCCGGGCGAGGACGAAAAGTGAGCAAACTGAGCCGTTTCGGTCGAAAGTATGGCACGACCCTGGGCGCGCTGCGCCTGGGGTCGGCTGGGTCAGTCGGGCAGCAGGCCGGCCGGCAGGGCGGCGCGCAGGGCGTCGAGGCGGGCGCGGGCGGCCTCGACCTGGGCCTCGAGGCGGGCGAGGCGGTCGGCTTGCTCGCCCCCGGCGGCGCCGCCCGAGGCGGTGCGGTGGGCGTCGATCATGCGGGTGAGCGCGGTGGGGGCGACGCGGCCGAGCTCGATGAGGCGCTCGGCGGCTTCGGGGCGGCCGGCGCGCAGGGCCGATTGCAGGTGGCGGCGCAGGGCGTCGACCTCGCCTTCGAGGCCGCGAGCGCGGGCGTGCAGCGCGTCGACGGCCGTCGCCCGCACCGGACCGGAGGGCGTGCGCGGCTTCACCTGGGCCGGCACCAGCGACTCGGGCTCGATGTGCGGCACGGGCTCGAGCTCCATCGGCGCCGTCGGGCGGCGGACGCGCCCCGCCGGGGCGGCGAGGTCGAGCGGCGGCAGGGGCAGCGTGACGGGGCGCATGGCGACGGGCGGCGGCGATGAGAGCGGCGACACGGGCTCTCCCCAGAGCGGTGGAACAATCGTGGCTATATTAGGTAAGGAAGTTTGACAATTCCACTGACCCCTGTTTCGAGGGCCCTCCGCCGGTTGGACACCCCGCCCCCCGCGCGGGCATCATCGCCCCCATCGTCCCGCCGGGAGCCCCCATGTCGCGTCGCGTGCTGCTGCTGCTGGTGCTCACCCTCGGCGCGCCCCCTGCCTGCGACGCGCCGGAGCTGCCGCAGCCCGCGACCGGCCAGCGCGCCGACCCGGTGGTGTACGGCGCGGATGATCGCGCCGAGGTGTACGCCGCCGACGACCCGGCCCTGCGCGATCTGGCGCGGCGCTCGGTCGCCGCGCTGGTCTCGGTCGATCAGCTGGCGCAGGTGGGCCCGAACGCCTGGCAGCCGGTCGGCCCGCCGATGGGCCTCGCCCTCGGCCTCTGCGCCGACGAGCCCTTCGCCGACCAGACCGCGGGCGCCCGCTGCAGCGGCACCCTCATCGCCCCCGACATCTTCCTGACCGCCGGCCACTGCATCGACGTCCGCAGCTGCGGCGGCCAGCTCATCGTCTTCGACTGGCTGTACGAGGCCGAGGGGCGCCTGGCCACCATCGAGGACGCCGACGTCTACCGTTGCGCCGCCGTGCTGACCCAACGCCTCGACGAGCGCCTCGACTACGCCGTCGTGCGCCTCGACCGCCCCGTGGAGGGTGATCGCGTGCCCGCCGCCCTGCGCTCGGCGCCCGAGGGCCTGCCCCGAGGCGAGGCGCTGACGCTCATCGGCTATCCCGGCGGCATCCCGGCCAAGGTCGCGGCGGGCGGCTCGGTCGTCGATCCCGGCGCCCCCGCCCTCGACGTCTTCGAGGCGTCCATCGACGCCTTCGGCGGCAACAGCGGCTCGGGGGTCTTCGACGGCACCGGCGCCGTCGTCGGCGTCCTCGTCGCCGGCCAGGAGGATTATGTGCGGGCGGGGCCCTGCCTGACGGTGAACCGCCTGCCCGCGGAGCCCCCCGAGGCGGAGCAGGTGGTCTACCTGCACCGCGCCCTCGAGGGCCTGTGCGCCGAGCGCCCGAACGTCAGCCTCTGCGGCGAGCCCGGCGGCGCCTGGTGCGACGCCTGCGACGCCGACGCCGACTGTCACGCGGGCTGGCGCTGCGTCGGCACCTGCGTCCCGCCCTGCGACGGTCCTGACGTCTGCCTCGAAGGGCACGCCTGCGCCCCCGACGGCCTCTGCCGGCCGTCGGTCGAGCTGGCCTGCCGCGGCGCCCTCCGCTTCAGCCTCGACGCCTGCGGCGAGGCCCGTCCGGTCGAACAGTGCGCCCACCCCGCGCTGTGCCGGCCCGACCGCTGCCTGCCCGCGCCGCCCGGCGACGCCTGCGGCGACGCCATCCCCCTGCAGCCCGTGACCCAGCAGCTCGAGGTCGATCTGGCCGGCGGGTACACCTGGGACGAGCAGCGCCGCTGCGTCGCCGAGCCGGACGCGCACTTCGCCATCGAGGTCGACGCGCCGATCCTCATGACCGTCACCGCGCGCGGCCGGGCCCCGACGCTGGCCCTCAGCGCAGGCTGCAACGGGCGCCTCGACTGCGTGCCGGCGGCCGAGGGCCCGCTGCAGGCCGAGCTGACGCCGGGCGAGCGCTGGATTCTGACGGTGAGCGACGCGGGTGATCCGCCGGCCCCGGTCAGCCTGCAGCTTCGCTTCGGCGCGCCCTGCGCCAGCATCTGCCCGCCGGGCGCCCGACGCTGCGCCGACCCCGGCGCGGTCGAGACCTGCGTCGAGGACGCCACGGGCTGCGGCGCCTGGCGCGTGACCCAGCTGTGCGACGACGACGCGCCCTGCGACCAGGGGGCGTGCCGTCGGATCGCCCCGCCCGATCCCTGCGCGGCCGCCGCCGTCGTCGAGCCGCGCTCGTTCCGCCACCAGGGCCAGCTCGGCGATCGCCTGGACCAGGTGCAGGGCCGCTGCGGCGGCGACGGCCCGGATCGACTCTTCCGGTTCACGGTCGACGAGCCCACGCGGCTGCGCGCCCAGGTGAGCGGCCTCGACGGGGTGCTCGACGTGCGCCGCGGCTGCCTCGGCCCCAGCGTGGCGTGCAACGACGACGCGGCGCCGCCGGGCGGCGGCGGCGCGCGCGTCGAGGTGGATCTCGAGCCGGGCGAGCACACGCTGGTGCTCGACAGCGTCGGGGCGCCGGGCGACGCGGAGTACGACCTGGTGGTGCGCTTCGAGCCGGTGCCGCCGCCGCCGCCCCTCGACGCAGCGCCGCCGCCGCCCCTCGACGCGGGCGTCGTCGTGGACGCGCGCCCGCCGCCCCCGCGGGACGCTCGGCCGCCCCCGCCGGACGCGGTGCCACCGCGCCGCGACGCGGTGCCGCCGCCCCGCGACGCGCTGCCACCGCCACCGGACGCGCGCTCGCCGGACGCCGCGCTCGCCCCGGCCCCGGACACCGACGGCGGCGCCCGCGAGGGTGATCGCGTCGTCGGCCGCGGCTGCGCGGCGGCCGACGGCCCGAACCCCACCCCGGCCCTGCTGCTGGTCCTGCTGGTGGCGCTGCGCCGACGCCGGCGCTGACGCGGGTGCCCGCCGCGTGGCACAGTGAGGTGCTCTTCCGAGGGGTGGCTCATGCGCGTCGTCGTCTCGTCCATCACCGTCCTGCTCTGGGCCTGCGGAGGCGCGCCGCCCCCCGCGCCCGCCAGCGCGCCGGCCTCGGCGCCGGCCGCCGCGCCGACCTTCCAGCCCCCGCCGCCGCTGACCGCGGCCCGCTACCGCACCGGCAAGCTGTGGCCCAAGTACCGCGGCGAGGAGGTCGCCGGCGCCGTCTTCGAGACGGCCGTCGTCTACCTCGACGAGACCCAGCGCGAGCCCTATCGGGTGCACGGGCGCGACGGCAAGCTGGTGGACGCCACCGGCTGCGCCCTCGACGGCGGCCCGCCCGACGCGGAGGGCAAACCGCGGCGCGCGATCTACTCGATGGACGCCGCGGGCAACCTGTACGCGACCTTCGACCACGCCAAGGGCCGCTTCCACCACTCCAGCTTCCTGGCCGGCGGACCGGTCGCCTGCGCCGGTGAGATGGTGATCGAGGACGGCCGCATCATCGAGCTGACCAACATGAGCGGGCACTACCGCCCGCCGCCCTTCACGCTGGACGCTGTGCGCGAGCGCCTCGTCGAGATGGGCGTGGACGTCGAGGGCATGCGCGTGGCGCCGGTGGGCGCGGACGTGAAGCCCGGCGGGGGCACCTGAGCGTCAGCGCAGGTCGCTCACGAAGCCGGTCTCGGGCACGTAGGGCACCCAGCGCCCGTCGAAGCGGCCGCTGAGCGCCAGGCGCAGCCGGCCGTCGCGATGCGGCGTGACCATCGCGTCGCCGTCCAGGCGATCCCCCTCGAGGGTCATGCGCAGCAGCGCATCGGGCCGCCACGACCAGGTGCCCCAGCGATCGGGCAGCGGTTCGGCCATGTCGGGGTGGCTGCGCGTGCGCAGGCGCCCGTCGCGGTAGAAGACGAGGAAGGTCTCGGGCGACGGCGCCTCGATGCGCACCCACACCCCCTCCAGCGTGGGTTGCCCGGTCTGCGCGGTGAGCGGCGCCAGCCGGATGGGACGGTCGCCGTCGTACAGCGTCAACTCGGCGAGGCAGACGTGCCGGCCGCCGTGATCGTAGACACCGTCGATCTGCACCACCATCTGGCGGCCGGTGAAGGGCGGCGGCAGCGGCATGTCGAAGGCCGCGCCGTCGTCGGGCAGCACCAACTGCCAGACATAGTCCATGTTCGAGATCGTGACGATCCGCGGCCGATTCGCCGGCGCGAAGGCCCCGAACCGAACCGGATCACCGGCCGCGACGCGGATGCGGTCGACGCGCACCGGGCGGCTGAACTCGACGCCGATGCGCTCGCCGAGGCCCAGGCCG
>JAUHXL010000562.1 GCA_030426945.1 bacterium
GTGTGGGTGAGACCCTTGCCGGGAGGCGGTCAGCAGCTGAGGGATCCCCTCATCTCGTTTCGCGGTTGACCCCGCGACGGCATGCGCACGGCATTGCGTGTGCAATTTGGGCCCGCACCGGCCTTGAAATCGGCGCGACACGGGATCATGGTCCCGTACATGAAGTCGCACAAGCTGCCGAAAGATCACCCGATTTCGCCCGAGCACGTCAGCGCGTTCGTCGATGAGCTGTTCAGCGCTGACCTGCATGCGAAGCGCGTGCAGTCGTTGGCCGACGGTGCCCTCGGCATCGTGCACGCGGGCGCGATCGGCATCCACGCAATCGGTCGGGGTCTTGCCGCCGCCAAGGGCCTGACCGACAAGCACGCGATCAAGCAGGTCGACCGCTGCGTGGGCAACGAGAAGATCGATGTAGAGGGCCTCGCGCCGTCGTGGGTCCAGTTCTGCCTGGACGGGATGGGCGAGCTCGTCGTGAACCTCGACTGGACCGAGTTCGACGCCGATGACCACTCGATGCTCGTGCTCAGCCTCCAGCGGCCCGACTCGGGGCGCGCCCAGCCGCTGCTCTGGAAGACGGTCGTGAAGTCGGAACTCAAGAACCAGAGGAACGACCACGAGGACGAGCTCCTGAGCCGGTTCCGGGAAATCGTCCCGGAAACGGTCCACGTCACGGTCGTGGCGGACCGCGGCTTCGCCGACCAGAAGTTGTTCCGCTTTCTCGAGGAGGAACTCGGGTTCGCCTACGTCATCAGGTTCCGGTCGATCGTGCACCTGACCGCCGCGGACGGCACGCGCCGATCCGCCAAGGAGTGGCTGTCGAAGAGTGGCCGTCGAACGAAGACCTTTCGTGACGTCCAGCTCACCGCAGGCCGGTGCCCAGTGGCCACCGTGGTCCTGACGCACGAACCGGGCATGGCGGACCCCTGGTGCCTGGCCATCAGCGACGGGACGATGACCAGCGGCCAAGCGAAGCGCCTCTACGGCAAGCGCTTCACGTGCGAGGAGACCTTCCGTGACTTCAAGGACCTGCGCTTCGGCCTCGGCATGAAGTGGAACCGGGTCACGCGCACCGATCGGCGGGATCGGCTCATGCTGCTCGCTACGTTGGCGCAAGCGCTGCTGACCTTGCTCGGCGAGGCTGGCGAGCGAGCCGGCCTCGACCGCCTGCTGAAGGCCAACACCTCTAAGCGACGCACGCTGTCGCTCTTCCGTCAGGGCCTTCGATGGTACGAACTCATCCCCACGATGCCGGAAGCCCGATTGGCGGCGCTGATCGCCGCTTTCGAAGAGGTCTTGCGCGAGACACCGCCTCTCGGGTGGGTTCTCACTGGCGCTGGCAAATGAGGGGATGGTTCAGGCTGCGACCAGCAGTTGGGCGTCCACCCATCCGATCCCCCTCAGGGCGTGAAGGCGAATGAAAGCGAGCAAGTCGGGATCGCGCACTCGAGCGACGGAGGGGAGCCGGCTCAGGTCGTCCAGGACGTCGAGCCTCAGACCCGGTCCGAGCGCCAGTTCGCCGAGCACCCATGGATGGACGACGACCTCGCCTCGTTCGAGCAGCGTCGCGAGCGCGGCGTCCCCCCGCCGAAAGTGGCGGGACCAGACGCTGGTGTCGACCAGGATCATCGTGGGGTGCGGCGCGGCGGCGGCGCGAGGTCCGGCATGGTGCCGCCCGCCTCGATCAGGTTCCGCCGCGCGCTCTCGCGGATCAGCGCCCGCAGCGCCTCTTCGATCAAGGCCGTGCGAGTCGGGGCCTGCACCCGCCTCGCAGCCTCGGCGAGCAGGTCGTCATCGATATTGAGCGTGGTACGCACGAGATGCCTCCGTTCGAGCACTTCGTGCAGATCATGGTGCATCGAACAGACCCCGTCAACGCCGGCCCGGGCGTCAGAGTGCGCGCCAAGCGCCGCGCCCGGTTCGTTCGGGCCTTCGGTGTGATCGGTGCGTGGACGGGTCGCGCCGAGTGCGCTCGGGGGGGTGGGTCGACGCCTGCGGACGAGCGCGGTGCGTGCACCCGCGCTGGGGTCGAAACGACCCTACTTGCACTTCTCGTAGGCGGCCTTGTCCTTCGCGTTGAGGACGCAATCGACCTCGGACTTGCTGGCCTTGCCGGCGCACTCCTCGACGAACTTGGGGGCCTGCTTCTGGAGCGTCTCGCGCGCCATCTTGGCGACCATCTCGGACTGGCCCTCGAGCTCGAAGTCGACGACCTTGGCGTACATCTTCTCGCAGTCTTCCTTGCCGGCCTTGGCGCAGCCGGTGGAGAAGCTGGCGACGAGGCCGGCGATGGCGATGAGATGGGCGAAGCGCATGGTCCCTCCTGCGGTCATTTCAATCGATGAACAGGCCGAGGGGTCAGGCCCCGCGGGCAAAGCGGGGGCCAGAATGCGGCGCCGCCCAGGGGGTGTCAAGCGCGCCGCTCTGCTTCGCCCACGGCGCCGCGGCGCGGATCGAGCAGCGCGATGAGCGCCAGCACAGCCCCCGCGACGGCCGCCATGGCCGCGGCCGGACGCAAGCGCGGGTGCCGATAGCGGAAGCGTACGACGCTGTGGCCGGCGGGCACCGCGACCGCGCGGCCGAGCCCCAGGGCCCGGTGGATGGGCACGGCGGCGCCGTCGACCGTGGCATGCCAGCCGGGCGCGAACGCGTCGGTCAGCACGAGCACGCCGGGGGCCGCGCCCTCGGTCTCGACCTCGACCACCTCGGCGTCGTCGACGCGCCAGCGCACCCCCACCGGCGGCTCGGCGCCGGCCAGCCGCGGCGGTGCGACCGCGCTCACGGCCCCGCCGACCAGCGCGTCGGAGGCGTCGAGCACCACCCGGGCGACCAGATCGGGCCGGTCCAGCATCGCGCGCAGCGCGTCGGGCGCGGCGCTGCCGGCCACGACGTCGGTGGCGGCCGCGCGCCAGGCCCGCGGCGCGGCGCCGCGATCGGCGAGCAGCACCGCGCCGAGCTCGGACCAGCGCGCGCGCATCGTCAGCCGGCCGCTGGGCAGCGCCGCCTGCATCCACGGGGGCGGCGGCGTCCCGTCGGCCACCACCAGGAAGCGCGCACCGAAGAGGGCGCCGCCCGGCAACGGATCCGCCGCGTCGAGGATGGCCTCGAGGCCCCCGCCCCAGTGCAGCCCGTGCCGATCGAGCACCCGCGCCTCGCCGACGAGGCTGTGGTGCCCGCCGGTCCAGCGATCCCGGCGCTGGTTGGCGACGAGGCCGTCCACGTCGGCGGCGACCGGCAGCAGCGGCGGGTGCGGGAACCGTCGATAGCGCGCGTGGGGATCCTCGGCGCGCACCGCCTCGACGATGGGCCCGGCCTCGGCGAACAGCGCCGGCGGCGCCGTGATCACCGGCGTCAGGCCGGCGACCGCCACCTCGGCCGCCAGCACCGCGGCCACGGCCACGCCCCGCGCCCGCGGGCGCAGCAGCAGCGCCAGGGCCACCCCCGCGGCCGCGCCGAGGACGTGGCGCCCGTCGCGCGCGATCTGGCCGAGCGCCGGGGGCACCAGCTCGGCCAGCGGCGCGATGGCCGCGACGGTGCCCTCGAGCGCCGGCGCCCCCAGCCACGCGGCCGCCCCCAGCGCGCCGACGCCCACCAGCGCGGCGCCGACCGCCCACCGACCCTCGCCGCGCAGAAAGTGCTCGAGCCCCAGCGCGGCCAGCACGGGCACGGTGATCACCAGCGGGCCGAAGAACTTCTCGGGATAGCGCAGGAGCGAGAGCCCCGGCACGACCGCGTCGGCCAGGGCGTACAGGCCCCCGAACCGCCCCAGGCCCAGCCACCCGAACAGGACCGACGCGGCCAGCAGGGCCCACGCCATCGGCCGGCCGCGCCGCAGGGCCGCGGGCGCGAAGATCCAGGCCGCGAGGCCGACGTAGACGCTGACGAACCACGTGCGGTGGACGCCCTCGAAGCCCGCCGCCCAGGCCGAGTTCACCGGCGCCGGCGCGCCGCCGAACAGCGGCAGCAGCAGGCCGGGCAGGCGGCCCGGATGGAACGAGTACGCGACGCGCACCGCGTCGGGCAGGCCCTGGCCGCGTGCGGAGTCGGCCAGCCCGACGGTGCTCGCCGCCCACTGGGGCGCCGCCAGCACCACGGCCACCCCGACGAGGGCCACCAGCTGCGCCGCCGCGCGGCGGCCGGTCGCCTGCCCGCCCGCCACCAGCGCCACCGCGACGACCAGCAGGAGCGCGACCGTGAAGTACCACCCCAGGGGCTCGCCCCCGTACAGCACCAGCGCGAGCGCGGCGCCGCCGGCGATCGGCGCCCGCCGCCCGCCGCCGCGCAGGCCACGGCGGAAGGCCAGGACCACGAGCGGCACCCAGACCAGGCCGAACAGGTGGTAGGGGTTCTCCTGCGCGTAGCCCACGACCGGGCCGCCGAACGCGAAGCCCGCCGCCGCGACCCACGCCGCGGCCGGCCGCGCGCCCAGGTCACGCGCCAGCGCGTAGGTGAACGCGCCCCCGAGGAACAGGTGCGCGACGATCATCCGGTGCAGGCCCAGGGGCCAGTCGCCGAGCAGCGCCAGGACGTTCAGCGGATAGAGGGGCGCGGCCCCCGAGTTGACGACCAGCGGCTGGCCCAGGCCGACCCAAGCGTCCCACTCGGCGACGGCGCCCCGGCGCAGCGCCTCTTCGACCAGACGCCGCGCGGGCGCGAACCAGTAGACGAAGTCGTCGTAGGCGAAGACGGCGCGGCCGGCGAGCACCGGCCACCAGGCCAGGGCGACCAGCGCGCCGAGGGCCGCGAGGGCGACGCCATCGGCGCGCCGCCCCC
>JAUHXL010000563.1 GCA_030426945.1 bacterium
GACTGCCGCGCCGCGCCCGTGCCGCTGGTCGACGACGTGCGCTGCCTGCACCCGCACCTCGAGCCGCTGGCGCAGCCGGCATGAGCGAGCCGCTGCTCGAGGCGCGCGACCTGCGCGTGCACTTCCCCCTGGGGCGCGGGCGCGTCGTGCGCGCGGTCGAAGGCGTCGATCTCACGGTGCGCCGGGGCGAGACCCTCGGCCTGGTCGGTGAGTCGGGCTGCGGCAAGTCGACGCTGGGCCGGGCCCTGCTGCGCCTCGAGAGGGCCACCGAGGGCAGCGTGCACGCCTTCGGCGCCGACGTGACCCACGCCCGCGGCGCGGCGCTCGAGCCCCTGCGCCGCCGCGCGGCGATGGTGTTCCAGGATCCCTACGCCAGCCTGAACCCCCGGCGCAGCGTGGGTCAGTCGGTGGCCGAGCCCCTCGACATCCACCGCGCGGGCGATCGCGCCGCCCGGCAGGCCAAGGTGGCGGCGCTGCTGGAGCGGGTCGGCCTGTCCGCGGACGTCGCGCAGCGCCGACCCCACAGCTTCAGCGGCGGCCAGCTGCAGCGCGTCGGCATCGCCCGCGCGCTGGCCCTCGATCCCGACGTGGTGGTCGCCGACGAGCCGGTCAGCGCGCTCGACGTCAGCGTCCAAGCCGGCATCATCAACCTGCTGATGGATCTGCAGGCCGAGCGCGGCCTGAGCTTCCTGTTCGTCGCCCACGATCTGAAGGTGGTCGAGCTGATCAGCCACCGCGTGGCCGTGATGTACCTCGGCCGTGTCGTCGAGCTCGCCCCGGCGGCGGCGCTCTTCGCCGAGCCTCGCCACCCCTACACCCGCGCGCTGCTGGCCGCGGCCCCAGTGCCGGATCCGCGCCGGCGCGCGCCCGAGACGCCCCTGATCGGCGAGCTGCCCAGCCCGCTGAGCCCGCCGCCGGGCTGCGCCTTTCACCCCCGCTGCCCGCTGGCCGAGCCCCGCTGCCGCGCCGCGCGCCCCCCCCTGGTGGCCGACGCGGAGGGCCACGCCACCGCCTGCCACCTGGTGCCGGTCGGGAACATACGTGGACCCGCGGGCCTCGAAGGGTAGAATGCGGCGCGGATAGATCGCCGCACTCCCCCGAGCGTACTGAGGAGGCAGGAGCCGGTGCTGAACCTGATCCTGATGGCCCTGCGCCGCCGCGCCGCCCCCCTGGGCGGCGACGAGGCCGACGAGGTCCTGATGGAGCGGTTCCGGGCCGGCGACGCGAAGGCGTTCGAACGGTTGCTCGAGCGGCACGAGAAGGCGGTCTTCAACTTCATCTACCGCCTCGTCCGCGACCGTGAGCTCGCCCACGATCTCCTGCAGGAGACCTTCCTGCGGGTGGTCAAGAACGCGAAGGGTTACAGCCCCAAGGCGAAGTTCACGACCTGGCTGTACACCATCGCGCGCAACCAGGGGATCGACGCGCTGCGCCGTGCGAAGCACCGTCGACACCCGAGCCTGGATCAGGCCCAGGGGCCCGATCCCGACGGACGGACGCTGATGGACAAGCTGCCCGGCAACAGCGACGACGGCTACGAGCGCACCGACGCCTCGGAGATCCGCGTGCGCGTCGAGGCGGCCATCGATCGGCTCAGCGACGAGCAGCGCGAGGTCTTCGTGATGCGCGAGTTCCAGCAGATGCCCTTCAAGGACATCGCGGGGGTCGTCGGCGTCTCGGAGAACACCATCAAGAGCCGCATGCGCTACGCGCTCGAGAACCTGCGGCTGGCCCTGGCGGATTACGCCGAGGATCTGCCCAACGCGGTCGATCCCGTACCGGCGCGGAGTCGCGCATGAGCTCGACGCGCGAGCGAGAGGCCCTCGAGGCGCGCCTCGTCGAGCTGCTCTACGACGAGCTGCCGCCGGACGAGGCCGAGGCCCTCCGGACGCAGCTCGGCGAGCACCCCGAGGTGGCCGAGCGGCTGGCCCAGTGGCAGGCCCTGCGGCGGGCCGCGGCGCAGGTGCCGGAGATCGAGCCCGATCCGCAGGTGCGCTACGACATCCTGCGGGCGGCCCGCCTGGCCGCGGACGAGGCCGCGACGGAGGCGGCGAAGCCGCCTTGGTGGGCCTTCCTGGTCAACCTGTCGTTCGCCCCGGCCCTCGCCGCGCTGGGCCTGGTCGTGCTCGGCGCCGGCATGGTGCTGGTGCTCACCCGCACTTACGACGACGCGGCCATCCCGCGCCAGGGCGCCGCGGAGGCGCCCGCCAAGGACGCGCCCACGGCCGCGCAGGCGCCCGAGGCCGCGGCGATTCGGCCGCCCGCCGGAGGCGAAGCGGACGAGAGCGCCGGCACCGAGACCCTGGCCAAGGGCGGGGCGCTGGCGGCGCCCGGCGGCGAGGGGCAGGCGGACGACGGCGACGCGCCCGTCGCGCTCGCGGACGAGGAGGCGCCGGCCGGCGAGGTGGAGCCGGCGCCGGCGCGCGCCGACGCCCCCGAGTTGGCGGAGCCGGCCGAGCCGCCGGCCTACGCGCAGCGCGAGAACCGCCGCGCGTCGCGCGGCGTGACGAAGGCCAAGCCGAAGATGCCCGCCAAGGGTGACCCCTTCGGCGATCCCTTCGGCGACGGCGATCCGGCGCCGCCCGCCGAGGAGCGCGCGCGGGATCGGACGGAGGCCGCGGGCGCGAAGACGGCGACCAAGCAGGACGCGCCGGCCCCCGAGAGCAAGAAGCGCGAGGCCGCGCGCCGACCGGCGCCGCGCACCGCGGCGCCGGACCAGACCGAGGACGGGCTGCTCGACGACGATCTGAAGGCCGCGCCCGCGGATCGCTTCGCGCCGCCGCCGCCCCCCGCGCCGCGTCGCGCGGAGCCGCCGGCCGCGCCGGACCCGGAGCCGTCGACGCGCTCGGCGGCCGCGGCGCCCCCAACGGCGACGCCGCCGCCCGTCGCGCCGGTGGTGGCCGACGCCGACGAGGCGCCCGCGGCCGAGGCGGAGGCGAGGGCCGAGAAGGCCGAGGAGAAGGCCGCGGAGGCCGACCAGCGGGCGGGCTCCGCTCGCACCCCGAGCGCGGCCCAGCCGCTCGAGCTGGACTCGCTGATCGGCGGCGCACAGGCGGGCGACGACGCGGCCGGCGCGGGCCCCTCGGCCCCGGGCGCCGGCAGCGCGGGCGCGGCGGCCCAGGCCACGCTCGAGGCCGCGCGCACGGCCCGCGACCGAGGCGATCTGCGCACGGCGGCCGCGCGCTACGAATCGTTCCTCTCGGCCAACCCAGGGCATCCGGGGCTGCAGGGCGCGATGTTCGAGACGGCCCAGACCTACGAGCGGCTCGGCGACACCGGGCGCGCCCGTCAGCTCTACCGGCTGGTGGTCGGCGGGGGCGGCGCGCTGGCCAGCCAGGCCCAGCTGCGGCTCACCGCGCTCGACCGCGCGGCCGAGCAGCAGCAACGCGATCCCCCGCGGGCCAAGCCGCAGCCCAACGCGAGGCCGCGCAAGTCGATGGACGCCGAGACCCTCGAGCGCAAGTAGCCCCGGCGGCGCGCCTTCACCGCCCCTTCTTGGGGGGCGACCACGCGGTCAGCGCCTTCGCCATCGCGTCCTGCGCCTGCCACACCACCCAGGGGCGCGCCTTCACGTCGTTGAACAGGAAGCTGAAGGCCCCCAGCGAGCCGTCGGCGAAGGTGACGTAGCCCGAGAGCGCGATGACGCCGTTGAGCGTGCCGGTCTTGGCCCGCACCGCCAGCGGCGGGACGCCCTTCATCCGGCGGCGGAGCGTGCCGTCGAGGCCGCCGATGGCGAGCGACGCCGAGAACTCCGGCAGCGCCGCCGCGCGGCTGTGCATGTGCTGCAGCACCGCCACCATCTCGCGGGCCGAGAAGGCCGTGTCGCCGAACAGCCCCGATCCGTTGCGGTAGGTGAAGCCGCGGATGCCGACCGTCTTGGTGAGGAACTCGGACACCGCCGCGCGACCGGCGTCCCAGTCCCCCGTGCCCCCCTTCTCGCGCCCGATCGTGCGCAGCAGGTGCTCGGCCATCACGTTGTTCGACAGCTTGTTCACGTCGTGGACCATCATCGCCAGGCTGCGGGATCGCACCCGCGCCAGGCGCCGGCGCTTCTTCGGCGCGGCGCCCGTCTTCACCTTGCCCTTCACCTCGATGCCCGCCGCCTTCAGCATGGCCCGCGCGGCGTGACCGGCGAAGAGGGCCGGATCGTCGATGCGCCGCCGCACCGTAATCCCCTGATGTTTCAGTGGGATACGCCCACCCACCGTGATGCGGGTGCGCCCACCCTCCGCCTTGGCCGACACCGTCAGGCGCTCGGCGCCCTTGCGGCTGGTCGTCGCGGTGTTGCGCAGGTCGATGTACCCGTCGCCCGGCTCGATGGTGACCACCGGCGGCTTGCCCACCGCGGCCCCGGGCACGATACGAATGGACACGCTGTTCCAGTTCAGCGTCGTCGCCCCGCTGGGGGCGCGGTAGGCGGCGTCCTGGGCCTTGTCGGCATAGCCGGGCGCCTCGTGCTGCGGGCCCAACCACGACTCGTCGACGATCAGATCGCCGGTCACGCGCTTCAGCCCCGCGAGGCGCGCGTCCTCGACCAGCCGCCACAGCGACTCGCTGACGAAGCGCGGATCGCCGCCGCCGATGAGGTAGGCGGTGCCCGCCTCGCCCTTGTCGCCGAGGCCGTCGACGGCCAGATCCGTGCGCCAGGTGTACGCGGGCCCCAGCAGCGTGAGCGCCGCCGCGGTCGTCACGAGCTTGGTGTTCGAGGCCGGGTGCAGGCGCTCGGCGGCGTTGTGCTCGAAGACCGCCTCACCGTCGGACAGGCGGAC
>JAUHXL010000564.1 GCA_030426945.1 bacterium
ACCGCTGGTACCGACTCCAGATGGAGAACACGGGGGACGCGGTCGTCCAGCTCGCCGAGCTCGAGCTGCACGGCACCACGGCCTTCGTCGAGCCGGCCGGGGCCGCCCCCGGCGCGCCCGGATCGCTCCGCGCGACGCCGCTCGATCGCACCAGCATCGAGCTCGAGTGGAACGCCGCCCCCGGCGCTCCGGTGGTGTACCGCATCGATCAAGCGGTCGGTGGCGCGCCCTTCAGCCCGTTCGCCTACGTACCGGCGGGCGTGACCCGGTTCCCGGCCCGGGGCTTCGAGGCCGGCGCGTCCGCGCAGTTCAGGGTGGTCGCCGAGAACGCGGCGGGTGTGTCCCCCGCGTCGGCTGCGATCATGGCATCGACGCGCCCCGCGCTGGTGGGCACGCCGGCCGCAGGGGGCACCCGGTACTCGGAAGGCGGCTACACGCTGACCGTGATCGACGGCGCGCCGGGCGTCACGCCGCGGCGCACCATCGCGCTGATGGTGGACGCCTTCTTCGCTGCCTACCCGAGCATGGCGGCCGAGTTCAACCCGGCGGCGCCGCGCGAGGTCACCCTGGAGTTCGATCCGCGCTACGACGGCGTGGCCGCGGCCTCCGGCGACCACATCCGCGTCTCCGTGACGTACGCGACCGAGCAGCCCGAGGACATCGACCTGATCGTCCACGAGGGGTTTCACCTCGTGCAGGCCTACCGCTGGGACGGCGTGCCGGGCTGGGCCACCGAGGGGCTCGCCGACTATGTGCGCTGGCGGCACGGCCGGCACAACCGCGCGGTGTGTTGGAGCCTGCCGCGCCACGAACCGGCGCACCGCTACACCGATGGCTACGGTGTGACCGCCCGCTTCCTCGCCTGGCTGGTCGCCGAGGTCGCGCCCAACCTGGCGCGGGACCTCGACGGGGCGCTGAGGGAGGCCCGCTACGACGAGGGCTTCTGGCGCGAGCGGACCGGTCGAAGCCTCGACGCGCTGTGGCAGGCGTACACGACGGACGCCTCTCAGGCGCCGGTCACGGTCCATTGAGGCCCCGGGGTCCTCTGTGCGCCTCCCCAGCGCGCCGCAGGCGTATGCACGACAGACGCGAGTGGAGTAGCCCGACGTGAAGCGAACGCTGGTGACGGTGTTGACCCTCGCCCTGGCGGCCTGCTCGACACCGCCCCCCGCCGAGCGCGGTGCGGCCGACGCCACGGCGGGCGGCCGGGGCGACGGCGGTGGACTCGATCGCCCCTGGCGCCCTGATCGTCCGCGGGGCTTCGGTGGCGCTTGGGGGGGCGGCGGCGCCGAGGGCTTGGGCGGCGCCGGGGGCTCGGGCGGCGCCGGGGGCTCGGGCGGCGCCGGGGGCGCGGGCGGCGCCGGGGGCGCGGGCGGCGACGGGGCGGCGGGCGGTCTGCCCGGGAGCGGCGGCGTCGGCGGTTCGAGCGGCCTCGGTGGCTCACCCGGCTTCGGAGGCACGGACGCGGTCGGCGGCGGCGACGGCGGCGCAAACGGCTTCGGCGGCGATGGCGGCGATGGCGGCTTCGGCGGCGATGGCGGTTTCGGCGGCTTCGGCGGGCTCGGCGGCAGCGGTGGCGACGACGGCTTCGGCGGCGTGGGCGGCGTGGGCGGCGCGGGTGGAGCAGGTGGCGCCGTCGCCCCTGGTCGCTGCCCTGGCCGCGCCCCCGACCCGAACGAACAACCGGCGCGGACCCGCTGGATCAAGGATCTGACCGGCACGCAGACCAGCTCGGGACAGTTCGGCGTGGGCGGCACCGATCTCGGCATCCCGGCGCGCCAGCCGAACGGTCAGATCGCCTACGTCTTCGGCGACACCTTCGAGCGGGACGGGGTGGGCGGACCGGGCTGGCGCTCACCGGTCCTGCTGCGTTCGGCGCCCGGGCTGCCCGCCAATGGCATCGTGTTCAACGGCGCCGCGGGCGGACACTACGCGAAGCAGCTGTTCGACTACCGGCACGACAACGGCCGGACCTGGCTGCCGTCCGATGTGATCACCATCGGGGGTCGGATGTACCTGCACTACATCGTCAACGAAGGGCTCGGCAACGTCCTCTGGACGCAGATCGCGTACTCCGACGACAACGGCGAGAACTGGATCGTCAGCGGCGCGCGGTTCGAAGCGCACGAGGACAACCAGCTTCGGCAGCTGTGGACCTGGGAGCGCGGCTGCGATGGCTTCGTCTACGTGATGTCGACCAAGTTCATCTCGCGCGACCAGCCGATCATCCTCTACCGCGTGCCCGAGGACCGATTGCTCGATCGGGCCGCCTACGTGCCCTGGGGCTTCGCGAACGGGCGCTGGGCGTGGGGCCACCCAGCGACCCCCGTGCTCGGCGGACGGTTCGGCGAGCTGAGCCTGCGGCGCGTCGAGAACAAGTGGGTGCTGGCGTGGTTCAACGCGCGCGACTACGACATCAGCATCATCGTGGTCGACGGCCCGACGTCCGACCTGACCGTCGCGCGGGTCTTCAAGCCGATCACGGGTGCCATGCTGCCCCAGCTCTATGGCGGCTACATCCACCCGGACTCGACGTTGGCGAACCTGCACCTGATCGTCTCGCAGTGGAACACGGCGAACAACTGGCCCTATCGATCCTCGCAGTGGGTCACCTCGGTGCGGTGAAGCGCGCGCCCGGGTGCGGTGTCCGGGCGCGGCGAGCGAAGCAGCCACACGCGGGGCGGGCTGCACGGTGGACTGTGACGGCGGGGACGCCCGGTCTGTGTTCATGGCATGTCCGATGGCCGCGGAGTCCAGCCTGTGCGATGCTCCACGACCGACAGGCGCGACGAGGAGCATGGCGATGAACGGCCCCGACGACGAACGCCCGGCGCGGTGGGCGCTGGCCGCGGCGCGCGCTGCCATCGTCTGGGCGGCCGTCGGCGCGCTGCAGCTGGGGTGCGGCGAATCCGAGGAGCGGCCGGGCGCCGGTCGTGACCTGCGCGGCCGCGCGGATGCCGGCGCCCGCGCGGACGCGAGCGCCCGCCACGACCACGACGCCGCGCGAGACAGCGGCGCGGTCCAACATGGCAACGGAGGCCTCGATGGCAGCGCCGACACGGGCCGCGCAGTCGATGTCGGCGCTGCGCCGGCCAGCGACGCCTGGGCCGACGTCGACTTGGGCCACGACATGAGCGGCCCTGACCGGGACGCCGACCCCGATGGGGGCGGCCACGACGGGGGCGGCGACACCGATGCGGGCGACGGTGACGCGGGCACCGCCCCCATCGACATCGACGGCGCGGTGCACGATCCCCGCGACGCGCCGTGCCCGGACGATGGGTTGGAGCCGGGCGACCACGAGTTCTCTCTCGAGCACGACGGGGCGCGCTATGAGTACCTCGTGCACGTGCCGCCCGGCTACGACCCGACCGTGCGGACGCCCCTCGTCCTGAACTGGCACGGCCTCACGTCGAACGCCCGTCGACAGCGCGACTTCTCCGCGATGAACCCCGTCGCCGACGCGCGCAACTTCATCGTCGTCTATCCGAACAGCCCGGACACGTCGTGGAACGCCGGCACCTGCTGCCGCATCTTCGTCCGGGACCGCGACGACGTCGGCTTCGCGGTCGCCCTCGTCGACGAGATGCAGACGCGCGCGTGCATCGACGCGCGCCGGGTGTACTCGACGGGGTTCTCGAACGGGGGCTATATGTCGCACCGGCTCGCGTGCGAGCGCGCCGACGTCTTCGCCGCCGTCGCGCCCGTCTCCGGCACGCTGAGCCCCAGCACCTGCAACCCGTCGCGACCCATCCCGGTGATTCACTTCCACGGCACCGCCGACAGGAACGTGCGCTACGAAGGCGGCGGACTCACGCGCGCGGTGTCCGTCCCCGACACGCTCCAGGGCTGGGCCGACCGCAACGGCTGCGCGCCGGAGCCCGCCGTCACGTTCGCCGAGGACGACGCGACCTGTGAGACGTGGACCGATTGCGACGACGATGTGGAGGTGACGCTCTGCAGCTTCGAAGGCGTGGCGCATTGCTGGCCCGGGCAAGCGAACTGCCCCTACGGCGCGACGACGACGACGCTCGACGCCAGCGAAGAGGCGGCGCGGTTCTTCGAGCGGTTCCACCTGTAGGGGATGGCCGACGCTCTCGGCGCGCCGGGCGCGCGGCCGGCCCGCGCGACGCTCCAGCGGACCCGCGATGACCGTCGACCCCGGGGCCGTCAGCCGGCGTCCTCGGCCAACGGATCGTAGCTGCCGAAGCTCCACAAGTGACCCTCGGGGTCGCGGCACACGTACAGGCGGCCGCCATAGTCCTGGTCTGCAGGTGGCTGGACGACCTCGGCGCCCGCCTCGACCGCGCGGGCGTGGTGGGCGTCGACGTCGTCCACCACGACGTAGGAGCTGGCGGTGACGCGGCCGCCCACGTCCGCCGGCACCGTCTGCATGCGCCCGAAGTCATCGTCACGCCAGCTGCCCAGCATCAGCAGGGCGTCCCCGCAGCGAAGCTGAGCGTGGGTGACGGCGCCGGGCGCGTCGCCCGGCACGACGAGCAGCGGCTCGAAGCCGAAGGCGCGGCCCAGCCACTCGATGGCGTCGGCGGCCTCGCGGTAGCGCAGCACGTGCCAAAGGCTGCGGGCGGGGGTGAGCGGCGGAGCGGACATGGGGAACCTCCTGGTCGGTGGGCGCAGCGTCGCACGGGCCCGGCGCCGTCTTCTTGGACGAAACAGCCAGCGACCGGGTCGCGCCGCCCACGCCGAGCGCCGACCAGCATGATGTCGGTCCCCCCCCGCGCCG
>JAUHXL010000565.1 GCA_030426945.1 bacterium
TCGGCTGCCACCCTAGCAAAGGCAGGCGCGCGAACGACACGGTGTCGGCGGGTTCATGGCGGCGGCGGCGGCCGCGGGATCAGGTCCCGGCGTCGGCGGCGGGGGCGCCGGCGTCGGCGGCGGGGGTGCCGGCGTCGGCGGCGGGGGCGCCGGCGTCGGGCGCGCCCGCATCGTCGGCGCCGCCCGGCCCGGCATCGGCGCCACCGGGCGCGGGCTGGGCGTTGCGGAACAGCTCGGGGCACTTCACCTGCACCGACGCGCACTCGCTGGGCACCTCCTCGAGGCTGTCGAGATCGGTGCCGCCGAAGGCCGCGCTCAGGCGATCGCTGATGCTGTCGCCGCCGCCCGCGCTGCTGCACGACAGCCCCGACACGAGGGCGCGCGCGTTGGCCAGCGTCGCGTTGAAGCAGGTCTCGATCTCGTCGATCGAGGCGGTGCACTTCGCGCGGTCGTCGGCGGTGCGGAAGGGGCAGTCGTCCATCTCGGGATCGTCGCCGCCGTCGCCCCCATCGTTGAAGGCGCCGGGATCCTGGCGGCAGAGCTGCGCGAACTGCTCGCAGTCGCTGGGCGTCTCGGCGAACAGCAGCCCGGCCAGGGTGCAGGCCTGAGCCGGCGTCACCACCCGCGACGCGGCCGCGGCGTAGGCGTCGCAGAGCTTGGCGCCCTCGGCGTCGGTGAGGCTGTCGATGGTCTTGGCGGGCGGCACGCCGGACTCGACGGTCGGGCTGCCGCCCGCGCTGTCGCCGTCGTCGTCACAAGCCACCGCGATGGTGATCGTCGTCAGGCCCGCGAGGGCCAGCTTCCAGCGCATGCGTTCTCCCCCGGTTGGTCTGGGCGGCGCGCCCGACGGGGCCGCCGCCGCGCTATTCAACGCTGCGGCGGCCGGGGAGACAAGCGGCAGGCGCCGCGCGGTTCAGCAGCCCTCGTCGACGACGCCGTCGAGGTCGTCGTCGAGGCCGTTGCCGCACGCCTCGGGCTGGGCCCCGCCGCCGAGCTGCGCGCAGACGTTCTGCACGCAGCCCGCGTCGGGCGGGCAGTCGGCGTCGTCGCGGCAGAACGTCTCGCACTGGCCGTCGCCGTTGGCGTCGATGCAGGGGCCGGTACACCACTGGCCCGCGTCGGTCTGGAAGCAGATCGCGTCGTCCTGCAGGCAGGCCCCCGGATCGGGGATGGGCTGGAGGCCAGGCGGGCACGCGCCGCAGTCGTCGACCACGCCGTCGCAGTCGTTGTCGACGCCGTCGCCGCAGAGCTCGGCCTGATCGGGCGACACCTGCGGGTTCGCGTCGTCGCAGTCCCGGCAGGCGTTCGCGCCGTCGCCGTCGAGATCGGCGGCGCACATGCCGGGGATGCACTGACCGCCGAAGCACGCGTAGCCGGCGATGCAGTCGAGATCGGCGTTGCAGGCGGTGACGCACTCGCCATCGACGCAGGCCTCACCGGGCGCGCAGCGCACGCCGCCGCAGCCGTCGCTGCAGTCCTCGTCCACCTGCCCGTCGCCGTCGTCGTCGATGCCGTTGCAGTCATCGATGCCGGGCACGGCGCACAGCCCCGCGACGCAGCGCAGGCCCGCCGGGCACTCGGCGTCGACCATGCACGCCGCGGGACCGCAGACGCCCTCGTCCACCGCGCCGTCACAGTCGTCGTCCCGCCCGTTGCACACCTCGGGCGCGTCGCAGGGGCCCGGCGTACACACCTGATCGACGCAGCGCTCCCCTGCGCCGCACTGATCGTCGGCGCCGCAGACCAGCAGGCACCGGCCGCCGCGGCAGATCGCGTTGGGCGGGCAGGCCCGCTCGTCGTCGCACTGCGCGCAGTCCTCGTCGACGACGCCGTCGCCGTCGTCGTCCTGTCCGTTGCAGTCGTCGATGCCGCACGCGCCCTCGTCGACCTGCCCGTCGCAGTCCTCGTCGCGGCCGTCGCAGGTCTCGATGCCCTGCGGACCCACCGTGGGATCGTTGTCGTCGCAGTCGGCGCAACCGTCCGCCCCGTCGCCGTCGTTGTCGACCCCCGCGCAGGCGCGCGGGGTGCACAGCCCGTTGATGCACACCGCGCCGGGATCGGCGCAGTCGGCGTCGGCGGCGCAGGCCACCACGCACCGACCGCCGATGCAGGCCGCGTTCGGCGGGCAGGCAGTGTCGTCCGCGCAGCCGGGATCGCCGCAGTTCAAACCCTCGTCGACCTGGCCATCCCCGTCGTCGTCCCGACCGTTGCACACCTCGGCGGGCGGACCGGATCCACACACCCCGCCGCCGCAGATCTGCCCCTCGGGGCAGTGCGCGTCCTCGTCGCACACCAGCCGGCAGGCGTCCTCCACGCAGATCGAGTTGGGCGGGCACCCATCGCCGCAGCCGCCCGGCGGCGGACAGACGAGCCCCTCGTCGATCCGCCCGTCGCCGTCCTCGTCGAAGCCGTCGCAGCGCCGCTCGTCGCGCGGAGCCACGCAGGCTCCGTCCTCGCACGCCTGCCCCGCGGGGCAGTCCGCGTCGTCCACACAGGCCGGCGCGGGCCCCGCGTCCTCGCCCGGCGTGGCGTCGTGGTCCCGCGATCCGCCCTGCCGGTCCGGGGTCGCGTCGCTGGCCCCGGCGTCGTCGTTGCGCGCCACCTGCTCGTCGGCGTCCAGCGGGCACCCCGCCAGGCTCATGCCCAGGGCCAGCGTGCCCACCACCTGCATCCATCGCGTCATCGGAGTCCTCCTCCCGGCCGTCGACGTGTCGCGGCCCGGTCTCACCGTCCTGTTGGGGACAGCCGGCCGGACCCGTCGAGAAAAGTCGCGCTTTTGCCGGACGCCCCGTTCGGGGTTGAATCCCGCGCATGCGCCCCGCCGCCCTCGTCGCCTGCCTGCTGCTGCCCGCCCTCGCCGCCGCGCGCCCGGTGCGCCTCGAAATCGTCGAGGCGCCGCCCGCGTGCCCGGGCGTCGAGGCGGTGGCGGCGGCCGTCGCGCGGCACCTGGGCCGGCCGGGCGTCACCGCCGACGCCGAGCGGCGGGTGGTGGTGCGGGTGGCCGCCGCGCCGGGCGCGGGCCTCGAGGCCTTCGTGCGCCTGGTCCACGGCGGCCGCGCGCGCGGATCACGGCGCCTGCGATCGCCGCAGGGCGACTGCGCCGAGCTGATGAACGCGGTGGCCCTGCAGGTGGCCTTCCTCGTCGATCCGCTGGTCGCCCCGCCGCCCGAGCCGCCGCCGGATGCGCCCGCCGAGCCCGCCCCGCCGAGCACCCTCGACTGGGCGGTCGGGGCGCTGGGGGCCGGCGCGTGGGGCGCCGGGCCGACCCTCACCGGCGGCGTCGGCCTCGACGCCGCGCTGGGCTGGGGCGCCTGGGGCGTGGGACTCGACGCGCGCCACGACCTGGCCACCGCCACCGAGCACGGCGAGGGCACGATCGACGTGGCGCGCACCACCGTCGGCCTGCGCGGCTGCTGGCGGCCGGGCGGCTGGGCGGCCTGCGCGCTGCTGCGCGGCGGCGCGCGCCACGCGAGCGCCGCGGGCTTCGACGCGACCGAGGATCTCACCCTGCCGGTGGTGGCCGCGGGCGCGCGGGGCGGCTACGCCTGGCGGCTGGGGCGGGTGCGCCTGGCGGTGTTCGCCGAGGTCACGGCCGATCTCAACGCGAACCGCCTGCGGGTCGACGACACCGTCGCGTGGTCGGCGGACACCGTGGGCGCGGCGGCCGGCCTGGTGGTGGGCGTCGGCGCGCCCCGCTGACCGGATCGGGAAGAAAAACCGACGGACGCGGGGCGCAGTCCCCAAGATGACGGCGATGACCGCGCCCGCCCCGTCCCTGCCCGAGGTCGCCGCGCCGCCGCCCTTTCGCGCGGTGTACGACGCGCACTTCGATCACGTGTGGCACACCCTGCGGCGCCTGGGCGTGGCCGCGCGCGACCTCGAGGACGCCGCGCACGAGGTGTTCGTCGTGGTGCACCGCAAGCTGCGCTGCGACTTCGACGCGACGCGGCCGGTGCGCCCCTGGCTGACCGGCATCGCCTACCGCGTGGCCGCCGACGAGCGGCGCCGGGCGCGCCACCACCGCGAGCGGCTGGGCGCGCCGGATCTGGCGGCGGTGGCCGATCCGGGGCCCGCGCCGGATCGCGTGGTCGAGGCCCGCGAGGCGCGCGCCGAGGTGCAGGCGGCGCTCGAGGCGCTCGACCTCGAGAAGCGGGTGATCTTCGTGATGAGCGCGCTGGACGGCGAGCCCTGCCCGGCCATCGCCGAGGCGCTCGGCCTGCCGCTCAATACGGTCTATTCGCGGCTGCGCGTGGCGCGGCAGACGTTCGCGGCGGCCGTCCGACGCCGCCGCCTCGTGGAGGGGGTCCGATGAGCGAGCCCACCTGGGACGACCCCGAGATGGAGGCCCTGCTGGCCGCCGAGCGGGCCGCCCCGCCGGCGCCGGCCGCCGCCCGTGGCCGGGTGCTGTCGCGCGTCGGCGCGACGGTCGGCGCGGCGGTGGCGACGCAGGCCGCCCTCGAGGGCGCGCACGCCGCCGCCGAAGCCGCGGCGGGGGCCTCCGCCGTGGGCGCCGCCGCGACGGCGGCCGGGGGCGCGGCGGCCGGCGCGGGCCTCGCGGCCACCACCGCGGGCGCGGCCAAGCTGGCCTGGGCGCCCGCGCTGTGGACGCTGCTCGGGCTCGGCGCGGTCGGCGGCGGCGCGGTGTACGTGGCCGCGGACGACCCCGCGCCGGTGGCCGTCGAGGCGCCCGATCCGGCCGCCCCTCGGACCGCGCCCCCAGCGACCGCGCGC
>JAUHXL010000566.1 GCA_030426945.1 bacterium
GTGGATCTGGACGCGATCGACATCGTGGGCGACGTCACCTTCGACGAGGCGCGCGCGCGCGCCCAGGGCTTCCGCACCGGGCTCATCCGCGTCGAGGACTACTTCGCGGACACGAACATCCGCGCGTACAGCGGTCCCCCACCCCCCGACGGCGGCCACGACTATTGCTGGGGCGGCTGCCCCGGGGCGCTCGAGGAGGCGGTCGAGGTGCTGCGGCTGTACGACGCCGCCACCGACGAGAAGATGCCGCCGGTGCACATCGTGTTCGGGGCCTATGACGGGCCGATCGACGCGGAGCCGGGCGAGAAGGTCGTCTTCGTCGGCGACTGCGCGCGCTTCCACGGCGAGGTGGCCGGCAAGCCGGTGCAGATCGAGTCGGTCTACGAGGACCGCAGCACCAAGGATCCCCTCCAGGCGAAGTACGCCGACATCTACGGGAAGATGGTGTCGATGGGGCTCGCCCTGCGCACGCTGAACCAGGAGGACGTCGTGCGCATCACCGGCTGCCCGGTCAGCGTGGCCGAGCAGGTGCTGATGCTGGTCAAGCTGGGCAAGCTGCGGAACCCCTACTTCGATCCCAAGCAGGCCATCCCCTTCACGAGCTGCTACCTGTCGTGGCGCACCCGGCAGCTGCTCAACAAGCTGATGGGTCAGCCCTACAACGTCACCGAGGCGGTGGGACGCGGCGCGGCCCGACCCGCGCAGAACCTGCCGCCGGCGGGCTCCACGTCGCGCTTCGAGTTGGAGTGACCGGCGGCTGACGCGCCCGCGGTCGTCGGCTACCATGCGCCCATGAACCGCTCGAACCTCGCCCCGTCGCTGCTCGCCGCCCTGCTCATCCCCGCCTGCGCCGGCAACACGGACGAGCGCGGCGGGTCCGGGGGCGGCCCGCCCGCCGTCGACGCCGGCCCACCTGCGCCCCAGGAGGACGCCGGCCTGGGTCCGGCCACGCCGGACGACTTCAACCCGCTCGCGCCCCGCGTGCCCAACACCACCTGCCGCCTGCCCGACGCGCCCCCCCTCGGCACCCTGGATCTGGCGCCCGCCCACCCCAACCGCGTGGTCAGCCGGCCGGTCTGGTACGGCGCGGTGCCCGGCCGCCCGGACACGCGCGCGGTCGTCGAGCAGGACGGCCGCGTGCTCTTCTTCCCGGCGACCGGCGACGGGCCCAACCGCACCTTCTGGCAGCGCGCGGTCAGCCGCGCCGGCAACGAGGAGGGCCTGCTCGGCCTGGCCTTCCACCCGCGCTACCCCGAGAACGGCCGGCTCTACGTCTACTACTCGGCCGCCGATCCGCGCCGCTCGGTCATCAGCGAGCTGCAGGTCGATCCCGCGGATGCTGATCGCGCGCGACCCGACAGCGAGCGCGTGCTGATGGAGATCCCCCAGCCCTTCTCGAACCACAACGGCGGCGACCTGCGCTTCGGACCCGACGGCTACCTGTACGTCAGCCTGGGCGACGGCGGCGCGGGCGGTGATCCCCACGGCCACGGGCAGCGACCGGACACCGTGCTGGCGGCCATCCTGCGGATCGACGTCGACGCGCAGGACGCCGTCTGCGGCCTGCCCTACGGCATCCCGCCCGACAACCCCTTCGCCGAGGGGCGCTGCCAGCCCGGCGTCGAGGCCGCCGGCCAGCCCGAGGTGTGGGCCTGGGGGCTGCGCAACCCCTGGCGGATGAGCTTCGACCGCAGCACCGGCGAGCTGTGGGTGGCCGACGTGGGCCAGGACGCGTGGGAGGAGATCGACGTCGTCGAGGGCGGCCAGAACTACGGCTGGAACGCGGTGGAGGGCGAGCGCTGCTACACCGCGGGCTGTGATCCCTCCCAGTTCGCCGCGCCGGTGTACGCCTACGATCACGGGCAGGGCCGCTCGATCACCGGCGGCTTCGTCTACCGCGGCCCCTCCCTGCCAGAGCTGTGGGGCGCCTACGTCTTCGGCGACTATGCGTCGGGCAACATCTGGGCGCTGCGCCGCCAGCCGGGCGGGCCCGCCGAGGTCACCCTGCTGGCCGACACCAACCGGGCGATCAGCGCCTTCGGCGAGGGGCCCGACGGCGAGCTGTTCGTCGTCAGCTTCAACGGCGGCGTCGAGCGCTTCGTGCGCCGCGCGAACGCCGAGCCCGTCGAGCCCGTGCCCGCGCGGCTGAGCGAGACCGGCTGCTTCACCGACGTCGCGACGCACACGCTCGCGCCGGGCGTCGTGCCCTACGGCGTCCAGGCCCCCCTGTGGAGCGACGGCGCCGAGAAGCTGCGCGCCTTCGCCCTGCCCGCCGGCGAGGTCATCACGTACCGCGACGAGGACGCGTGGGGCTTCCCGGACGGCACCGTCTTCATCAAGAGCTTCCGCCTGGCCGGGCGGCTGATCGAGACGCGGCTGTACCGCCGGGGACGCAACGGCTGGAACGGCTACAGCTATCGCTGGAACGAGGATCAGACGGACGCCGAGCTGCTCGACGGGCCCCTCGCCGCGCGCGTGCCCGGGCCCGAGGGCGTGCAGACCTGGCACTACCCGGGGCGGGCCGAGTGCGATCAGTGCCACACGGACGCCTCGGGCGTGATCCTGGGCCTGAGCACCCGGCAGCTCAACGGCCTGTACGAGGCGCCGGACGGCCGACCCTACGGGCAGCTGGCCGCGCTGGCCGGCGCGGGCTACGTGGCCCTGCCCGGACCGCCCGAGACGCTGCCGGCCTTCCCCGCGCCCACGGATTCCGAGGCCGATCTCGGCGGCCGCGTGCGGGCGGTGCTCGACGCCAACTGCGCCATGTGCCACCGCCCGGACGGCACCGCCAACGCGCGCATCGACCTGCGCGCGACGACGCCCCTGGCCGAGACCGGGCTGTGCGGCGTGGCGCCGCAGCAGGGCGACCTGGGCCTGGCCGACGCGCGGCTGGTGGCGCCGGGCGATCCCGCCCGCAGCGTGCTGCTGGCCCGCATGAGCCGCCGCGGCGCCGACCAGATGCCGCCCCTGGGCAGCGACAAGATCGACCCCCACGGCACCACGCTGGTGGGCGCCTGGATCCAGAGCCTGGCCGGGTGTCCCTGAGGGGGGGACTTCCGCCTCGGCGGGCGTCGTGGTCGTGGTCGTGGTCGTGGTCGTCGTCGAAAACGGCCAGACGCCAGCGCGTCGACTGCCGGTGGCCCACGGGAGGACAACGCTCGCACCGGCCGGCCCGGGTGCGGTTGCGGATGATGACGGCGGTGCAGCGCTTCGGCGCTGACCGAAATCGCGGGCCGCGTCGCCGGACAGGTCGACCACGACGGCGACCACGACGACGACGCAAGAATAGGATCTGCACCCTGTCCGTAGCCGCCGACCGCTGGGCCCGCGTCATCGTCCACGCCGACATGGACGCGTTCTACGCCGCCATCGAGCAGCTCGACGATCCGAGCCTGCGCGGCAAGCCGGTGCTGATCGGGGGGCGCAGCAACCGCAGCGTCGTCGCCACGGCCAGCTACGAGGCGCGGCCGTTCGGCGTGGGCAGCGCGATGCCCATGGCCCTCGCCCTGCGCCGCTGCCCGGACGCGATCGTCGTGCGGCCGCGCTTCACCCGCTACGTCGAGGTGTCGCGCGCCGTGATGGAGGTGTTCCGCGACTTCGCGGCCCGGGTCGAGCCGCTGAGCCTCGACGAGGCCTTCCTCGACATGAGCGGGGCCGAGGGCATCTTCGGCAGCCCCATCGAGATGGGCCGCGCGCTGAAGGCCGCGGTCTTCGAGGCCACCGGCGGGCTGCGCGTGTCGGTGGGCGTCAGCGGCACCAAGTTCGTGGCCAAGGTGGCCAGCGACTTCGACAAGCCCGACGGCCTCACGGTGGTGCCGCCGGCGGACATGGTCGACTTCCTCGCCCCGCTGCCGGTGAAGCGGCTGTGGGGGGCGGGGCCCAAGACCGTGCCGCGCCTCGAGGCGCTCGGCCTGCACACCATCGGCGACGTCGCGGCCGCCGATCCGGGCTGGTTGGGGGCCAAGCTGGGATCGGCCGGGCTGCACTTCGGGCGCCTGGCGCGGGCCGACGATCCGCGCGAGGTGACGCCCGGCCGCGAGGCCAAGAGCATCGGCTGGGAGCGCACGCTCGAGACGGACATCCGCGCGCCCGCGGAGATCACCCCTCACCTGCGCGCGGCGGCCGACGAGATCGCGCGGCGGCTGCGCAAGGGCGAGCTGCGGGCGCGCGGGGTGCGGGTGAAGCTGAAGACGGCCGACTTCCAGATCCACACGCGCCAGGCGCGCCTGGCCACCCCCACCGCCGACGCCGAGCCGCTCTTCGAGGGCGGCGTCGCCCTGCTGAGCCAGTTCGAGCTGAACGCGCCCCTGCGCCTCGTCGGGCTGACCGCCTACGATCTGGAGGAGGGCGACGCGCCCCTGCAGCTCGATCTGTTCGAGCAGCCGGCCACCGACCGGCGCGGCCGGCTGTCGGCGGCGCTGGACGCGGTCGAGGCGCGCTTCGGCCAGGGCGCGGTGCGGCGCAGCGACGGCCCCGCCGGCGACGACGAGCGCGCGCCCCCGCGCTGAGTCGGGCGGCTACTCGGCGACCACGACCACGGCGGGGTGCAGCACCTGCCCGGTGCCCAGGCGCGCGAAGCCGGGGCGCACCAGGCGGGCGACGGCGCCGGCGGCCAGGCCGGTGGCCGGCTCCGCCGCCTCGAGCAGGTGGCGCGCGCCGTCGAAGGCGACGCCGGGCCGAGGCAGCAGCGGCTCGAGATCGGCCTCGCGGCACAGGACGCT
>JAUHXL010000567.1 GCA_030426945.1 bacterium
GAGGCCAGGTCGAAGCGGGAGTCGGCCGTGCACGGTCGGCCGGTGCGGTCCGGGCCATGGTGGCCCGCGAACCAGGTCGCCCGGTGGCCGTCCCGGGTGGCGATGCCGAAGGCGATCGCGGGCGCGACGCGCTCGGCGATGCCCTGGCGGAGCAGGTGCGGCAGGCGCAGCGCCTCAGCCACGGCGCACCTCGACGCACGGCTCGAGCAGCTGCAGCGCGTCCTGGCCGGGGAGGATTCGGGCGCGCGGTCCGAAGGGCAGCAGCGCCAAGGGGCCACGATGGCCGGCGGGCGCACCCTCGGCGAAGGGCAGGCCGCCGCAGTCGTCGCGCAGGGCGTCGCGGGCGGCCTGATCGTCGGCGCCCTCGAGGCCCAGGTCACCGAGCCAGACCCCACGCGCGCCCGTGAGCGCGCCCGCCCGGCGCAGCTGCGTGAAGCAGCGATCGAGGCGGTAGGGCGCCTCGTTGACGTCCTCGAGCAGCCAGAGCGCGTCCTCGACGGCTGGGAGAGGCAGGCTGCCGGTCCCCGCCAGGCTCGCCAGCACCGTGAGGTTGCCGCCGAGGAGGCGCCCCTCGAGCCGCGGGCCCGCGTGGGGAGCAGGCAGGGGCACCGTGGCGCGCGCGCCGCGGAGCAGGTCGAGGGCGGCCTCGAGCGGCACCTGGTGGTGGCCGGGGCGCCCCAGCGTGGTCAGGACGGGGCCGTGAAAGGTGACCCAGCCCAGGCGGGTGGTGAGCGCGTTGAGCAGCACCGTCGCGTCGCTGAAGCCGACCAGGATGCGCGGCGGTTGGTCGCGGAGGGCGTCCACGACCCGGTCGACGATGCGCGCGGCGCCGCTGCCTCCCCGCGCGATCCACACGGCGTCCACGTCGGGGGCGGTCAGGGCGGTGATCAGCTCGGCGGCGCGTTCGTCGTCGGTACCGGCCAGGTAGCCGCGCCACCCTGCCTGCGCCCGACCGGGGGTCCAGGCGACGTGGCCGCGGGCGCCGAGCGCCGTCTCGAGGGCCGCGCGACCTGCCTCCAGCGCGGCGCGGTGCGCCGGGCCGACCTCGCCGCAGGGCATCACCACCTGGATGCGCGGCGCGTCGGGCAGGGCAGGGGGCGGCGTCACCATCATCGTCGTGACTCTATCGGATCGGCGCCGACCCGGCGGGGTCCGGCGGCGAACCGCGACGTTTCACGTGAAACACCGGGCCCCGCGGAGCGCCCGCCGCGGCCGTCAGTAGCCGAAGAGGAAGAGGCAGGCCACCCCGAGAAGGCCCATCACCACCGACAGGCCGATGCGCGCCCCGTTCGCCAGCGGCAGCAGCGCCGCCAGGAGCGCCACCAGCCCGGCGCCGCCCACCCCGATGAAGTACACCAGCGGCAGGCCGGACAGGTTGCCCAGGACCTCCCAGAACCAGGCCTTGGCGACGGGGTAGGCGAACAAGCCGATCAGCGTCAGTCCGATGGCCCCGGCCAGGCCGCGAGACATCCCGCCGCGTCCCTCGGCCTCGTCCGCGTCGGGCGCGTCGGCCGGTGCGCTGGCCGGCGCGCTGGCTGGCTCGCTGCGCGGGGCCGGCGCGACGGCGGGCCGCGGCGGCGCGGCGGGTCGCGAGGGCGCCGGGTCGGCGGCCGGCTTGGCGAGGCTGGGTTTGGGGCCGGCCACCGGGGCCGGGCTCTTCGCGGCGGTCACCCGCGGCTGCGTCGGCGCGTCCGGCGCGCTGGGCAAGGCCGGCTGCGCGAGCTCGGTCGGCGGGTGGTGCCCCGCCTCCCCGGGTGAGCGCAGCGGGGTCTGCATGGCCAGCGTCGCCTCTTCGGCGCCGGCGGTCGGCCCCGTCGGCTGGGTCGAGTCGTCGATCGGCGACATCATCGCCAGGGTGGGCTCCGGCGCCGCGTCGCCCCCGCTCGGCATGTCGAGCGCGTCGAGAGAGAGGATCGCCGCCCCGCCCGGCGTCGCCGGCGCCGGCGACGGCGCGCTCTCGGGCTCGGCCTCATCGGTGGCGCCCGGCGCCGGCGTGGCGCCGAACAGCGGCATGCCGATGACCGTGCTGCGCGCAGAGGGCTTAGGCCGACTCTCCACCTTGATGGGCTTCTTGAGGCCTTCGGTCAGCGGCGAGGGGGCAGACGCGACGCGGGGCCGGGGCAAGCCGGCCAACGGGCTGGCCGCCTGTCGCGCGGCCTCCTCGTCGGGGGCGTCGTCCTTGGTCGCCGCGGCCAGGCGCGCCAGGTCCTCGGCGCCGAACTGGGTCGTCTGCGGGCCGCTGCTCTTCGCGCTGGCCGGCGCAGGCCGCAGCATCGGCATCCCGAACTGCGTTTTCTCGGCCGCCGACTCCGTCTCGAGGCGGTGGCCGCAGTGCACGCAGTGAAGGGATCCGTCCGGGGACGCCTGCGTACACGAGGGGCAGCTGATCATCGAGGTTCCTCCGGGCGAGCGGCCCGTCCGCGAAGGTCGACGCGACGGCGAGTCTCACACGGCACCGGGCGGGGGTCAACTCCGGGGCCAGCCGGCCGCTTCCTCCCGCCGGGCCGACGCACTAGAATGCCCCACCACTCGGGAGGGGAATCGATGAGCGAAGAGGCGGCACCGGACGAGAGGCACGGGGTGGCGGCCGGGGCGCACGCCGCGCTGGCGGCCGGCGAGGTCGCGGCGGCGGTCAGCGCGTGGCGTCGCCTGGTGCGGGCCGAGCCGCGGGCCGCGCGCTGGCGCCTGCGCCTGGCGGACGCGCTCGACGCCGCCGATGATCCGGTGGCCGCCGCCGAGGTGCGGGCCGACGTGCTCGACGCGGCGCAGGCCAGCGGGGAGCCCCTCGCCGCGCTCGTCGCCGCGCTCGCCCTCGAGACCGAGGGCCTCGCCGCGCGCTTCGCCGACTTCCTGGCCGGCTCGCCGCGCTTGGCGTCGGGCGCGCCGCCCCGTCCCCCGCTGCCCCCGACGCCCACCTCGGTGCCGGCGGACGAGCCCGACGAGGCGCTCCCGCCTTGGATACCCAGCGCGCCACCCGCGCTGCCGCCGATGCCCCTGCTCTCGCTGCTCGACGCGGCCGCCTTCGACGCGCTGGCGCCGGCCCTCGAGCGCGTGGCGCTCGCGGACGGTGCGGTGCTGTTGGCCGAGGGGGCGGCGGGCGACTCCCTGTACCTCGTCGCGGACGGCGCCCTCGAGGTGGTGAAGGACGATCCGGATCGGGGCGACGTCGTGCTGGGGCGGGTGACCGCCGGCGGGCTGGTGGGTGAGATGGCTCTGGTGCTCGACCGCCCACGCGGCGCGACGGTGCGAGCGGCCGGCGAGGTGGAGGCCGTGCGCGTCCCCCTCGACGCGCTGCGCGCCGTGGCGGCCCGCCATCCGCGGGTGGCCGAGGTGCTGGAGGCCTTCACCCGACAGCGGCTGCTGGCCACGTTGGTCGACACGTCGCCCCTCTTCCGCGACCTGTCGCCGGGGGCGCGCGCGGCCCTGCTGCGGGGCTTCGAAGCGCGCGAGGTGCCGGCGGGCGCGGTGCTCGTCGAGCAGGGCGCGCCCGCCGCCGACCTCTGGCTGGTGGTGGACGGCGCGGTCACGGTCCATCGCAGCGAGGGCGGAGACGAGCCCGTCGAGGTGGCCACCTTGGGGCCGGGGGACGTCTTCGGTGAGATCGGCCTGTTGACGGGCGAGCCCGCGACGGCCACCGTGCGCACCACGCGCGACGGTCGACTGGACGTCCTCGGCGCCGACGCGTTCGCCGCGGTGCGGGCGGCCCACCCCGAGGTGGCCGAGCGCCTGAAGGCCCTCGGGGCCGACCGGGTGGCCGAGAACCGCTTCATCTTCGAGGACGACGCCTTTTTCGAGGACGCCGACTGATGGCACTGCAGATTCACGACACGCTGGCGGGCAAGAAGCGCCCCTTCGAGACGGTCGAGCCGGGCAAGGTGCGCATGTACGTGTGCGGCGTGACGCCCTACGCGCGCTGCCACCTGGGCCACGCCCGCTGCTACGTCGCGTGGGACGTGATCTACCGCTACCTGTGCTACCGCGGCTACGCGGTGACCTACGTCCGCAACTTCACCGACGTGGACGACAAGATCATCAAGCGCGCCAACGAGCGGGGCGTCGAGGCGCTGGCGCTGGCCAACGAGTTCATCGACACCTTCTACGAGGACATGGACGCGCTGGGCATCGCCCGCCCGCAGCACGAGCCGCGCGTCAGCACGACCATCCCCGGCATCATCGCGTTGGTCGAGAAGCTGGTCGCGAAGGACCTGGCCTACGCGGTCGACGGCGACGTGTACTACGCGGTCGAGCGCTTCACCGGCTATGGCAAGCTGTCCAAGCGCACCCTCGAGGACATGCAGGCCGGCGCGCGCGTCGAGGTGGACGCCCGCAAGCGGCACCCGATGGACTTCGCGCTGTGGAAGTCGGCCAAGCCGGGCGAGCCGAGCTGGGACAGCCCCTGGGGCAAGGGCCGGCCGGGCTGGCACATCGAGTGCTCGGCGATGAGCATGGAGCACCTCGGCGAGACCTTCGACCTGCACGGCGGGGGGCGGGATCTCGTGTTCCCGCACCACGAGAACGAGATCGCGCAGTCCGAGGGGGCGACCGAGCAGCCCTACGCGCGCTACTGGAGCCACAACGGCTTCATCAACATCGACGCCCAGAAGATGTCGAAGTCGCTCGGCAACGTGTTCGACGTCGCCGACGTGCTGAAGCGCTACGAGCCGCAGGTGCTGCGCTACTTCCTGATCACCGGCTCCAACTACCGGGATCCGATCAA
>JAUHXL010000568.1 GCA_030426945.1 bacterium
CAGGTCCAGGTCGCGCGTCATGCGCCGCACGATGGCGAGCTGCTGGAAGTCCTTCTCGCCGAACGCGGCGACGTCGGGCTGCACGATGTTGAACAGCTTGGTGACCACGGTGCACACGCCGGCGAAGTGCGTCGGCCGGTCGCGCCCGCACAGAGGCCCCGCCAGCGTCGGCACGTGCACCGTCGTCGCGGCGTCGGGCGGGTACATCTCGGCGGGCGACGGCAGGAACACCGCGTCGACGTTGTGCTCGCGGCACTTACGCAGATCACCTTGCAGATCGCGGGGATAGCGGTCGAGGTCTTCGTTGGGCCCGAACTGCGTCGGGTTGACGAAGATGCTGACCACCACGCGGTCGGCGCCGGCGCGGGCCCGGTCGATCAGCGACAGGTGCCCGTCGTGCAGGAAGCCCATCGTCGGCACGAAGCCGATGCGCAGCCCGCCCTTGCGGCGCGCCCGGCTCCAGGCGCGCATCTCCGCCTTCGTGTGCAGGACGTCCACGTCAGTGGCTGTGGTGCGCCGTGGGGAAGTCGCCCGTGCGCACCTCGCGGGCGTAGTTGCCCACGGCGTCGACGACGCGCTGGTGCAGGTTGTCGAACTTCTTGAGGAACTTCGGGTTGAAGCGGTCGTCGAGGCCGAGCAGGTCGTAGAGCACCAGCACCTGACCCGAGCAGCCGCCGCCGGCGCCGATGCCGATGGTGGGGATGCCGATCTCGGCGGTCACCTCGGCGGCGAGCGGCGCCGGGATGCCTTCGAGCACGAGCGAGTAAGCGCCCGCCTCGACCAGACAGCGCGCGTCGTGCTTCAGCTTCTCGGCCGCCGTCTGGGTGCGCCCCTGGATCTTGTAGCCGCCGAACTGGTGCACCGACTGCGGCGTGAGGCCCAGGTGGCCCATCACCGGGATGCCCGCGGTGGTCATGCGGTGTACGGCCTCGGCGTAGGGCTCGCCGCCCTCGAGCTTCACCGCCTGCACGCCGCCCTCCTTCATGAGGCGCGCGGCGCTGCGCAGGGCGTCGTCCAGGCCGGTCTGGTAGCTGCCGAAGGGCAGATCGCCCACCAGGTGCGGCTTGCTGCACCCGCGGGCCACGGCGCGGCTGTGGTAGATGACGTCTTCGAGCGTGACCGGGATGGTGTGCTCGTGGCCCTGGATCACCATGCCCAGGGAGTCGCCGACGAGGATGGCGTCGACGCCGGCCTCGTCGACGAGGCGGGCGAAGGTGGCGTCGTAGCAGGTGACCATGACGATCTTCTCGCCGTCGGTCGCCATGCGACGCAGCTTCGCGGTGCTGATGCGCTTGCTCAAAGGGTGGACCTTTCGTCCCGGGCCGCGTGGGCTCCAGGCAATCGGGCGTTGGGTGGCGTCGTCGTCCGTCGCCCGATGGGATGAGGCCCCCGACGTGATCGGGTGGCCGCTCCCGGCACGGGGCCGCGACGCGCGCAAGATAGCACAAACGTTCGGCGCGCGCGGTATGCTGCGCCGGATGCGCCGCCTGCTCGCCCTCACCCTGTTGACGTCGATCGCCGCGGCCTGCGGCGGCGGGGCGCCGCGCGCGCCGGGGGCGCCCGAGCCCACGCTGGTGGACGGCGAGGCCATCTATCCGGTGCGCTTCAACCCGCCGCCCTGCCTCACCGAGGGGCCGGAGCTGCGGGTCGAGGTGCGCACGCCCGCCGGCTGGGAGCGCGTGGCGCTCGAGGACGCCGATGAAGATCAGCCGCTGATGGAGACGCTGCTCGACGACTTCGCCGCCGCGCCCGACAGCGTGCGCAGCGTGCGCGCGAACCTGACCTCGACCCTGCGCCCCTACGCCGGCCAGCACGTCGCGCGGGTGCTGCGCTTGATCGAGCTCGACCCGCCGCCCGCCCCACCCGACGAGACGACCGCGGCGCGCTGATCCGCGCCCCTCAGTCGGCGGCGCCGGCCCGCAGCAGCGCCACCAGCTCGTCGGTGCTCAGGCCGGCGGCCGCGCTCGCCCCCTCGAGCACCTGCGCCACCAGCGCCCGCTTCTGGTCGTGCAGCGCCACGATGGCCTGCTCGATGGTGTCCTGCGCCACCAACCGGTAGACGGTGACCGGGCGCGTCTGGCCGATGCGGTGCGCGCGGTCGGTGGCCTGATCCTCGGCGGCCGGGTTCCACCACGGGTCGAGGTGGACGACGTAGCTGGCGGCGGTGAGGTTGAGGCCCGTGCCGCCGGCCTTCAGCGAGATGAGGAAGACGTCGCCCTCGCCGGCCTGGAAGGCGTCGACGGCGCGCTGGCGGGCCTCGGGCGGCGTGCTGCCGTCCAGGCGCTGCAGCCGGTGGCCGTCCTCGGCCAGCGCGGCCTGCGCCAGATCGAGGTGCGCGGTGAACTGGCTGAACACCAGCACCTGGTGGCCCTCGTCGACCAGCTCGGCCACCAGGCTCCGCAGGTGCGTCAGCTTGCTCGACGGCACGCTCGACCGCGGATCGACCAGGCGCGGGTGGCAGGCGAGCTGGCGGAGGCGGGTCAGCGCGGCCAGCACCTGCACGTGGCCGGGCCCGGCGCCCAGGCCGGCCAGCGCCTCGGCGCGCGCCCGGTCGTACAGGCGGCGCTCGGCGTCGCTCAGCTCGATCTCGACCGCCACCTCGGTGCGCGCGGGCAGGTCGGGCGCCACCGCGTCCTTGGTGCGGCGCAGCACGAAGGGCGCGACCAGCGCCTGCAGCCGCGCGCGGGCGGCGGGATCGTCGTCGCGCTGGATGGGCCGGGCGAAGCGCGCCCGGAAGGCCTCGGCGCCGCCCAGCAGGCCGGGCGCCAGGAAGCGGAACAGGCTCCACAGCTCGCCCAGGTGGTTCGATATGGGCGTGCCGGTCAGCGCGACGCGCGCCTCGGCGTTCAGCGCGGCGGCCGCCCGCGCGCGCCGCGTCGCCGGGTTCTTGATCGCCTGCGCCTCGTCGAGGATCACCGTGCCCCAGGCCACCGCGGTCAGCGCCTCGCGATCGCGCGCGAGCAGGTCGTAGCTGGTCACCAGCAGGTCGCCCGGCCGCAGGTCGTCGAGCAGCGCGGCGCGGTCGGGCCCGCGGTAGGCGCGCGTCCGCAACGGCGCGGCGAAGCGCGCGGCCTCGCGCTGCCAGTTGAAGCCCACCGAGGTCGGCGCCACCACCAGCGCCGGCCCCGCGGCGCGCCGGTGCAGCAGCAGCGCGAGGGCCTGCACCGTCTTGCCCAGGCCCATGTCGTCGGCCAGGCAGGCGCCCGCGCCCCAGGCGGTCAGGCGGGCCATCCAGGTGAAGCCGTCGCGCTGGTAGGGGCGCAGCGTCGCGGCGAGATCGGCGGGCACCGCGGGCCGCAGATCCTGCGCGGCCCGCGCGCGCTCGACCAGCGCGGTGTAGGCGCGCGGCCCCTCGACCTCGGCGCCCGCCGCGCGCAGCGCGTCCACCAGCGGCGCGGCGAAGGGCGCCACCGTCGGCCCCTCCTTCGCCGCCTGCGCCACGGCGGCCAGCGCCTGCAGCCGCGCGGCGAAGTCCGCCGCCAGGCGCACCAGCGTGCCGTCGGGCGCCTCGACGAAGCCGCGGCCGGCGCGCACCGCGTCGAGCAGCGCGCCGAGGTCGACCGTCACCCCGTCGACGCTCAGCCCGCCGCCCAGCGCGAAGCCGCCGCCGACCGCCTTCAGGCCCAGCGACAGGCCCCCCGCGCCCGCCGGCCGCGTCAGGCGACGTGGGGGCGACCGCCACACGATCTCGAAGCGGTCGGCCGCCCCCTGGATCGCCTCGAGCGCGGCCAGCGCCTCGGCGGGCTCGGCCAGGTACCAGGCCCAGGGGCCGCACTCCGCCGCGTCGGGCAGCGGCACGTCGGCCAGCCGCGCGCGGCCCTCGGCCACCTCGGCCGCGAAGTCGCGCCGGACGTGGAAGCGCCCATCGGCGTCGCCGCCGTAGACCTCGGCCGCGCCGCGCCCGGGCACGCGGGGCTCGGCCTCGGGCGCCGGGCGCACCCGCAGCTCGACGCGCAGCGCGGCGCCCGCTTCGGCGTCCAGCCGCAGCGGCCAGCGCGGATCGGCCGGGCGCTCGGCCCCGCGCAGCGCGCCGTCGAGCGTCACCGGCGCCACCGCGTCCAGCGCCGGCAGCCGCGCCAGCAGCGCGTCGACGCCCTCGGCCGGCACCTCGACGCCGAAGCGATCCAGCGCCTCGAGCAGCGCCACCTGGCGCGCGCCCAGGGGCACCAACCGCAGGCGACCGGCCTCGACGTCGAGGTCGGCCCACAGCCCGTCGGCGTGGCGGTTCATCAGCCCGCCGAGCACGTCGCCGGGCGCCACCGCCGCGTCGCCCAGGCGCACGCCGATGCCGGCGCCGCCGTCGCGCCGAGCGGACCAGCGCAGCCCCAGCTCGGCGACCGTCACCTGCAGCGGGCGGGGCGGCTGCCCGCCGAGGAAGACCAGCGGGTGACCCGTGAGCGCCCGCAGCGCGCGGTGCGTCAGGGCCAGGCGGGTTGGCTCGTCGGTGTAGGGGTGGGGCGTCGGGCGCAGCGCGTCGAGGGCGGCGCGATCGGCCGGCTCCAGCGCGGCGCGATCGAGCGCGGCCAGCGCCGGCTGCGTCATCGCCTTCACGCGCCAGCCGTCGCCGCGCTTGCGCGCGACGGCCCACGCGGGCGTGAGCGTCATCGGCGCGCGGCCGTGCGCGGTCAGCAGCCAGGCCACGCGGGCGCCGGGCTCGGGGCTCATCGGCGCCTCGGCCAGCGCGGCGTCGAGGTGGTCGATGGCCCGCGACCACA
>JAUHXL010000569.1 GCA_030426945.1 bacterium
GGCGGCGCTGGCCGTGCCGCGCGAGGACGGCCGCCTGCACCTCTACAGCCAGGGCCAGGGCGTCTTCGACGACCGCCGCCAGGTGGCCGCCTTCCTCGGCGTCGACGAGGATCGCGTCTTCACCGAGCTGGTGCCCAACGGCGGCGCCTTCGGCGGCAAGGAGGACATGAGCATCCAGGCCCACGCCGCCCTGCTGGCGACCGTCACCGGGCGCCCGGTGCGCGTCACCCTCGACCGCGAGGAGTCGATCCGCATCCACCCCAAGCGGCACCCGATCAAGATGACCTACACCGTCGGGTGCGACGACGAGGGCCGGCTGACCGCCCTGCGCGCCTACATGGTGGGCGACACCGGGGCCTACGCCAGCGTCGGCGGCAAGGTGCTCGAGCGCGCCGCCGGCCACGCCTGCGGCCCCTACCGGGTGGCCAACGTCGAGGTCGAGGCCATCGCCGCGCGCACCAACAACCCGCCCTGCGGCGCGATGCGCGGCTTCGGCGCCAACCAAGCCAACTTCGCGGTCGAGGGCTGCCTCGACATGCTGGCCGAGAAGGTGGGCATCGACGGCTGGACCATGCGCTGGCGCAACGCCGTCGAGGTGGGCGATCAGTTCACCACCGGCCAGGTGCTCGAGAAGTCGGTGGGCGTGAAGAAGACGCTCGAGGCGGTCAAGGACGCCTACTACGAGGCGCTGAACGCGGGCCTGCCCATCGGCATCGCCTGCGGCATGAAGAACAGCGGCATCGGCAACGGCGCCCAGGAGTGGGGCAAGTGCCGCCTGGTGGTCGAGGGCGACGGCACCGTCAGCCTCTACAACGGCTTCACCGAGATGGGCCAGGGCCTGCTGACCATCCTCACCCAGTGCGCGGTCGAGGTCACCGGGCTGCCGGCGAAGGTGTTCCGGCCCAAGGTCGACGCCACCTTCGCGCTGCAATGCGGCCAGACCACCGGCAGCCGCGCCACGATGCTGGGGGGCCGCGCGGTCATCGCGGCCGCCGAGAAGCTGAAGGCCGACCTCGAGGGCGGCCGCACGCTCGGCGACCTGGTGGGCCACGTGTACGCGGGCGACGTGCTGATCGACGACACCACGTCGCCGGGCGCCGACGTGCCTCACCCCAAGACGCACACCGCCTTCGGCTACGCCACGCAGGTCTGCATCCTCGACGAGGAGGGCAGGCTGAAGCGCTTCCTCGCCGCGCACGACGTGGGCAAGGCCATCAACCCGGATCTGTGCCGCGGTCAGATCGAGGGCTCGGTGCACATGGGGCTGGGCTTCGCGCTCACCGAAGAGCTGCCCTGCAAGGACGGCATGCCGGTCACCTTCAAGCTGCGCGAGATCGGCGTGCTGCGCGCCCGCGACATGCCCGAGGTCGAGGTGATGCTGATCGAGGAGCACGAACCCGAGGGGCCCTTCGGCGCCAAGGGCGTCGGTGAGATCGGCCTCGTGCCCACCGCGGGCGCCGTCGCCGGCGCGCTGTACATGCACGACAAGACGCGGCGCTTCCGGCTGCCGATGAAGGACAGCCCGGCGGCGCAGGCCATCTCGGTGGGCCGCATCCGCGACAAGGACGTCGATCGCTGGCATTGAGGCGCCTCTTCTAGAGCTGCTCGACCGCGCCGTCGAGGCCGCCGACGCCCCGCTCGGCGCCACCGTCGAGGGCGCCGACGGGCCCCTCGGCCGCGTCCATCGTCTCGGCGGTCCACGGCCCGCCATCCTCGTCCGGCACACCGCCCGGGATGTCCGCCACCGCCGGGATCAGGCGGTCGAGGCCGGCGAACCCCAGCAGCGCCGCGTCGAACCGTACGCCCGGCGGCGCCTCGGCGGGGAACGGCGCGCGAGTCATCCCACGCTCGGCGGAGTAGGCGGGCAGATCCGGCCCCGAGCGACGAACCGCTCGCGGCCCTGCGCCTTCGATGACGCGCACGACCGGCCCCAACGGGCCCACCTGGGTTGCGCAGCCGCCGCGAACGATGGGCGGCCCGGCCGCGACCGCGTCCATCAGCGCCTCGCGCCGCCTCTCGATGAGCTCCGCGGACAGAAGGCCGTAGCTCCAAGGCGCCAGCACGGCCCGATCGGTCGCTGCTTCCAGCCCCACCGTCCACAGGGCCTCGTCGCTCGCGCAGATCTGGACGGGCTCGGCCAGCGCCATGTCGGGGCGAGACTCCGTCTGCAAGCCGCCGTAGGGCTGGACGCGCTCCACGGTGATGGGCCACACGAGCCGCTTCGCGTCGCGATCGAAGCGGGATTCCGTGATCGCGTACAGCAACAAGGTCTCGCGATCACCGGCGAGCCCGGCCCACAGCCGCCGCAGCCCCTTCGGCGGCCGCATGTGTCGCACCACGCCGCCCGGATCGATGCGCCGCCCGAAGAAGGCACCGAGCGCCCCGCCGACGACCACCACGGACGCCCCGTCGGTCGCCGCCGAGGTCGGCACGCCCGGCAGCACGCCGTCCTCGTAGATGCGCAGGGTGCCGCCGGGCCCGCTCAGGTCGCCCAGCATCGGCAACCCCCGGGCCGCCACGCGCCGCGCGCCGGGCCACACCACCGGCACCTCGGGCGGCGCCACCAACACCACCATCGTGTCGCGCGTCTGCACCAGCGGCGCCACCGCGACGGGCTCGCCGAATACGCCCGGCGGCGGGAAGAAGCCCAACAAGGTCAACAGGATCGCGTTCATCGGATCGTCTCCATCGGGGTGAGGGCGCCGCCACCGCGGCGCAGGGCGCCGGCCACCGGGCCAGCCATCGTTCGGTCGTCGAGTGCACGTCGGTTCGGGGCCGGGCGGCGGCTCACAGCATCTGGCGCTGCGCCCGCGCCCAGCTCAGCAGCAGCGTGTGCGCCGTCGCGTCCCAGGGCGTCCGCAGCGGCGCGCCGAGCGCGCGGAGCTTGTCGGCCACCACCTCGCCCGGCGCGTTGAAGCGCGCCGAGACCTCGTACTTCAGGCCGCGCTCGCCCTTCTTCCGTCGGGGCAGCGGCGTGTGCCGGGCCGAGACCTTGGTCTCGAGCAGCGTGGGCAGCCACTCCGCCCACAGCCCCCGCTCGAAGCGGTCGGCCAACACCTCGGTGCTCTCGTCGGGCGGCGCTTGCAGCAGAGGACAGACCTTGCGCCAGGCGTCGATGGCGGCCCGAAGGTGTGCGATCTGCTCGGCCCCGATCTGCACGTCGCTGCCGGTGATGGCCGCCCGCCACGCGTTCAGCTGGTCGACTTGATGCGCCGTGTTGCTGTTGATGGCTTCGGCGAACCCGAGCGCCTTGGTCAGCGGATCCGTGGGCGCCGCGGGCGCCTTCGCCGGGCTGACCGCCAGCGTCAGCCCGAGGATCTTGCCCAGCGTGGGCCCGAGCACGTCGACGGTGGCCTCGTTCAGCTTGCCGGCGCGGCCCAGGCCGCCGACGACCCGGCCGAGCACGCCCGCCGACACGACGTCGAGCACGACGCAGGCGATCTGCCCGGGCAGCGCGTCCGCTTCGGCCTGCGCGCTCGTCGTCTGCTGGAAGCGCTCCCAGGCCGCCGCGTAGCCCTGCCCGAGCACCGACGCGTAGGCCATCCAGGCGAAGCCCTTGGCCGCCATCTGCATGCCGAGGCCGTCGAGCATGTTCGCGGCCTCGGCCCGGTACAGCCGGGCCTCGAGCGCGAGCAGCCGTGCCTCGGCGTCGGACGCCGGCTGCGGCGCGGCCGGGCTCTCGACCGACTGCGACGTCGACGCGGCGTTCAGCTCGGCCGACTGCTCGAAGGCCGCGGCGCCTTCGAACGACGTCGTCGAAGACGACGACGCCCAGCTCGCGCTGCCGTCGTCCTGCTGCTGTGCCCTGTTCGTCGAGTAGCCCGAGCAGTCCATGTGGGGTCCCTCCGGAAAAAGCGGGGGGATCCATCGGACAGCGGCGCCGCGTGTTGCGCGCGGGGCCGAAAAAAGTCGAAAAAGTTTCGACCCGCCTGCCGAACCATCAATTGTTCAGCGGGTTTACGAGATGGCATCACGGGGCGTAGAGTGCAGCCATGAAGCTGCGCATCGAGACACCCGACCTGAACCTCGGCGTCGACGCCGGGCGCATCGTCGCCCCCGGTGAGGCCGAGCTCGTGCTCACCGGCGACCGCGTGCGCCCAGGCGACGTGTGCGCCCACACGCACCTCTACAGCGGCCTCGCGCCGCTGGGCATGCCGCCGCCCGAGCCCCCGCCGACGAACTTCGTCGAGATCCTCGAGCGCGTCTGGTGGCGCCTCGACCGCGCGCTCGACGCCGCCAGCCTGCGCGCGGCGGCGCGCCTGTACGTCGCCGAGGCGCTGCTGGCCGGCACCACCACGCTCATCGACCACCACGAGTCGCCGACGCTCATCGAGGGCTCGCTCGACATCCTCGCCGACGCCTGCGCCGGCCTCGGCGTGCGCGCGCTGCTGTGCTTCGGCGCCACCGAGCGCAACGGCGGCCGCGCGGAGGCCCAGCGCGGCCTGGCCGAGTGCCGGCGCTTCCTGGCGCACGACCGTCCGCCGACGATCGCCGCGGCCGTCGCCCTGCACGCCTCGTTCACGGTCAGCGACGACACCCTCGCCGAGGCCGCCGCCCTGTGCGCCGCGGCGAACGCCGTCATGCACGTCCACCTGGCCGAGGACTTCGCCGACGTCGCCGACGCGCGCGGCCGGGGCTACGCGGGCCCCCTCGAGCGCCTCGCCGCGCTGGGCGCGCTGCCGCCCGGCTCGATCCTCGCCCACGGCGT
>JAUHXL010000570.1 GCA_030426945.1 bacterium
AGCGCACGCCCACCAGGTCGAACTGCTCGCGCTCGTGCCAGTCGGCGCCGGCGAACAAGGGCACGAGGCTGTCGATGGCGCCGCCGAGCTCGACCCGCACGCGCCAGCGCGCGAGGTGGCTGCCGGGTCCGACGGTGCGCAGCAGCGTCGCGATCTCGTAGTGCTCGGGATCGCCCTCGACCTTGCCCTTGGCCGGCACGCCGAGCCAGTGGCTGGCCACGACCGAGACGTACTGCACGTAGCCGTGCTCGAGCTTCAGCGTGCGGGCGAGCTCGACGTGGTGCTCGGCGGCCAGCAGGAAGCCCTCGGGCGGCGGCGCGGCGTCCTCCGCCAGGCCGAAGCGGGCCCGCAGCAGGTCGACGAAGGCGGCCTCGCGCTCGGCGGTCGTCATGCGTCGCCCTCCCCGGCGCCGTCCCCGGCGGCCTTCGGCGCGAAGGCGGCGACCAGATCGGCGGGCTCGGTGAGGTCCAGCGTCGCGGCCTGCAGCGCCTGGTGATGGCCGATGAGCTTCTCCCGCGTGGGATCCTCGGCGCGCCCGATTCGGGGCTGGATCATCTTCGCCGTCTCCGGCCGCACGTCCGGCGGCACCCGCAGCCCGGCCCGCTTCAGCGCCACCTTCTCCTGCAGCGCCAGCATGCCGCCCATCAGCTCCTCGGGGTTGGGCGGGCAGCCGGGGATGTACACGTCGACGGGGATGACCGTGTCGATGCCCGGGATGACCGAGTAGATGTCGCGGTAGAAGTCGCCCGAGATGGCGCACGACCCCATGGCCACGCACCACTTGGGCTCCGGCATCTGATCCCACAGCCGCTTCACGCGCGGCGCCATCTTCACCGTGATCGTGCCGGCGACGACCATCACGTCCGACTGCCGGGGCGTGCCGCGCACGATGGTGCCCATGCGGTCCATGTCCACCCGGCTGGCTGCGGCGGCCATGAACTCGATGCCGCAACAGCTGGTGGCCATGGGGAAGATCCACAGCGAGTTGCGCACGCCCCAGTTGAGCAGCTTGTCGACCGACGTGGTGGCCAGGTCGAGGCCCGGCATCTTCGCCATCAGGTCGTACAGCGGGTGCTCGAAGGGCAGGTCGCTCTCGTCTACTGCCATTTCAGCGCTCCCTTGCGCAGGGCGTAGGCCCAGCCCAGGACCAGGACGAGCAGGAACACCGCCATCTCGCCGATGGCCAACAGACCCAGCTCGCGCACGTTGAGGGCCCAGGGCAGGACGAAGACGGCCTCGACGTCGAAGAGGACGAAGACCAGGGCCACCACATAGTAACGGGGGTGGAATCGAATCCACGCGCCGCCGCGGGCCGCCTCGCCGGACTCGTACGTGAGCGTCCTCGTCGGCAGGTCGTCCTTCGCGCGGACGCCGAGCAGGCGCGCGCCGACGACCATCGACAGCCCCACCCCCAAGGACAGGGCCATGAACACGATGGCTGGGATCCACTCCGTCGCCATGGGCATCTCCTGCGAACTCCGCACGGTCCTACCACGTCTGCGAGGCCGGTTGGAGCCCCGTTTGGCCCGGAACGCGTTCCGGGCCGAGCGTTCGGAGGCCGCCGGCACAGCAGGAGGCGTGCCACGCGGCGCGGCGCGGCGCTGCGCGGGCGGGAACGGGGGGCGGTTACGGGCTGGTGACGGGGCGAGGCGGGCCGAGCGGCGGTCAGTACTCCATGCGGGCCCTGAGGTGCAGCGCGCCGCCCGCGTAGTCGAAGCGGGCGTCGTCCCAGTCGGGCTTCAGCTCGCCCTCCTGGGCGTTGTTGCTGGTCGAGTGGCCCTCCTCGGGGATGCCGATCAGGTTCTTGTCCATCTCGCCGTCGTCGTCCTCGTCGTGCAGGGCGGCGATGGCGTAGACGCCGGGTCGCAGGTCGCGGAAGACGCAGGTGGCCTCGCCGTCGTGGATCGAGGCCTTCGCGCCGGCCTCGGGATCGCCCTCGAGCCAGTTGTCGGCGTCCGCGTACAGGCCGCAGCGGAGGGCGCCCCGGTCGTTGCGCAGGTCGTGCACCGAGAAGGTCAGGACGTCGGGCGACCGGGCCGGCGTCGCGGGCGTCGGCTGCGGGGCGAGCGGCGCGAGGGTCCAGGCGAGCAGCGCGGCGTGCAGGGGGAGGTTCATCCGTTCTCTTTCACCGGGGCGGGGCCCCGGACTGTGATTTGACACTCGCTCAGTCATTCACCTACCGTGCCGTGAGTCGACGCGCGCGGCGCGCAAGTCCAGACACCGCAACGTGTTTGACGCGCCCCCCCCGGCCACTCACGGGAGTCACCCCCCATGAAAGATCGCCTCTGGCCCGCCACGTTCGGGTCTCTGGCCCGTCTCTGTGGCGCCACCCTGCTCCTGAGCATGGTCGTCGCCTGCGGCATGGTCGGTCACCTGCGCCCGCCCCCCGCGCCGCCGGCCCTCGTCGGGCCTTTGCCCGTCGGCGTCACCACGCTGGAGATCGACGATCCGGGCCGCGCGCGGCGCCTGACCGTGGAGGTGTGGTACCCGGCCGCCGCCCCGGCGCCGACCACCGAGCCGGTGGTCTACGGCGTCGAGGTGGCCGGCATCACCATCGCCCGCCTGCGCTCGGCGACCGGGGCGCACCGGGACGCCGCCCCAGCGGACGGGGCGCCCCGGCCCGTCGCGCTGCTGAGCCATGGGTACGCCTCGGGGCGCTTTCAGAACGTCGGCCTCGCCGAGCTGCTCGCCAGCCACGGCTACGTCGTGGCGGCGCCGGATCACGCGGGCAACACCATGGGCGACATGGTGTTCGGCATCAGCGCCGAGGCGCGCGCCCGGAGCGCCCTCGACCGGCCGCTGGATCTGTCCCGCGTGCTCGACGCGCTGATCGCCGCGCCCTCCGCCCGCGTGGGCGCGGTGGACGCCGGCCGCGTCGCGGTGATCGGCCACTCCTACGGTGGCCGCGCGGCGCTGGCGATGGTCGGGGCGCGCTTCGATGGGGCGCGGCAGCAGCGCGAGTGCGCGGCCGGCGCCGAGGGCGACCGGCGCTGCGCGATGGTGCCGGTCTTCGGCCCCCGGGGCTACCGCTACCGCGATCCGCGGGTGAAGGCGGCCGTGCTGCTGACGCCGGCGGGCTACCGCTTCTATCGCGACGACGGCGTGGGCGCGGCCGACGCGCCCACGCTCGTGGTCGGCGCGCGCGAGGATCGCACCAACCCGTTCGGCGAGTTCCACCGCCCGGTCTTCGAGGCGCTGCGCGGTCGGCGCCACCTGCTGGAGCTGAGCCCGGCCGGGCACCTGACGGCCACCGACGTCTGCGAGCTGGTCGACTCGATCGGCTTCTTCGCGCGCGCCTTCGGCGGCGACCGGGCGCGGGACGGGTGCGGCGAGGGCTTCATGTCGGATCGCGAGGCGCTCGACCGGGTGGGGCGCGCGACGCTGGCCTTCCTGGCGCTGTACGTCGAGGAGCGGCCCGAGGCGGCCTTCGAGCTGGCCGAGGCGCTGCAGCCGACGGTGAAGACCGCCGCGCGGTAGCGCCCCGGCACGGGGCTTGCCCGCCTCGTCGGGTCGTGCGCGCACGTCACCGAGGTCTGCCGACGCTGCTGCTGTGCGCGCTGGCGGTGACGTCGGCGCGCGCCGAGGCGCCGGGCGAGGCGCAAGACCCGCTCGAGGTCGCCGGCTTCCCGGTCGTCGGCTACAACTCCGATCGCGGCCTGGCCCTGGGCCTCCTGGGCACGCTGACCCGCCTGCACCCCGACTACGATCCCCACCTCTGGCGCCTCGACGGGCTGGCGGTGGTGTCCGTGCGGCAGGACGACGCGGGCGACGTCGAGGCGTCGCGCCAGAAATACGACCTCGAGCTGGATCTGCCGCAGTTCCCGACGCGGCGCCTGCGCCTTCGCCTGCGGCCGTACTTCGTCTTGCTGAAGGTGGCGAACTACTACGGGCTGGGCAACGCCTCGCCCGACCGGGCCGGCCAGCCCGAGGACGCCCACCAGTTCGAGCACCTCGACGCCGGCCTCGAGGCCGAGCTGCGCTGGGCCCTCACCGACGCCCTGTCGCTCTTCGGGCGGGCGCGCGGCGCCTACGACGCGGTGGCGGTGTTCCCGGGCAGCGCGCTGGCGCTGGATCGCGCCGATCCGGCCGGGCCCGAGGTCGTCGGCGTCGCGGCGCATGACCTCGCGGTGCTGCGCCTCGGGGCATTGTGGGACACGCGGGACGACGAGAACGACCCCACGTCGGGGGCCTTTCACGAGCTGTCCGCGCGGATCGGCGGATCGGTGGCGGGCGACTTCGTCTACACCGGCGCCCACGCGCAGGCGCGCGGCTTCGTGCCGCTGTGGGGCGAGCACCTGACGCTGGCCACCCGCGCGGTGGCGGATCTGCTGGGCGGCCGGCCGCCCGTCTACGCCCTGACCTGGCTGGGCGGCGACTTCAACCTGCGCGGGGTGCCCGAGGGGCGCTTCGCGGGCAAGGTGCGCCTGCTGGCCACCGCCGAGCTGCGGGCCCGCTTCGGGCAGTTCCGCGTGCTGGGCCCGCTGCCCATGCGCGCGGGGGCGGTGGCCTTCGTCGACACGGGCCGGGTCTTCGCCGACTACGCCGACGATCCGGCGCTCGACGGCGAGGGGCTGGGCCTCAAGGTGGGCACGGGCGGGGGCCTGCGCCTGCGCTGGGGCACCAGCTTCGTCGCGCGCGGTGACGTGGCGTGGTCGCCGGACGGGGAGGGGCTGGGCGTCTACGTCGGCGTCGAGCACGT
>JAUHXL010000571.1 GCA_030426945.1 bacterium
GCTGCGCAGCGCGGTGCGGGTGATCGGCGCGGGCCTGACGGTCGAGCGCGTCTTCGACGCGGCGCCCTGGCTGAGCCTGTCCGTCGGGCTGCGGGCCGAGGGGCTGTACCTGACGCAGGACTTCGAGGCGTCCGGCGTGACGGCGCCCGACCGCAGCTCGTACGGCGTGGACTTCGGCGGACTGTTCGCGCTCGAGGTGCCGCTGTTCGAAGGCTTCTCGCTGCGGATCGAGGGGGGGCCGATGACGCGCGTGTTGCGGGTGGCCGAGGTCGACAACGGCGCGCAGGTGGGGGACGCGGTGCTCAGCCGCTTCACCGGCTGGGGCGCGGCGGGCGTGGGGGTGAGGTTTTGAGAGCCTCGGCGCGCAGCCCGGCACCCCGCTCGGTCCGCATCGCGTGGGGAGGCTCCTGATGCGGCGAACGCTCCCGGCGGCGCTCGGGCTGATCGTGACGCTGGCCGCGTGCGGCGACGCGCTCGTCGAGCGCGGCTATCGCGGCGAGCCGCTGCACACGTTCCAGGGGCAGGTCACCACCGTGGTGGGCGACGGTACCTTCGAGCGACCGCTGCGCGCGGCCGTGTTCTGGAGCCCCACGGGGCAGCCCGTGCTGGACGATCGATTGGTCGAGCAGTCGGCCATCGCGGTGAGCGTTCGCTTCCCCGCCACCTTCGAGATCAACGTGTTCGAGCCGCCGGCGAGCGTCGCCTGGGACGATCCGGGGGCGCCTTTCCGGGTGGGCCTGGTGCTGCTCTACGAGGACGTGAACGGGGACGGTCGGTACCAACCCAGCGAGCGCCGGGGCGGGGCGCGCAACCAGGCATTGCTGTACGTGCCGCGAGCGTTGGACGCGGCGAGCTCGCCCACCGGCGCAGCGTTGACCGCCGGCTTTCACGACGAGCGGCTGCCCATGCCCTGCGGGGTGCAGCAGGAGGACGAGGTGGCCGAGGGCGACACCTGCGGCGTAACGCTCGGCGCGCCCTGCACCGTGGACGCCGACTGCCTCGAGGCGGGCGGCGCGGCGAGCGCGGCGGCCCGCTGCCTGCTGCGCGACAGCCACACCACCTGGCCCGGTGGGTACTGCGTGCTCGACGCCGCCGCCAGCGCCTGCCGCCCGGTCGGCGGCGTCAGTGAGAGGACCGACGTGAACGGCGGCCCCGTCGCCGCCTACTGGCACCTCGGCTGCGACGACGGCGACGACTGCCGCCTCGCCGAGGGCTACCAGTGCAAGAACAACCGCTACTGCGTGCCCGGCGAGCCCGCCTCCCTCGAGATTCGCCCGGATCTGACGCTCGCCCCCCTGTGTGTCACCGACGACGACGAGCACGTAGAAGACGACTGACGACGCCGTCAGTTGGGCTCGGCCCCAGCGCTCGGGCAAGGAAACGTGCCCGTGCCCGAGAGCTCCCGTCGTACGCCGAGCCGTCGCCTCCGCGGTCGCCCCTGCCCGAACGCTCCCCACCGCGGTCCTCCGACCCGCGCCCGCTCCCTTCGTCCAGTTTTCTGGCCGCCCCCCTTGCCCACCCCCGCCGGCCCACGGGTTCCACCTTCGAACACCGAAAAGCCGCCCGACTCGGGCAGGAGCCTTCCGATGCAGACCACCTGCGAAGCGACCTTCGTCTGCCCCTGCTGCCACAAGTTCGTCGACACCGAGATGGTGCTGCGCCTCACCGAGGTCGACGGTCCACCGCTCACCCCACCCCGCCCGCTGCGTCGTGATCCCACCGTCGCCGGCCTGGTGCTCTTCGCCGCCGGCTGCGCGGTGCTCTGGGCCGCGCTCGCGTCGCTGCCGCCCTTTCGCGAGGCGCGGGCGAAGCGCAGCGGTGCGTCGCTGACGCCCTACGTCGTCGTGGTCGAGTAGCGCCGCCGCCGAGCCTTCGATCCGAAACCGTTGCGCGCCGCGTCCGCGGCGCCCGTGGGGAGCGTGTGTCATGTGGAGAGCGATCCTTCCGTGGTCGCTGCTGGGGGCGCTGTGCCTCGGCTGCGATCTGGGCGACCAACCGTTGAGCGAGGTGGATCCCGAGGCCGCGCCGGCCGAGCCGACGTGGAGCGAGCACGTGCAGCCGCTGATGGAGATCTACTGCACGGCGTGCCACGCCCCCGACGCCCAGACCGGCGAGAGCGAGGGCTACGGCTTCGAGACCTGCGCCAAGACCAAGCGGTACTGGGGCCCGCTGTACCAGTCCACCTTCGTGGTGCGCGACATGCCGCCGGGCGGGGCGCCGCGGCCGCTGTCGTGGGAGCTGTTGACGCTGGAGCGTTGGCACGCCCAAGGGGGCCGCTGTGACTGAGCTGCGCATCATCCTGCTGGCGATCGCGACGCTGCTGCCCGCGGTGAGCCACGCGCTGCCCCTGTACGGCGCGCGGTCGGGCCGCACCTGCGATAACTGCCACAGCCTGCCGAATCAGTGGTTCGACCCGCCCGAGGTGTCGCGCCGGAAGTGTACGCTCAGCTGCGTCGGGTGCCACGTCGACCCGAACGGCGGCGGCCTGCGCACGGTGTCCGGGCGTTACTACGCCGAGTCGACGCTGCCCATGTTCGGCGCGCGCAACCGGCCGCTGGACGATACGCACCGCGATCTGGCCGATCTGTCCTGGTTCCGGCAGGACGCCGACTATCGCTACCGCGACACGCCCAGCTCGCAGCCCACGTCGGGCGCCGTCGCGCCGGCCGCCGACCGCGCGGTCGATCCCCGCGGCCCCGGCGCGCCGCCGGCCGACCGGGGGCCGCTGGCCTTCGGGCGACCGCTGGGGCACGGCAGCAGCGAGATGGCCTGGCTGGATGGGCGCTACGGCGATCTCAACGCCGATCCCCTGCTGCTCTTCGGGCTGGACGCGCGGCTGGGCTTCTGGAGCGCCGGGCCGCTGTTCTTCCCGATGCAGGCCGACGTGCACGCGGCGGTGCACCCGGTGGAGCACCTGACGCTGGCCGCGACGGCGGGCGCGCGCGGACGCTCCCGCAGCCTGACGCTGGACGGCGTGCCCACCGACGATCAGCCGCGCTTCGGCGTGCGCGACCTGTGGGTGATGACCCACGAGTGGCCGATGCTGTCCTACCTGCGCGTGGGACGCTTCCTGCCCGCCTTCGGCACGCGGGTGGCCGATCACACGGCGTACATCCGGCGCGGCTTCGGGCTGAGCCAGGAGGATCCGGCGAACCGCGTGCTGGGCGTCGAGGTGGGCATCAACCCCAACTACCCCTACGTCACGGCCTCCGCCTTCAAGACCAGCACGCTCGACGCGCAGAACCCGGTCGAGCCGGGCGAGGGCGCGGGCGCGGCGCTCAGCGCGGGGTGGCGCGATCTGGGCTGGCAGCTGGGCGTCAGCGGGATGGTGCGGCGGCGGCCCGAGCGCGAGGGCGGTGACACCGACGACCTGTCGCTGCAGTGGGCGTTCAACCCGTGGCGCTACCTGAAGTGGCTGCCGCTGACCTACTTGGGCGAGACGGCGGTGGGGCGCTTCCAGCGTCCGAACAGCGGGCGCAGCAGCTGGCAGGTGGCGCACTACCACCAGCTCGCCTGGACGGCGCTCAACGGTGTCGTGTGGCGGCTGCGCTACGACTTCTGGGATCCCGACGTCGAGGTGCAGGACGACGCGATCCACCGACCGGGGATCGGCCTCGACCTGACCCTGCTGCCCGGCCTGAGCATCAACGGCGACGTCCGCGCCGGGCTGCCCGTGGGCGGCGAGGTGGGGCAGAGCGTCGACGCCTTCGTCCAACTGCACGGGTGGTTCTGACATGCGAGCGACGCCCAGAATCCCTCACACCTTGATCGTCGCGCTGCTGCTGACGGCGGGCCGAGCGAACGCTCAGGCCTGGACGCAGGCGCCCGGCCACACCTACCTGAAGCTGTCCTACGGCGCGGCGACGGCCGGGGAGCAATACGGCTTCGACGGCCAGACCAAGCTGTACGCCGACGATGTCTACGAGCCGGCCTTCTTCGACCGCAGCGTGTACCTGTACGGCGAGACCGGGCTGACCGAGTCGCTCACCGTCGCGTTCGTGTTGCCTTACAAGCGGGTGATCGTGCGCGACGCGACCTATCGCTACGACACGGCGGCGCTGGGCGATCTCGAGCTGGCCGCGCGCTACGCGCTGACGCCGCACCTGAGCTTCCTGCCCTCGAGCGGCGTGGCGGCGGTGAACCTGAAGGTGGGCCTGCCCCTGGGCTACGACCGCAACCTGCTGCCGGCGCCCGGCGCGGGGCAGGTGAACCTGACGGCGTCGCTCGACTACGGCCACGCCTTCGGCGGCTGGGGCTACGGACAGCTCGGCGTGGGCTACCGCGTCCGGACGCCCTGGTACGGGCTGTCGAGCGCGGTGCCCTGCGTCGCCGGCGTCGACCGCGGCTGCACCGCGGACGAGCAGCCCGATCTGGGCGACGAGGCGGTGCTGCGCGCCGAGGTGGGCGTGCGGCCCTGGGGCCCGCTGCTGCTGCAGGGGCTGAGCGAGGCGGTGCTGTCGCTGCAGGCGCCCAGCGTGGGCTTCGCGGTGGGTGAGACGATGCCGACGCGCCAACGCTACCTGAAGGTGGGCGCGGGCGTGCTGGTCGAGCCGGTGGCGCACCTGGGCCTGAGCGCGCAGGCGTTCGTGACGCCCTGGGGCCGCAACACCGTGCGCAGCGTCGACCTGTTCTTCGGCCTGAACACCGACTTCGACCTGTGGAGCAACCCATGAGCATCAATCACTC
>JAUHXL010000572.1 GCA_030426945.1 bacterium
GCAGCGTCACCCAGCCGTGGTAGCGCCGATCGTAGTTGCGCGGGCGGTAGTCGCCGATGAGCGTGGGCACGAACAGGGGCAGATCGGGCAGCGGCGTCGCCGCGGTGAGGCCGTCCTCGAGCGCCAGTCCGTAGACGAAGGGCTTCAGCGTCGAGCCGGGCTGACGCAGGCCGACGACCATGTCGTTCTGGCCCTCGGCGGCGTCGAAGAAGTCGCGGCTGCCCACCCACGCGAGCACGTCGCCCGTCGCGTTGTCGAGCACCACCGCCGCGCCCTGCGTGACGTGGCGATCGGCGAGCGCGCGGACCGTGATGGCCACGGACTCCTCGACGCGGGCCTGCAGGTCGAGATCCAGGGTGGTCGGCAGGGGGCCGGGGGGCGGCGCCTGGGCCAGCGCCCACGCGGCGAAGTGAGGCGCCGCGAAGGGGCGCGGCCCCTCGTCGAGGCGCGCGGTCGAGGCCCGCGCGTCGGCCTCGGCGGCCGCGTCGATGACCCCCGTGGCGCGCATGGCCGCCAACACCCGCCGCCGGCGGGCGTCGGCGCGCCGCGGATCCGTGCGCGGGTTGTTCAGGGTGGGCGCCTGCGGCACGCCGGCGAGCAGCGCGGCCTCGGCCAGGGTCAGGGTGCGCGCGGGTCGGTCGAGGTACAGCCGCGCCGCGGCCTCGACGCCGACCGCGCCGTGCCCGAAGGGGGCACGGTTGACGTACTGCTCGAGGATCGTGGCCTTGGGCGCGGCCCGCTCGAGGCGCAACGCGAGGAGGGCCTCGACGGCCTTGCCCACCAGCGTGCGCGGCTGGGGCGCCACCAACTGGACCAGCTGTTGGGTGATGGTGCTGCCGCCCGCGACGACGCGGCCGGCGCGCAGGTTGGCCCAGGCCGCGCGCGCGACGCCGCGCAGATCGACGCCGGGGTGCGCGAAGAAGCGGCGATCCTCGACGGCGACGAAGGCCGCGGGCACCCAGGGCCCCAGATCGGTGAGCGACCGCCAGGCGCCCCGGCCGGCCGGCCCCGGCAGGTGACGCAGGGGTCGGTCGTGCCGGTCGAGCAGGCGCACCCCCTCCACGGCCCCGCGGTCGAGCCGGGCGGCGGGGAAGGGCGCCGCGGCGACGGCGAGCCACGCGGTCAGCGCGACGGCCGGCAGCGCGGTCAGGGCGACGAGGCGGTCGGGGCGCACCCCCGCAGGGTGCCACGTCCCGCGGCGGGTGACACTCGGCGCGTGCGCTGCTAGCTTCCCGGCCATGGACACGCTCACCGACGGCACCATCCACGTCTTCACCTTCAAAGAGGGCCTGCTGTCGAAGGTCGCGCACGACCTTCGCCTGACGCTCCCGCGCTTCGAGATCCGGCTCGACGGCGACGCGGTGGAGGCCACCGCCTGGCCCGCCTCGTTGGTGGTCGACGGCGCGATGGAGGACGGTCGCTTGCGCCCCGACGGGGTCAGCGCGAAGGACAAGGGCGACATCCACGGCAACGCCACCGGGCCGAAGATCCTCGACGTGGCGCGCCACCCCACCCTCGAGTTCCGCGGCCGCCGACGCGGCGATCGCGTCGAAGGCACGCTGCGCCTCGTTGGCCGCGAGGCCCCCCTCGCCTTCGGGGTCACCGAGGCCGGCGGCCGCGCCACCGGCGGCTTCGAGCTCACCCCCAGCCGCTTCGGCATCAAGCCCTTCAAGGCCCTGATGGGCGCCATCCGCCTGCAGGACCGCCTGCGCGTGACCTTCGACGTGGCCCTGCCGGGCTGAGGTGCGCCGATCGGGGACGGCCCCGCGCCCGGCGGCGGCAAACGCTGGCGTCCGCGGGCCGGGTCGGGTAGCCTCCCGCCGCTACTTCTGCAGCGCTGGTCCGTAGGAGGTCGAGGACGTGTCGCACGCGACGCAGGCAATGCTGGTGCTGGTCGGGACGGTCAGCTTCTTCATGGTGCCCGTGCTGGGCCCCGCGCTCGAGGACGGGCTGCAGCTGGTGGTGCAGACGGTGCTGGGCGTCGACGCCGAGCACAAGGCCGCGCAGGCCAAGCTGCCCGGCTACAAGGGCACGCCCCTCGAGATCGCCGCGGACTGCTGCGCCGAGTGCGCGCAGCACTGGAACTACGCCGTCGACCGCTGCGACATCGGCTCGCGCGAGGCCAACGCGTGCCTCCGCGCGTGCGGCGCCCTGCGCACGAAGTAGGCGCCCGCCAACCCCGCCGCGCTCACTCCCCGAGGCGGTCGACCAGCGCTTGCAAGGCCGGCACCTGCCGCGCCTGCTCCAGCAACGCGCCGCGATCCGGGGCGCCCTCGAGGGCGGTCCGCAAGGCCGCCAGGGCCGCGTCCTGCTCCCCCTTCTGCGCCAGCTCGATCGCGTCGGCCAGCGCCGGCGGCAGCGCCGAGCCGATGGTCACCGTCACCGGCGCGTCGTCCACGGGCGGCGCGGGCGGCGCGGCGTCCGGGCGCGACAGCAGCCAGGCGGCCAGGCCGGCGCCCACCAGCAGCACCCCCAAGACCGCCCAGATCGGGCCCTTCGAGGCCGCCGCCCGCCGCCCGATCGGCAGCGCGTTCATCGCCGCGGCCGACGCCTCGGGGGTCACCGCCGGCGCGGCGCGGGGCACCGGCGCCGCGGCGGGCGCCCGCCGCGCCGGCGCCGACACGCGCACCGCGGGGCTGCCGGGCATCTGCCCCGCGAGCGCCTCGCGCAAGGCGCGCGCCATCGCGACGGCGTCGGGGAAGCGATCCTCCGGCCGCTTGCTCAACGCCCGCATCACGCAGGCCGCCACCGGCGCCGGCACGTCCGTGGGCAGGGGCGTCGGCGGCGACTCGAGGTGCGCCATCAGGATGTCGAGCGGCGTGGGGCCGTCGAGCGGTGGGTGACCAGCGAGCATCTCGAACAGCATCACGCCCAGCGAGTAGAGATCGCTGCGCCCGTCGAGATCGGCGTCGCGGCACTGCTCCGGCGACATGTAGCGCGGCGTGCCCAGCACGATGCCCTCGCGCGTGTGCACGCTGTCCGCGCCGCCGCCCACCACCTTCGCGATGCCGAAGTCGAGGATCTTCGCCTTCTCCTCGCCCAGGCGGCTGGTGGTCAGCATCACGTTGCCCGGCTTCAGGTCGCGATGCACCAGGCCCAGGCCGTGCGCCTCGGCGAGGCCACCGAGGATCTGCGCCACGACGCCGACCGCGCGCGTCGCCTCCAGCCGGCCCTCGGCCTGCAGCACCTGCTCCAGCGTGTGCCCGGCGATGAACTCGAACACCATGTACAGCGAGCCGTCGCTGTCGGCGCCGTAGTCGTGCAGCGTGACGATCGACGGATCCGAGAGGCGGGCCACCGCCTGCGCCTCGTGCTCGAAGCGGGCCACGAGCTGGTGGTCGTCGACGTCGGCGGCGATGATCTTCAGGGCGACGGCGCGGCCGACCGGCTCCTGGATGGCGCGATAGACGCTGCCGAAGCCGCCGCTGCCCAGCACACCGACCACCGGATAGCGACCCGCGACCACGTGGCCCAGCAGGGGATCCTGGGGGTTGGCCTGATGCACGTCGAGCGCGATCAGCGCCGCGCCGTCCCCCGCGGGGCAGCGGCTGCCCTCGGTGGCCCCCTGCCACCCCTGGCCGCATCGCCGGCAGACCAGCACGTCTTCGTCGGCCATCGCTCACGGACCCCACATCGCGCCGCGGCGATCACTACCACGTCGTGGCCGCCGCCGGAACGGGCTCAGGGCGCGCGCTGCACCAGGACGACGGCCGTCCGGTCGTCGCCGCCGAGGTTGGCGGTCAGGCCGTGACGCGGCGCGCCCGGCACCTGGATCGCGCCCGCGGCGCCGCGCAGCTGATGGAAGACGTCGACCAGCTGGCGGACACCGGTGGCGCCCACCGGATGCCCGATGCCCAGCAGGCCGCCCCCAGGGTTCACCGGGCAGACGCCGTCGGGGGCGAAGGCGCCCGCCCGCAGGGCCGCCGGCGCCCCACCGAGGGGGGCGAGGCCCACCGCCTCGACGGCCTGCAAGTAGCTGATCGAGAAGCAATCGTGCACCTCGACCACGTCCAGGTCGGTGGGCCCGAGCGCCGCGTCGGCCAGCGCGCGGGCGGCGGCCCGCGCCGTGTTCGCCATGCGCCGGGCGTCCAGCTCGCCGGCCAGGGGCGCGACGCACTGGGCGAGGCCGATGACCTCGGTGCAGTCGTCCGGCCGGCGGCCGAGGCGCGCCAGGCCCGCCTCGGTGGCCAACACGGCGGCGCTCGCGCCGTCGGTGAAGGGCGTGCAGTCGGCCAGCCGGATGTGCGGCCGCAAGACGGGATCGTCCAGGAAGAGGCGGTTCTCCGCGGACTCGGTGGCGGCCTGCTCGGCGGTCATCGTCAGCGCCCGCCGCTGAGCCGCGGGGTTGCCGGCGGCGCGCTGGTAGGCCTGCGCGACGACGTGGCCCAGATCGAGGTCGGTGGCGGCGAACGCAGCCTTGTAGGCGCGGGCTCGGCGCGCGAAGAGGTGGGGAAAGACGAAGCGATCGAGCGGGCGCTCGCGCGCGTAGTGCGCCGCGCGGGCCATGAACTCGACGCCCTCGGCGCCGCGCACCGTCGTCTCGACCTCGACGCCGGCGGCCAGGGCGACGTCGTGACCGGCCTGCAGCGCCTCGATCGCCGCCACCAGCGCGACGCCGCCCGACGCGCACGCGGCCTCGACGCGGGTGACCGGCGCCCCGTCGAGG
>JAUHXL010000046.1 GCA_030426945.1 bacterium
TCCCCCGCCCCGAGCGCGACCCACCCCTCTTGGCCGACTCCGGCGTCACCGCCCGCCAGACCGTCGCCACGCTGCGCGTCGTCTGGCAGCGCCGCCTCATCGTCGCGCTCGTGCTGACCGGGCTGGCGATGTTCGGCGTCCTCGGCTGGTTGGTCGTCAGCAACTACCGCGAAGTGCAGGCCCGCTGGGAGGCCGCCGGCGGCGCCGACGAAGGCGAGGCCGGCACCCGCCGCCGCATCCTGGTCGACGCCGGCTATATCTTCGCCATCCTCGCGATCTTCCTCCTGGGCATGGTGCAGCTGCTGCTGTCGATCCGCTGGTGAGATCCGACGCAGGCGGGGTGTGATTCAGAACCGTTGGTGGCCCACCGCACCTTCCGCCATGGCGGACGGGCTCTCAGCTTTCAGCGGTCAGCGGTCAGCTTCGTCGCGGCGATTGTACCTTCTGCCGTGAGCCCAGCGCGCCGAGCTTGCCGAGCGGCTCCGCAGTCGGCACGGCGTGCGGGGGCCGGCTGACAGCTGACCGCTGACAGCTGACAGCCGGTTGGAAGGACCACCAACGGCTCGTGAGCAGACCCACGCAGGCGGCGCGGGCTGACGCAGCCGCGGAAGGGCGTCTATACTCCGCGCCATGAGGCTCCCGCTCACCATCGCGTTCGGCGCCCTCGCGGCGCTCCTTCCCCTCTCGGTCGCCCACCTCGGCTGCGCGGACGAGACGTCGTCCGACTGCACCTCGGACGACGACTGCGAAGAGGGCTATCGCTGCGACCAGGATCTCTTCAAAGGCGACTGCGTGCGCCGGGTGCAGGTCGTCGCCTGCGGTGAGAGCTTCTGCCAGCTGCCCTACGAGCAGTGCATCGAGGGGCGCTGCGCCGAGGTGGTCGGCGGCGACGCCGGCCCGGGCGCCGGCGGCATGTCGGGCGGCGACGTGGGCCCGGGCGCCGGCGGGGCGCCGGGCATGGGCGGCGACCCGGGCGCGGGGGGACAGCCCGGCTTCGGCGGCGATCCGGGCGCGGGGGGCGATCCCGGCATGGGCGGCGCGCCCGGCATGGCGCCGCGCGTGCTGATCGAGGCGCCCATCCCGGGGCAGCGCTTCGTCGACGACGAGCCGGTCATCGTGGGCTCCGTCTTCGGCCTCGAGCCCGGCGGCGAGGTCACGGCCGTGCTCGACGACGAGACGCCGGGGGAGCCGGTCTCGGTCGAGGACAACGGCCGCTTCCAGCACACGGTGCGCGGCGCCGGCGCCGGCCTGCACACGCTCACCATCGTCGCCCGCAACGGCGCGCTGAGCGGTGAGGCGTCGATCGACTTCCGCATCGACCACTTCGTGCAGCTGCGCAACGGCGTCTTCCGCCTCGGCGACGCCGACTTCGACTTCGTCGCGGTCAACGCGCCCGCCCTGCCCAAGATCGCCTACGACCAGACGGTGCTCGGCGGCGCCGACCAGCTCGCCGCGTTCTTCGCCGCCACCCGGGCCCTCGGCGTCACCGTCGTGCGCACCCGCGCCTACGACGACCGCCCCAACGCCCCCGAGGCCATCCAGACCGGCGCCCAGGAGTACAACGAGGCCGGCTTCGCCGCGCTCGACCTGGTCATCGCGCGCGCCGGCGAGGCCGGCGTGAAGCTCGTCCTGCCGCTGATCGGCGGCGACGACCGCTACGGCGGCATCACCCAGTACCTGAAGTGGGGCGGCTACCTGGTGCCCGTCCCCAGCGATCGCGTGCGCTTCTTCATCGAGGGCCCCGTCCGCGAGCACTTCGCGGGGCACGTGCGCACCGTCCTCGGCCGCACCAACACCGTCAACGGCCTGCGCTACGCCGACGATCCCACCATCCTCGGCTGGGAGCTGATCGACGGCCCGATGACGCAGGGTGTGTTCGGCACCAACACCGGCAACGAGCTGGCCGACTTCCACGCGGCGCTGACCCAGGTGGTCAAGGGCAACGACGCGAACCACCTCGTCGCCACCGGCGACATCGGCTACGACGTCAACCCCAGCCCCTACGGCGACAGCGGCACGACCCTCGCGCAGGCCGGCTTCGGGGCGCTCTTCGACGGCAGCCACGGCGCGGCGTGGCACCGCAACGTGCGCCTGGGCAGCGTCGACTTCGCCACCCTGCACGTCGATCCCGCCCGGTTCGGCTTCCCCGCCAACGGCCTCGACTGGGCGAACCTGGGCGCGGCGTGGATCCGCGGCCACGCCTCGCTGGCCGCGCTCGAGGGCAAGCCGCTGGTGGTGATCACGCGCATGCCGCAGGCCGCGATGCCCCTCGACGGGCGCCGCCAGGCGCTGCAGGCCTGGTTCGACGAGGCCATCGGCCTCGAGGTCGCGGGCGTGGTCGCGGGCAACTTCTACACCGATCCGGCGCAGTGGATGGGCGACGACGCCGCCTGGCACTACATGGAGGGCGGGGACGCCAGCGACAGCGTCTTCCAGTACGCCGATCTGGTGCAGGCCTTCGCCGCCGAGCTGGCGAACGCCGCGCCCTGAGCCCCCTCGGCGCGTTGGGCCAACGCCGCGCCCGGAGCCCGCTCAGCGCATCAGCGTGCACACCCCGGCGGCGCATTGCGGCAGGGCCGGCGGCTCGTTGCAGATGATCGCGCCCGGCTGCCGGCAGCCGACGTAGCAGTCGGCCGGCTGATACTGCCCGAGGCTGAGCCCCGACTGATGGGGCACGAGGCAGCGGGTCGTGGCGACGTCGAGGGTCAGCGCCGGGATCGGGCAGGCATCGCAGCTGGTCAGGTCCACCGCGACCGCGCAGTCGCGCACGGTCGTGCAGGACAGGGCCGGCGCGGCGTCGGGCGCGGGCGGCGCGGCGTCGACGACGGCATCCGGCGCGGCGTCGGTGACCGGCGCGGCGTCGACCCGGGCGTCCGCGGGCGCCGCGTCCTCGTCGGCGGCGCTGCCGTCCCCGTTCCGCACCACGATCACCGGGGGATCACCGGGGGTGCCGGTGCCGAAGTTCACCGGCCCGGTCATGGTGAAGGGCTTGTCCTCGTCTTCGGCGCACGCCCCGAAGAGCAACGCACCGAGCGTCAGCGCCAGCGTCCCCCGACCCCACATAGGCACCTCCCGCCGGCAGTCTACACGGCGGTGGCAGCGCGGCACAGGCGGAAGGCGCGGAGGGGTCTGCTCACGAGTCGTTGGTGGCGAGCTCCGACCGGCGGTCAGCGGTCAGCTCTCAGCTGTCAGCCGGGCCCGTGCGTCGTGCCGAGCGTCTCACCTCGGTGCAAGGTCGACGCGCAGGATTTCCTGGCCGACGGTCCCAATCGTCGCGGCCGAGCTGAAAGCCGACCGCTGAGAGCTGATCGCCCGGCCGCCAGGGCGGGGCGTGCCGTAGACCAACGGGTCCGAACCGCACGCGGCGCGGAGGAACTGCCTGCACTGAACGACGAAGCCCGACGCGCGGGAGCCTGTTGCGCATAGAGGGGTCGAGCGGAGTGCGTCACCGGAAGCTCGGATCAAGGCGCGGAAGCATGGCGATATCCAAAGATATCGCCTTGCTTTCGCAACGCCGAGCCGAGCATTCGGGGGCGTGCACCGCGACGTGCCCCGAATGTGCAACAGGCTCCAGAGCACGTCGGGCTTCGTTCGGGTCATCGCCGGCGGGCGCCGGCGGTGCCTCAGCGGGTCTCTTCGAACTCGGCGTCGATGACGTCGTCGTCGCCGCCGCCGCTGCCGGCCGCCGGGCCGGGCTCGCCGCCGGGCGCGGCGCCGGGCGCCGGACCGGCGGCGCCCTCGGCCCCGGCCGCCTTGTAGAGCGCCTCGCTCAGCTTGTGGCTCTTCTCGGTCAGCGAGGCCATCGCCTTCTCGATGGCGTCGGCGTCGCCGCCCTCGATGGCCGTGCGCAGGCCCTTCACCGCCTCCTCGAGCGCCGACTTGTCGGCGGCGTCGACCTTGTCGCCGTGCTCGCGCAGCAGCTTCTCGGTCTGGTAGGCCATCGAGTCCGCCTGGTTGCGCAGCTCGATCTCCTTGCGCCGCTTCTCGTCCTCGGCCGCGTGCGACTCGGCGTCCTTGACCATGCGGTCGATGTCGCTGCTGTCGAGCCCGCTCGAGGACGTGATGGTGACCTTCTGCTCCTTGCCGGTCGCCTTGTCGATCGCGCTCACGTTCACGATGCCGTTGGCGTCGATGTCGAAGGTCACCTCGACCTGCGGCACGCCGCGCGGGGCGGGCGGGATGCCCTCGAGGTTGAACTTCGCCAGCGTGCGGTTCTGGCCCGCCATCGGGCGCTCGCCCTGCAGCACGTGCACCGTCACCGCGTTCTGGTTGTCCGACGCCGTCGTGAACACCTGGCTCTTCTTCGTCGGGATCGTCGTGTTGCGCGGGATGAGCGTCGTCATGACCTCGCCCAGCGTCTCGATGCCCAGCGACAGGGGCGTCACGTCCAGCAGCAGGATGTCCTTGACGTCGCCGGCCAGCACGCCCGCCTGCACCGCCGCGCCGAGCGCCACCACCTCGTCGGGGTTCACGCCCTGGTGGGGCTGCTTGCCGAAGAACTTCTCCACGGCCTGCTGCACCATCGGGATGCGCGTCGAGCCGCCGACCAGGATGACCTCGTCGATGTCACCGGCGGTCTTGCCCGCGTCGGCCAGCGCCTTCTTGCAGGGCTCCAGCGAGTGCTCGACCAGATCGCCCACCAGCTGCTCGAACTTCGACCGGCTGAGCCGCAGGTTCAGGTGCTTCGGGCCGGTGGCGTCCGCCGTCAGGAAGGGCAGGTTCACGTCCGTCTCGGGCACGCTCGACAGCTCGATCTTGGCGCGCTCCGCGGCCTCCTTCAGCCGCTGCAGCACCATGCGATCCTTGCTGACGTCGACCCCCGACTCCTTCTTGAACTCGGCGATCAGGTAGTCGATCACCCGCTGGTCGAAGTCGTCGCCGCCCAGGTGCGTGTCGCCGTTGGTGGCCACCACCTCGACGACGTCCTCGCTGACCTCGAGGATCGAGATGTCGAAGGTGCCGCCGCCCAGGTCGTACACCGCGACCAGCTCGTCCTTCTTCTTGTCGAGCCCGTAGGCCAGCGCGGCCGCGGTGGGCTCGTTGACGATGCGCTTCACCTCGAGGCCGGCGATGCGCCCGGCGTCCTTGGTCGCCTGCCGCTGCGCGTCGTTGAAGTACGCCGGCACGGTGATGACCGCCTCGGTCACCGGCTCGCCCAGGTACTTCTCGGCCGCCCGCTTCAGCTTCTGCAGGATCTTCGCGCTCACCTCGGGCGGCGCGAGGCGGTTGCCGTTGATCTCGAGCTCGACCGCCCCGCCCTTGCCCTCCACCACGTGGTAGGGCACGCGCTTCTTCTCGGCGCTGACCTCGTCGACCCGGTGGCCCATGAAGCGCTTGACCGAGTAGACGGTGTTCTCGGGGTTGGTGATGGCCTGGCGCCGCGCCACCTGGCCGACGAGCACCTCGCCGTTCTTGTCCCAGGCGACGACCGAGGGGGTCGTGCGCGCGCCCTCTTCGTTCGTGATGACCTTGGGTTCTCCGCTCTCCATGACGGCGACGACGGAGTTGGTGGTGCCCAGGTCGATACCAATGATCTTGCCCATTTGGGGTTCCTCCGATTTGGTGCTGGCGTCCGCTCGGTGAGTTGGACGGCCGCTGAATTCGGCTGCGTTTTGAGGGACGGCAGCGAACCTAAGCACCCGATCCGGGGTGTCAACACGGCGTGTCGAATCGGAGAGTGCGCGCGACGAACGGGCGCCCACGGCGACGACGCCGACCCTGGTGGGGAGGAGCGCGCGGCGCGCCGGGCGGGCTCAGCCGGCGCCGGCCGACGGGGCCTCGGCGGCCGAACGCTCCGGCTGGGCGTTCGTCGAGCGCCAGTGCAGGTACCACCCGGCCACCGCCACCAGCGCGACGATCAGCAACGTCAGGATCACCCGCAGGGTGCCATCCGAGCGCCGATACGAGGCCAGCTCGTCGCTGTCCCCGGTCGCCTGATCGACCGGGTGCGGCCGCGCCAACGCGCGCACGTCGTCGGCGTCGTCCACCGCCTCGGGCAAGGGGGTCGGGGCGCGCACCGCGGCGGGCGGCTCGTCGTCGAGATCGGCCAGGTCGACCTCGACCTCGTGGGGCACCAGGTGCGGCGGCGGCGGCGGCGGCGTGGGCATCGGGCGCGCCCGGGGCGCGGGCGTCGGCGCCGGCCGCACCACCTCGTAGCCGGTGCCGCTGACCCCGAACTCCGCCACCCCCCGCTTGCCGAAGCAGACCTCCATGAACCCCGCCATGCGCTTCGGGCTCAGGTTCAGGCCTTCGCGCCGCACGAAGTCCTCGACGTCGCTCAAGAGCTCGTCGGCCCGCGGGTAGCGCTGGTCGACCGGCTTGCGGGTCGCGCGCCGGGCGATGTCGGCCACCGCCCGCGGCAGACCCGGCACCCGCTCGTCCACCCGCGGCGGCTCGTCCTCGCGGATGGCGCGCATGGTGGCGAACTGATCGTCCCCCTCGAAGGGATGCTCGCCGCACGCGAGCTCGTGCAGCAGCACGCCGAGCGAGAACAGATCCGACCGCGCGTCGGCCGACTTGCCCCCCGTCTGCTCCGGGCTCATGTAGCGCCACGTGCCCACCAGGTTGCCCCGCTGGGCGCTGCCCCGGCTGGTCGCCGCGCGCGCGATGCCGAAGTCGACCAGCTTGACCATGCCGCTGACCGACACCAGCACGTTGCTGGGGTTCACGTCCCGGTGGACGATGTTCAGGGGCCGGCCGTCGAAGTCGGTGGCCGTGTGGGCGTAGTCCAGGCCGTCGGCGACCGCGCGCACCAGCTGCACCGCCAGCTCGAGCGGCATGACCGGCCGCAGGCACCCTTCGGCCAGCGCGCGCACGTTCTCCGGGTGGACCTCGCCCGTCGGCAGCGTATAGATGCCGTGGCCCCGCCCCACCCCGGTGCCCAACACCAACGTGCGCAGCAGCTCCGGATGCGCCGCCTGCAGGCGATCCCGCGCCCCCTCCATCAGCTCCGGCTCGACGACCGCCAGATCCAGCGTGCCCTCGGCCGAGCGGCGCGCGATCTCCTCGGCGTCCGCGGCGCCGACCACCTGCGGCGCGAGGTCGCGCAGGGCGTTCATCAGCCGCTGCCGGGTCTCCGCGTGGCGGTGCGCCACCAGGACGCGCCGCGTGCGCTTGCGCGCGGCCCGCACCAGGCGCCCCAGATCGGTGCCGGGCAGGTACTCCATCGCGATGAAGGCCTGGCCGTCACACTGATCCACCTCGTGGATCTGGATGATGTGCCCGTGGTGCAGGTGCGCCGCGAGGCGGGCCTCGTCGCTCAGCAGCTGGACGAAGTCCTGGTCCTCGGCCAGATGCGGCAGGATGCGCTTGATCGCCAGGTGCCGCGCGAAGCCGTCCACCCCGTGCCGCCGGGCGAGGAAGATCTCGGCGGTGCCGCCGGTGGCGATCTTCCGGAGCAGCGTGTAGGGGCCGAAGGGTTCCGGCTTCATCCTGCGCTTCCGTCCTCTCGGCCCGCGCGGGGGCTCAGGAGCTTCCGTCCGCGGCGGCGTCGGGTAGCATCATCGACGCCTCGGCGTCCAGCGGGATCGCAGCGTCGGGCGCGGGCGGCGCGGCGTCGAGCGGCGCGGCGTCCGCGGGCGGCGCCAGATCGGGGCGGGGCGCGGCGTCCACCGGGGAGCCCTGATCGACGGCCGGCGCGGCGTCCTCCCGCCCGGTCGCGTCGGCCCGCCAGGCGGCGTCCGCCGGCGCGGTCGCGTCTCCGCCGGCCCCGACGTCGGGCCGAGCGTCGACCGCCGGCCCTCCATCGCCGGGCGCGCCGTCGGCCGGGGCGCCGTCGGCCGGGGCGCCGTCGGCCGGGGCGCCGTCGGCGGCCGCCGCGTCGCCTCCGCCCAGCGTCGCGTCGAGCAGCCGCGAGGCCTGCACGCAGGTGCCACCCACGCAGCGCTCCGCGGTGAAGCAGTCGTCGGCGCGCGCGCAGGCGCGGCCGGGCACCTCCGGCGCGCAGCCCGCGAGGACCACGAGGCCCAAGGCCCAGCCCCACCGCATCAGAAGCTGCCCCCGACGGCCGCGCCTGCCGGCAGCGGCGTCACCCGCACCGGCGCCCGCGACAGGGGGCCGTCGCTGGCCAGCAGGATCATCGCCGCGCCGCCGAGCAGCGCCACCCCGCCCACCCCGTAGGCCACGTTGGCCCACAGGGCCGCGGCGTCCGCGTCGTCGGCCAGGGCCTCGAGATCCGCGCGGCTGTTGCGGGGATCACGGCGGTCGAGATCCGCCGCCTCGTCCGCGGTCGACTGGGCGTCGAGGCCGAGGTACACGCCCGCGCCCAGCGCCGCGACGCCGATGCCCGCGGCGACGTAGCCCGCGGTGGCCAGCGAGAAGCCCGGCCCGGTGTGCACCACCTCGACCGCCGGCTCCGGCGCGACGACGGGCGCGGGCGCCGCCGCCTGGGTGAGCACCTCGAGCCGCACCTCCCCGCCGGCGGGGATCTGCACCTCGTACTTCTCGGGCGACGCGCCCTCGGGCCGCAGCACCACCGTGTGCGGGCCGGGCGGCAGCGTCCAGGGGCCGGGCAAGGGCGTGCGCCCGATGTCGACGCCGTCGACGATGACCGGCACGCCGTCGCGGGCGGCGTCGAGCTGCAAGGTGCCCATCGTGCGCGGGGGCAACGCCCGCGCGGGCGCCGCCTCGTCCGCGACGGGCGCGTCGACGACCGGGGCGGCGGTGGGCGGAGCGTCGGCGGGCGCACCCGGGGCGGGCTGCGCCGACGCCGGCGTCGCGGCCAGGGCAAAGGAGGCCAGGATCAGAGCACGCATCGTCCAGGCTTGTACCAGAGGCTCGCGTCGGTGGGCAACGACGCGGCGCGCGACGAAGGCCGCGGCCATTTGGGGCTCAAGTCCGGGCCGCGAGCGACGATGTGCCCGACGAGGCACAGGGACGTGCCCCACCCCGGCCGCGATGCCCTCGCGCGCCGACCGCCGACCACGGAGGGTCGAGACGTGGAACACTTCGCCGACACGCTCGCTTCGAGCGCCGAACACGCCGCCCTGCGCGACGCCCTGCGGCTCGCCTGCACCCCCGGCGAGCCCCTCGCGCACGTGGCCGCCTCGGTCCAGCGCGCGCCCAGCCTCGCCGGGCGCCTGCGCGCCGTCGCCACCGAGGCGCTCGGCCGCACGGTCGCCGACACGCGGCTCGCGGTGGTGCTGCTCGGCGCCGAGGCGGTCGAACGCCACGCGGTGCACCTGCTCGGCCTCGACGAGGCCCCGCGCACCGCCCTGCCCTTCGATCTGCGTCGCCCGCTCGCCGTGCTGCACGCCCGGGCGCGCGATCAGACGCCTTGATCGGGTCGGCGCTCACCGGCGCCGCAGCCGCCCCCAGCCGAAGAAGCCCAGCGTCAGCAGCACGCAGGCCCAGGCGAAGCTGTCGCCGATGATCTGATACACCGTCGACGACTGCATCAGCGGGACGCGGTCCATCAGCGTCTCGGGATCCGTGGGGCGCGTCATCTTCCGCACCCGCCCGTTGGCGTCGACGAAGGCGCTCACCCCGGTCAGCGTGGCCCGCACGAAGGGCAGCCGGTGCTCGATCGCCCGCGGCACGGTCAGCGCGAAGTGCAGGTAGCGCTCGGCGGTCTTCCCGAACCAGTCATCGTTGGTCATGTTCACCAGCAGATGCGGGCGCTGCGCCCCCAGGGGGCGCACGAAGGCGGGCAGGATGCCCTCGTAACAGACCAGCACCCCCAGCCGCACCGGGCCCACGTCCCACAGATCCGCCTCGATGACCTTCAGCTCGGTGCCCGCCTCGAGGTTGCCGGCGGCGGGGATCCAGCGATAGATCCACTTGCCGATGACCGAGGCGAAGGGCACGTACTCGCCGAACATCAGCAGATAGACCTTGTCGTAGGCGCCGACGATGTGGCCCGCCGCGTCGAGCAGCCAGGCGGTGTTGTAGGGCACGATGTGCCCGTCGCCCTCCCAACGCGGCTGCTCGGCGCGGCGCACCGAGGTGCTGCCGAACAGCAGGGGGGTGTCGAAGCCGCGCTGGGGCGCGGCGCGATCCCGGTCGCTGGTGCCCCGCGCGCGATCCGTGCGGGCGTCCGGCGCGAGCGGCACGTCCGAGGGCACGAAGCGCGTGGCGTCGCGCCGGAGGAAGCCGTGCCGATAGGCGCTCTCGGACCACACGATCAGATCCGCCCCGGCCTCGTCGAGCTCCGCGGACAGCCGCTGCAGGATGAGCAGGTGGTCGTCGATCTTCTGGCGCTTCTCGGTCTGGAAGATGCCCACGTCGGCCTCGGCGATGCCCACGGTCAGCGCCGGCGCCGCCTCGATCTGCGCGTCCACCTGCGCCATCCGCACGCCGCCGTAGGCGAGCGCGCCGCCCACCATCACCGCGGTCGTGATCGCCGCGCGCCGCGGCCGATTCCGCCCGTCCACCCGCGCGCGCAGCCAGAGGTAGAGCGTCGCGTTGACCCGGTAGATCAAGAAGGTCACCGCCGGCACGCCGAACAGATCACACACCTGCATGATCGGCGGGAACAGATACTGGCTGTTGCCCATGTAGGCCGGGAAGAGGCGGGGCACCACCTGCTCGACCGCCACCATCACCAGCGGCGCCGTCCACTCCACGCCCACCCGCGTGGTGTTGCCGATGCGGTTGAGGACCCAGGCCCAGACCCCCCACATCAGCCCCTGATAGACGCTGTGCAGCACCAGACCCAGCGCCGCGACCGGCAGCGGCAGGCCGCCGAAGGTCTGCAGCAGCTCGGCGATCCAGTAGTAACCGCCGGCGTTGATGACCGTGCCCGTGAACAGTCCCCAGGCGAAGGCCGCCCGCGGCGCCTTGTCCTTCAGCACCCACAGCAGCGGCACGTGGCTGAACCAGATGAGCGGGAAGAGCGTCACCGCGGGCGCCCAGGCGGTCGGGAACGACACGAAGGTCAGGACCGCCGCCAGCGTGCAGAGCGTCAGATCCCGCAGGCGCCGCCCGCCGCGGCCCCCCTCAGGCGCCATCCGCCCGGCCATCCGCCCACGGGGCCTCGGGCCCGACGCACAGGCGCAGCGCGCCCGGCAGCAGATCGAAGGTCGCCGGCAGCCGCCCCGGCTGCTCGCCGTCCATGTCGATGAGCACCTCGTCCTCGGGGTCGACCGGCTCCGCGTAGACCCGGCGGGCCCGATGCAGCTCGATCTTCGGCAACCCGAGGTGATCGCCCGCGTAGAGCTTGGGCAGCCCCCGCGCCAGGTCCAGCGTGCCCAGGTCGCCCATCACGACGACATCGAACAGGCCATCGGTCGGATCCGCGTCCGGGGCCACCTTCATGCCGCCACCGAAGAACCGGGCGTTGGCCACGACGCCGTTGTAGAGCGTCCGCTCGAAGGGCTCGCCGGCGTCGAGCGTCAGCCGCACCCGCTGGTTCTTGTACCGAATGGCCGCGCGGCCGACGCCGATGAGGAAGCTGGCCTTGCCGCCGAGGGCCTTGCTGCTGGTGTTGACCAGCTTGTCCACGAGGCCCGACACCCCGAACGAGGCGATGTTGACGAACAGCCGCTCGGCGGTCGAGCCATCAGCCGCGGTGTAGGTCAGGCGCCCCAGATCACACGTCACCGGACGCTGCCCGACGAGATCGATGGCCTCGAGCGCGTCGTTGGGCAGACCCAGCGTGCGCCGCAGATCACCGCCCGTGCCGGTGGGCACGATCGACAGCGTCGCCTCGGGCGCGATGGCTTCGCCCGCGCGGAAGAAGCCGTTGACCACCTCGTTGTGGGTCCCGTCGCCGCCCACCGACACCACCCGCCGCGCGCCGCCCTCGAGCGCTGCGCGCGTCAGGCTCGTGGCCTGCTGCGGGGCCTCGGTGAACAGGACGTCGAAGGCGTCCACCCGCGCGCGCAGGCGCGCCGCGAGCTCCGGCCACCGCTTCCCCGTGCGGCCGTTGGCGCTCGCCGGGTTCACCACCACGACGGTCTGTCGGCTCATCCCTCGTCCTCCTGGCCCGGTCGCCCGAGCGCGCGGGCCACCAGCGTCGCCCAGCCATGAACGGCGCGCCCCGCGGTCGCCACCCGCAGGTGACCGGCGCAGACGCCGCTGGCCACCACGACCGGCAGATCGGGCACGTCGGCCACGGCCTCGCGCCCCACCTGCGCGGCCAGCGCCGGCTGCGTCGCGGCGAGCCCGGCGCCCGCCCCACAGCACCCGCCCTCGGCGTGGTGCATCACCGCCTCGACGACGCGCCCGGTGATCACCGCCTCGAGCGTTCGCCGCGGCGCATCATAGACCCCCAGGCCGCGCCCGAGCCGGCACGCGTCGAGGTACAGCACGTCGCCCTCGAGGACGGGCGTCAGCGCGGCCAGCCGCCCGGCCACCGCCTCGGTCAGGTGCTGCACGGGCGGCCCGACCGTCCGCCCGCGCGCGGGCAGATCCCGCCGCAAGGCCAGCGCGTCGGCCGGATCGAGGCAGACCACCAGCCGCGCCCCCTCGACGCCGTCGGCCAGGCGCCGCGCGGCGACGTCGAAGGCGTCCGGGTGCCCGGCCTCGAGCAGCCGAATCCCGCTCACCCCTGCCCCGCCCACCGGACGACCCAGGGGCCCGTGGCCGGCCGCCTCGAGCAGCCGCACGGCCGCGCGGACGGTGTCATCGTCGACGTAGCCGGGCACCAGCCGCACCGGCCCGCCCTCGGGCAGCGCGTCGAAGGCGGGCCGCGGCGGCGGGGCCGAGTGGGCCCAAGCGCCCAGCGCCGCGGGCGCGTGGCCGGCGGCCGCGGCGGCGGCGCGCGCGGCGTACAGCACCTGCGGCACGTCGTTGTCGTGCTTGCACACCGCCTGGCACCGATGACACCCGGTGCAATGCGCCCACAGATCGCCGGCCGCGCCGTCCAGGGGGGCGCGCCCGACGTGCACGTCGTCGATGCGCGTCATCAGGCCCCAGGGCGTCACTGTCTCGCGCGCGGCGGCCTCGGCCACGGGGCAGGCGAAGCGACACAGCTTGGGGCAGAAGACGCAGGTGTCGATGGCGTGGCGGTGGGCGTCCAGCAGGCGCAGCATCAGACGTCCTCTCCCCGCAGGTGCTCGGCCAGGCGATCCGCGAGCGCGGCCCAGGCGTCCGGGGGATCGGCCGCGTCGCCGGATCGCGGCGCGTACAGCGTCGCGCCCGCCGGGCGCAGATCCCAAGCCTCGATCCCGCGCCGCGCCCGGGCCGCCGCCGCCAGGCCCCCGCGGGGCGCCGCGACCTGGGCCGACCACCGCGTGTCCGCCGCATCCGCGCGCGCGTCGATCCAGGCCTGCGCGTCCGCCGCCGGCGCCTCGCGCCCGCCCGTGGCGTCCACGAACCGGCCCACGGCGTCCGCGTCCCCGGCGTCGCCCCACAGCTCGGCCAGCAGCTCCACCTCCCGCCCGCGGCGCCGGGCGCACCACCAGGCGGGACGCAGCCCCTGCCGCAGCGCGACCACCGCGCCGTCGTGCGCGGCGTCCCAGCCGGGGAACCGCACCGCGGCGGCCACCCGCGACTCGGGCCGATCCCAGACCTGCAGGTGGACATCCACGGCCAGCCCGAGCGTCGCCCCCGTGCCGACGACGCAGCGCGCCAGATCCGGCCCGGTCGCGCGGCGCGGCGCCACCGCCGAGCGCGTCAGCAGGCCCTTCGGCAGGGCCGCCCGCAGGGCCAGGACGCCGTCGGTCAGGTGCCCAAAGGCGGGCGACGGGCGCCGGCGCTCCCCCGCGGCGAAGGACGCCATGATCGGGGTCTCCGCCACGCAGCCCGGCACCGGCCCCAGCGTCAGGCCGCGGCTGGCGACCAGCGCCTCGGCCTCGGCCCACGTCGTGCCGCCGCGCAGGTGGGCCACGCGGCTGATCTCGTCGAGCGCCACCAGTCCGGCCAGCGCCCCCACGTCGATCTGCAACGTGCGCGGCGCGGGCGGGCGGACGCCGCGCACGACCCGCACGGCCAGCGCCCGCTCGGCAGCCCAGGCCAGGGCCCGCGCCACCGCGACGGGCTCGGCCACCTCGAGGCGCGCCGCGCCCGCCGGCCCGGTCCACAGATCACCCACCGCTCCGTCGTGGTGAGGCGTCCAGGCGTCCTTCACGCCCCCTCCTCGGCGAACAGCTTGCCGGGGTTGAAGATCCCCGCCGGATCGAGGGTGGCCTTCAGCGCGTCGAACCACTGCCGCGCCTCGCCGTGCGCCGCCGGCATGTGCGCCCGCCGGGACAGGCCCGCGCCGTGGTGGTGCGCGATGACCGCGCCGTGGGCCTGCGCGGTGTCGAGCCCGGCGCGCCAGGCGGCGTCGTAGGTGTGGCGCATGGCCGCCGCGTCGCGGCCGGTGCCAGCGAAGGTGAAGTAGATCGAGCAGCCGCCGGGGTAGGCGTGGCTGAAGTGGGCCATCACCAGCACGTGCGGCCCGACCGCCCGCTTCACCCCCTCGTACAGCGCCGGCAGTCGTGCCCAGGTGGTGGCGACCTCGAAGGTGTCGACGAAGCAGCCGGCCTCGTAGATCTTGCTCTGCTTGAAGCTGACGTCGTGCCGATGCGCCAGCCAGGTGCGACCGGGCCCCTCGCCCAGGTGCTCCCCGCCCGCCGCGGCGGCCAGCCGCTCGAGCCGCGCGTGGGCGCCGGCGACCTCGTCCGCCTCGCCTTCGCAGACCGTGATCAGCAGGCAGCGCGCGGGCAGCGCGCGCACGGCGGCGTTGGTCAACGCGGGCGAGCCGAGGACCGTGCGCAGCACCGTCTGCTTCAGGCGGCTCGGCCCGCCGTCCCCGCCCGCGCTCAGCAGACCCTTCAGCCGCGACAGGGCGCCGCCGCCCTCGGCCGCGTGGGGGTTCGCCCCGACCATGAAGGTGTCGACCGCGTCGTACAGGCGCAGGACCGCGGGCCGATCCCCCGCCTGCATCGAGCCCCGCATGACCGCCAGGCCGGCCCGATAGTCGGGCATCAGCCAGCCCCCGAAGCTGCGCTCCGCCGGCTGCGGATGCACCCGCAGCGTGGCGGCGGTGATCACCCCCAAGGTGCCCTCGCTGCCCACGAACAGCTGGTTCCAGTCGGGGCCCGGCCCGAGGGCGTCGGCCCGGGGCGTGCGCCGGATCGCGCCCTCGCCGGTCACCACTTCGAGATCGACGACCATGTCCTCGATCTTGCCGTACCGGCTGCTGCACTGACCGGCCGAGCGACCGGCCAACCAGCCGCCGACGGTCGAGCAGACGATGCTCGAGGGGAAATGCCCCAGCGTCAGGCCGCGATGCTCCAGGCGCCGCTCCAGCAGCTCGCCCATCATGCCGGCCTCGACCTCGATCTCGCCGGCCACCTCGTCCACGCGGCGCAGCGCCTTGAGGCGCTTCACGTCGAGCACGACGCCGCCGCGATCCGGCCGGGCACCGCCACACACGCCGCTGCCCGCGCCGAAGGGCACCAGGGGCACGCCGGCGGCGGCGCAGAGACGGACGACGTCGGCGACCTCCGCCGGCCGGCCGGGCCACACCACCGCCTGCGGGCGCGTGGGCGGATCGCCGGCCAGCCGCTCCAGCTGGCTGCGGGGCCACAGGTCGCGGCTGTAGGCGTCGCGATCGGGGGCGTCCGTGCGGACGTGGTCCGCGCCGACGCAGGCGGCCAGCGCCTCCAGCAGCCGCGTCAGATCGTGCATCGATCGCACCTCCGCCGCATCGTGACCCCCCCGGCCGCGCCTCGGCGCCGGCACCTCGCCCGAGTATCGCGGGCCCGGCCGCCGATCAACCGGATTCCTGCCCCGGCGTCGCGGCCTGCCTCGCGCCCTCCCCGCCGGCGCCCAGCAGGCCCGTCTGCAGCAGCCCCAGGGCGGCCATCAGCAGGCGGCTCCGATCGAACTCGAAGCCCATGGCGAAGGCTCCCTGCAGCCCATCGGCCATCGCCTTGACCAGCACCGCCGACGCGAGCGGATCGCCCAGGGGCCGGCCCGCCTCGGCGGCGAAGCGCTCGAAGACCGCGGCCATCCGGGCCAGGAGCCCCTCGTGATGGCCGCGCAGGCGACCACGCAGCTCGGCGTCCTCGACCGCCAGCTCGCCGGTGAGCACGAAGAAGCGATGACGCGGATCGCCCGGCTCGCCCAGGAAGCCGAGGAAGGCCTGCGCCATCGAGGCGAGGGGCACCGGCGAACGCTCCGCCTCGTCGAAGATGCCCTGGGCGCGGGCGAACTCGTCCTCGACGAGGGCCTCGAGCAGGGCGCGCTTGTTCTCGAAGTGGAAATAGACCGCGCCCTTCGACAGGCCGGCCGTCCGCGCGATCTGTTGGACGCGGGTCGCGTGGTAACCGCCCTCCAGGAAGCAGGTGCGCGCCGCCGCCAGGATCTGCGCGCGGCGCTCTTCGGTGGGCAGGTGCCGGGTCACGGGGGTCCGACCATAAAGAGGGCCCATGGACGCTGTCAATCGGCCCATTCCGCCCTCGATCCAGCTATCCTGCGCGCCATGCGCGCGCCGACGCTCCCTTCGCTGCTGCTCTTCGCGTCGCTGGCTCTGCTGGTCGGCGCCGGCGTCGGCCGGGCCAACCCCGAGGCCTTCGACCCCCTGCTCGACGTGCCGCCCCAGGATCGGGATCCGGCCGAGCGCCTGGCCGAGGCCGATCCGCGCAACCCAGGCTTTCGGGTCACGGGCCACGTCGGGGTGTACGGGGGGGACGTGCGCAGCTTCCTCCGATCAGAGCTCAGCGAGCTCCAGACCACCGCGCCCCGCGGCGAGGTGGGCTTCGGCTTCGGCTACCGCACCCGCTCGCTCATCGAGATCGGGCTCGACCTCGGCCTCGGCCTCGGCCAGACCTGGGACAACGACAACGGCGTCACCGTCTTCGCCTTCGACCTGCTCGTCGAGCCGCGCATCCTCGCCCACGCGCTCGAGGGCGAGGACTGGGGGCTCTACGGCGGCGTCGGCGCCCTCGCCGTCCTCTTCGACCTCGAGCCGGCCGGCCTGAACCAGGCCGGCATCGGCCCCAACCTGATCGGCGGCGTCAAGCGCCGCCTCGACGGGCACAGCCTGCTGTACCTCGAGGGCGGCTACTGCTTCTTCTACGACGCGCTCGCCTACACCTTCGAGGATCCGACCGCCGAGACGCTCGCGCGCGACCCCACCGCGCAGCCGGAGCGGGTCGACGGGGCGTGGTTTCAGATCTTCCGGATCATCTTCGGCTATCGCCTGACCCTCTGACGGACGCCTGGGCGGGCGCCCGTCACTCGGTCGGCGCGGCCGAGCGCAGGTACTGATCGAGCACGTCGAACAGGCTGCGCGTGAAGGTGCGGAAGTTCACCGGCTTGGTGAGGAAGTCATCGGCGCCGCCGCGCAGGCTGGCCTCGCGATCCTCCTCACGCGCGCTGGTGGTCAGCATCACCGTGGGGATGCCCCGCAGCGTGGGATCCTGCTTCAGCCCGTGCAGCACCTCGAGGCCGGTGAGCCTGGGCATGTTGATGTCGAGCAGGATGAGCTGAGGCCGCACGCCCCCGCCGAACAGGAGGTCGAGGGCCTCCTGCCCGTCACGGGCGACGAGCACCTTCACCTTCCGCGGATAGGTGCGCAGCGCGCGCTGCAGCAGCAGGACGTGATCTTCGTCGTCCTCCGCGAGCAACACCTGATCGTAGGTGACAGGCTCTTGCATACCGGATCCGAGCGCCCCCCGCGCGCAGCTTCGCCCACAGGTTGCCCCGCCCGTCGCCGCGGGTCAACCAACCCGCGCCGGGGTCGGTCCGCCCGCCACCGCGGGGCGCCCCGGCGGGACCGCCGCCGCCGGCACCAGCTGGGTGTACATGCGGCTGCTCTCGACCGTCTCGTGGCCGAGGATCTCGGCGAGGGACACCAGATCGCGCGTGCGCTGCCAGTAGGCGAACGCGAAGGTGTGCCGCAGCACCTGCGGCGTGGCGTCCACCCGCGCGAAGGTGCAGTGCTTGCGCACGATGCGCTGCAGACCGTTCGCGCTCAGCTGACCGCGCTCCCCCACCAGCAGCGGCCAGCCCGCCGGCGGCCCGTCGTGACCGAAGGGCATCGGCGAGTGGGGCACCTCGGCCATGCGCGGCACGAGCGCCGCGTCGGGCGGCTCGACGAGGTGGTCCGGCGGCCACCCGCCGCTGGCCGGCAGCACCAGCTCACCCGAAGGCGGCAGGGCCAACAGCCCGCGCTCGACCAGGCTCCACGCCAGCTTGCGCGCGGCGCGGGTGGGCAGCGGGACCACCCGCTCCCGCAGGCCGTCCACCCGCAGGCTGCCGACGCCGAAGTCGACGTCACCGACCGTCAGCGCCACCACCTCGCTCACCTTCAGCCCGGTGTCGAGCAGCAGGTAGAAGGCCGCCTGGTCGCGCAGGCACCCCCGCTCGTCGACGTGCCGGAGCAGCGCGTTGACCTCCTCGGCCGACAGCACCCGCGGCCCACGGTCCACCCGCCGCTGGCGGGCGCGCTCGCGGATGGCGTCGACCGTGCTGCGCCGCAGCACCCCCTCCTGGCTGAGGAAGGCGCCGTAGGTGCGGGCGAAGGCCAGCCGCCGCGACACGGTCGCGCCGCTCTTCCCCCGCGCCTCGGCCGTCTCGCGCCAGGCCGCGGTGACCTCGGCGTCCAACATCGTCGCGTCGAACAGCTGGCCGTAGCGCCGGCGGTACCACATGGCCAGGTGCTGCCAGTCCGAGCGATAGGACCGGGCGGTCGAGCTGCTGCGCCCCCGGCGGGCCAGCCAGTCGAGGAACCGCTCGAAGCGGAGGCCCTCGTCCGGCGTCACGTAGTGATTGACGAGCTCCATGGGTTCCTCCGTTTAGCCGAGCAGCGACAGGGCGTTCTGGGGCTGCGCGTTGGCCTGCGCCAGGATCGACGTGGCGGCCTGCTGCAGCACCTGGTTGCGGGACAGGGTCGCGGTCTCGGCGGCGAAGTCGGCGTCCTGGATGCGGCTGCGCGCCGCGGCCGCGTTCTCGGTGACCGCGGTCAGGTTGTTGATGGTCGACTCGAGGCGGTTCTGGATGGCGCCGAGGCGCGACCGGATGGACGACAGCTGCTCGAGCGCCCGGTCGCTGACCAGGATGCCGAGGTTGGCGCCCTCGCGCGTGGTCACGTCCACGGTCGTCACCGCCTGCACCCCGCTGACGCCCACCAGCGCGTCCGCGGTGAAGCCGATGAGCGCCTCGTTGCCCCCCGTCACCTGGTACTGGTCGTTGGAGTGCAGCGTGAGCGTCCCGAAGGTCACCCCCGTGGACAGCCCGGTGATCGCGGCGCCGTTGCCCGACGCGACCACCTCGATGTTGCGGCCGTCGTCGGCCACCAGCTCGACGCGGCCGTTCGCGTCGCGCGAGGCGACCACGCCGGTCAGCGCGGCCTCCGCGTTGATGGCTTCGATCAGCCCGTCGTCGGCGTCGTCCTGCGTCACCGTGAAGCCGGTGATGGTGCGGCCGTTGATCTGGATGTTGTCCGTCGCGTCGAGCGTACCGCCGCCGATGTCCGCCCCGGCCGTGAGCGTCGTCGCGTTGGCGTAGGCCTCGACCCCGGTGAAGGCCGACGAGTCGTTGATGGCCGCCGCCTTGGCGATGGCGCTGCCGGTCGCGAACGAGGTGCTGACGGTGTCGTCCACCGCCTGCGTCGCTCGGATGGTGACGCCGTTGATCAGCACCTCGTCGGCGCCGATGGCGGCGGTCGTGACGTTGGTGCCCGTCTGCACCGCCGCCCGCCCGAGCGTCTTGGCCCGCGCGTCGTCGACGCTCACCGCGACGCCCTCGCGGAAGTTCATGCCGATGTGGAAGACGCTGGCGATGAACGAGCCGTCGAGCACCTTCTGGTTGTTGAAGGTGGTGGTCTCGCCGATGCGGGTCAGCTCCTCGATGAGCTGGCCGACCTCGGCCTGCAGCGCCTCGCGGTCGGCGTCGTTGTTCACGTCCGAGGCCGACTGCACCGACAGCTCGCGGATGCGCTGGACGATGGACGTCGCCTCCTGCAGCGCGCCCTCGGCCACCTGGGCGAGGCTGATGCCGTCGTTGGCGTTGCGCGCGGCCTGGGTGAGGCCCCGCACCTGACTGGTGAAGCGTTCACTGATGGACAGACCGGCGGCGTCGTCGGCGGCGCGGTTGATGCGCAGACCGCTCGACAGGCGCTCGAAGCTCTGCCCGAGCTTGGACGTCACGTTCAGCAGGTTGCGCTGAGCGTTCAGCGACGCCACGTTGGTGTTGACGAAAAGACCCATGACTCTCTCTCCCGTGCAGACGACCCGCTCGTCTCTGCAGCGATGCAGCCTGAGCTGCGGCTGGGGTTGGCTGCGGAGGCACCCCCCCGTTTCCTCTGCCGCGGCGGCCCGCGAGGAGACCTCGGGGGACGCCAGGGCAGCGGAGCGGTGCGCCACGCGGCGCGCGCGTCACGGCGCGCGCGCAGCGATGACCGCGGGGGTTACTGCAGCAGCGACAGCGCCTGCTGCGGGCTCTGGTTCGCCTGCGCCAGGATGGTCGTGGCCGCCTGGGTCAGGATCTGGTTGCGGGACAGCTCCGCCGTCTCGGTGGCGAAGTCGGCGTCCAGGATGCGGCTGCGCGCGGCGGCCGCGTTCTCGGTGACCGCGCTGAGGTTGTTGATGGTGCTCTGGAGGCGGTTCTGCACCGCGCCCAGCTCGGCGCGCTGCGAGGTCACCTGGGCGATGGCGCGGTCGGTGATCAGCAGCGCGATGTTGGCGCCCTCGCGGGTCGTGATGTCGATCGTGTCCACCGCCTGCGCCGCGCTGACGCCGACGAGCGCGCCGTCGACGAAGCCGATGTAGTCCTCGTTGTCGCCGCCGAGCTGGTACTGCTCGGGCGAGTGCAGCGTCAGCGTGGCGCTCGTGACCGCGGCCCCCACCAGGCCGGTGATCGCCGCGCCGTTGCCCTGCGTCACGACCTCGATGTTGCGGCCGTCCTCGGCGTACAGCTCGATCTGACCGGTCGCGTCGCGCCGCGCGATGACCCCGGTGAACTCGAACTCGGCGTTGATCGCGTCGAGCAGGTTCTCGTCCGCGTCGCTCGCCGTCACCTCGAGGCCGGTGATGATCCGCCCGTTGATCTGGACGTAGTTGGCCTGATCGAGGGTGCCGCCCTGCACCGGCCCGGTGCTGGTCCGCACGGTCGCGTTGGCGTAGGCCGTCACGCCGTGGAAGTCGGACGAGTCGTTGATCGCGGCCGCCTTGGCGATGGCCGAGCCCGTCGCGAACGTGGTGCTCAGCGTGTCGTCGGCGGGCTGGGTGGCGCGGATGGTGACGCCGTTGATCGTCAGGCTCGCCGCACCCGCGTTCGCCGTGAGCGCGTTCGTGGTGACGTTGTTGATGCTGGTCGACACCGCCTGGCGGCCGAGCGTCTCGGCCCGGGCGTCGTTGACCTGCACGCGGATGTTCTCGCGGAAGTTCATGCCGACGTGGAAGAACTTGTCGGTGAACGAGCCATCGAGCAGCTTCTGCTGGTTGAAGGTGGTCGTCTCACCGATCCGCTGCAGCTCCTGCTGCAGCTGGGTGACCTCCTCCTGCAGCGCGAGGCGATCGGACTCGCTGTTGACGTCCGACGACGACTGGACCGACAGCTCGCGGATGCGCTGCAGGATCGAGGTCGTCTCCTGCAGGGCGCCCTCGGCCACCTGCACGACGCTCACCGCGTCGTTGGCGTTCCGCACCGACTGGGTCAGGCCGCGGATCTGGCTGGTGAAGCGCTCGCTGATCGCGAGGCCGGCCGCGTCGTCGGCCGCGGTGTTCACCCGCAGGCCGCTCGACAGGCGCTGGAAGCTCTTGGCCAGGCGGTTCGTGCCGTTCAGCAGGTTCCGCTGGGCGTTGATCGAGGCGATGTTCGTGTTGACGAAGAGACCCATGACTGTCCTCCATGACGCACGCGCGCTCCGTTCCGTGGAGCGTGCGAACAGATGACCGGCCACCTGACCGGCAGTGTTCGGGGCTCGCGCGAACCACCGCGCCGAACCCATTTCGCTTTCGCATCTCGCGAACTTCGGATCGCCACGACCATTCGCGGCGGACCCATCCACTCAGCTGTTCACTCACCCGCGCTCAGCCGGTCGACCGCGCTCGAGAGCGTGGCCGGCCGGGTCGCCGCGCGGCCCTGGGCGCCACCGACGGGAGCGCTCGGGCCGCCGCGGCGTGGGACCCTCGACGCCTGAGCGTTCGGGGGTCCACGCGATCCTCCCCGCGCCCCACCCCGCGTCGCCCGGCTGTGCGGGCCGACCGCGGCTCGGCGCGGGCGCCAGCGGACGCACCGGGGGTGTCACGGAGCGACGCTCCGTCCAGCCCGGCACGGACGATGGCTTCCCGAGGCGCCTCTGGCGCACTCGGGCGCACACTCGGGGCAAGCGCCGCGCACCGCGCGGTGCACGCGCCCTCGGTGCGCGACAGACTCCCAGCGACCCACCCCGTGACGGCCGCCGAAGCCACCCGCGTGGCTCGGTCGGCGGCCGCGCACCGCGCACCTTGCGGTCGCCGGCGCGTCGCCGGCGGTCGCAGGGCGCCCGGGCGCGACGCGGCGGACACCACCGGGGCGGGCGGACCCACCCCGCGCGTCACCCAGGCCAGGCGTCGGCGACCCCTCGCTCGACGGTGCGCGGACGCACCCCGAGCGCGGGTCGCCGGCCGGCCGTGGGCGACCACTCCAGCGGGGCCGGGCTCGCGCGCAGTCCGCGCGCGGTCGGCCCCCTCAGCGCCGGCTCACCACCGCGTCACCGCCGCGGGCGAAAGCCCGCCGCGCGCCCGCGGGGGGACCGGCTCCGATGGAAAGGGTTCATGTCCGCGTCGTAGCCGTGCGGGTGCGCCGCCGCGTGCACCAGGTCACGCTCCGCGCTCTCGATCAGCGCGATGACCTTGTGGTTCATGGCGAGCAGGCCCATGACGGCGCGATCGAAGTGATCCACGTCGGGGCCATCGGACGACTCGACCGACGGACGCAGCCCGTCGGGGCGGGCCTGGGTCGGATACGAGACACTCATCGTGCACCTCCCTGTGCGTGCGGCTCGCGGCCGCGGTGTTCAGGCCGTTCCGTGGCCTGATTCGGGGCGTCCGCCGTGCGGATCCCCCATTCGTTCTGGGCGCGCCCTGGCGCGCCGTCACCCCGTCGTGCGGGGCGCCGGCCGGCGCTCGCCGACCGTGCCTGTCGCGCCGCGCGCGGCGCGGTGACCCATCCAGCGAGGCGACGCCCACTGGCGGCGCGGACTTGGGCCGCGCCCCCTGGGCGGACGGGCGCCGCAGGCTCCTGGCGTGCCGACCCGGGTGGTCGTGCCTTCACCGAGCTCCGGTGCCTCGGCGCGCGCTCGACGGATCGGTCCAGCCTTCGACCTCGCCCGGCTCGAGGGGCGGACTCCTCGCGTCGACGCGCCGCCAGGGTCCAGCCCCGTGGCGCGCTTCGGACGGACTCCGCCCGTCGTCGCGCCGCCAGGGTCCGGCCCCGCCGCGCTCGCTGAACGCTCTCCTCCCGTCGGCGCGCCGCCAGGGTCCAACCCCGCCGCGCTCGCTGAACGCTCTCCGCCCGTCGGCGCGCCGCCAGGGTCCAGCCCCGCCGCGCTCGCTGAACGCTCTCCTCCCGTCGGCGCGCCGCCAGGGTCCAACCCCGCCGCGCTCGCTGGACGCTCTTCTCCCGTCGTCGCGCCGCCAGGATCCAGCCCCGCCGCGCTCACCGGACGGACTCCACCCGTCGTCGCGCCGCCAGGGTCCAGCCCCGCCGCGCTCACCGGACGGACTCCACCTGTCGTCGCGCCGCCAGGGTCCAGCCCCGCCGCGCTCACCGGACGGACTCCACCCATCGCCGCGCCACCGGGATCCAGCCCCGCCGCGCTCACCGGACGGACTCCACCTGTCGTCGCGCCGCCAGGGTCCAGCCCCGTGACGCTCACCGGACGGACTCCTCCGGTCGTCGCGTCAACTGAGCCCAGCCCCGCGACGCGCTCCTGACGGTCACCGCCCATCGGCGTGCCGCCGGGGTCCAGCCCCGCCGTGCTCGCCGGACGGACTCCTCCGGTCGCCGCGCCGCCAGGGTCCAGCCCCGCCGCGCTCGCCGGACGGACTCCACCCATCGTCGCGCCGCCGGGGTCCAGCCCCGTGACGCTCACC
>JAUHXL010000573.1 GCA_030426945.1 bacterium
CCCGCGCCGAGCTCCGCCGCCATCACCTGCTCGAGCTCGTCGGGCTCGGGCGCAGGCGGCGCGGGGGGCGCGGTCAGTCCGCCGAAGAGGGGCGCCGCCAGGGCCGGCGCCCGCGGCGGGGAGGCCGTCGGTCGCGCCTCGGGACCGCCCGCCGGCTCGCCGGTGAGATCGATGCCGAAGGGCAGCGCCGCACCCATGAGGGTGTCGTCGTCGGCGTCGTCGACCGGGGGCAGGGGCGCCGGCGGCGGCGAAGAGGGCGCCGCCGCGATGGGCGGGGGCGCCGACGAGGGCGCGGCCGGCCGCGCCGGCGGCGGGGCCACCGGGGCCGCGTCGGCCGGCGACGCCGCAGGCTCCGGGCGCGGCGTCGGGGGCGCGGGGCGCGGGGCCTGGATCTTCGGCGCCGCGGCCTGGCCGCGAGGCACCTGGTGCCTCGTCGGCACGTCGTCGGGCGTCGGCGGCGGCGGCGCGAGGCGCGGGGGCGCCGGGGGCGCCGGCGGCGCCGGCGGCGGGGCGGGGCGCAGCGCGCGCTCGAGGGCCTCGACCTCGGCCACCGGCGTCCAGTCCGCCATCGTCTCGTTCCAGACGACGTCGTCCCGGGCGACCTCGCCGCTGCGGACCAGATCGACCAGGCGCTCGATGGGCATCGGCCCCATCTGCTCGCCACTCGGCGCGGCGTACCACTCGAGCTCGGCCGACGCGGCGGCCGGCGCCGGCGGCGACAGCACCGTCGACTCCGCCGCCACGCGGCCCGACGGCCGACGGGCCGCGGTGGCGGCGGCCACCAGGGCGGGCTGAGGGGTGTTGGCGCTGCCGACGCGGCGATCCACCTCCGGGTCGCGCACCACCATGATGTGCTCGCACACCTTGCAGCGGATCTTGAGCACCTTCCGCCGGACCTTCTCGTCGGCGATGGTGTACCGCGTGCCGCACTGGTCGCACTTGAACTTCATGCCGCTGTCGAGGCTCTCCGGGAGGGCTGGGGGCCGTGCGACCAGGGTCGCGAAGCGCGTAGCCTAGCAGCGCCGATCCCCGGCGGCAACGTCGGCGCCCGCGCGACCCCGTCCCACCCGTCTACGGCGCCGCGCCGCAACCACCTTGACGCAGGGGGGTGGGCGCAAGTAGCATTCGCGGGTTTGACACCATGTAACCCCTTGAGTTCAGTTGATTTTTCGTCTCTGAGGGGGATGGTGACCGGCCCGCGGCGGGCCGATGCACTGGGGAGAACGCATGAGGCAGTGGCTGCGCATCGCGCTGTGCACCGTCGCCGTCGCGGCCTTCGGCTGCGACGACGGCGGTGATGGAGACAACGGCGGCAGGGACGCCAGCGGCATGGGCGGCACGCCCGGCGCGGGCGGCACGCCGGGCATGGGCGGCGCGGGCGGCGATCCGGGCGCCGGCGGCGATCCCGGCGCGGGCGGCAACCCCGGCGCGGGCGGCAACCCCGGCGCGGGCGGCAACCCCGGCGGCGCGCCCTTCGGCGCCGCCTGCGCCCTGCCGGCGAACTGTCGCCCGGACGCGCCGGGCTGGCCCGAATGCACCGCGCAGGCCGACGCCCAGTGCGCCGAGGGCGACTGCGTGCGCTTCCTCGGCAGCGCCGAGGGCTACTGCACCCGTGAGTGCGAGGCCGACTTCCTCTGCGAGAACGCGGTCGACGGCCCCTACGGCAGCGACTTCAAGTGCCTGACCGACGGCACCAGCGGCACCTGCGCGCCGGGCAGCAACGCCCGCTGCGACGGCTCGGCCAACGGCATGTGCGCGGATCCCGACGAGACCTGCAAGTTCCAGCTCATCTTCGCCGTCGACAGCCAGTTCGGCGGCACCTGCCAGCCGGCCACCGAGGGCGGCGTCGGCCTCGGCGAGCTGTGCGACGATCTCGACGGCCCCGTCTGCGCGAACAACAACTGCCTGCTCGGCCGCTGCCGCGCCTTCTGCGATCCCAGCGCCGACACCAACCTGTGCAACCCCGACTTCGAGCAGTGCATCGGCGGCTTCGATATCGGCATCGAGCTCGACATCTGCGGCCCGAAGTACTGCGAGAAGAACGCCGACTGCGCCGAGGGCCAGGCCTGCAGCCTCACGCTCGACTTCGCCGATCCGACCATCGTGCGCGGCATCTGCACCGATCCGGAGCCGGGTCGGAACCCGGTCGCCGTCGGCCAGGCCTGCAACGACGACACCCTGGTCTGCGAGAGCAACCTGTGCCTGACCAGCGGGTTCTGCTCGGGCCTGTGCGAGAGCGACGCCGACTGCCCGAATGGCACCTGCTCGATCATCAACATCGGCATCGACGACGCGGGCAACACCGCCCCCCTCCAGGTGTGCCTGCCCGCGACCGGGTCGGGGCGCGCCTGCAGCGTCGACACCGACTGCGCGCCCGAGGGCGACATCCCGCAGGAGGCCTGCGAGTTCATCGTGCGCGGCGATCTGGAGGCCGGCCGGCCGGCCGGCCCCCAGCGCGTCGAGGGCCGCTGCGCGGCGGTGCCCGACAACGCCGTGGGCTTCGGTGAGGCGTGCGACGCCGACACCCCCTGCGCCACCGAGAGCCTGTGCCTCGAGGTGCGCGGCGACGCGGTCTGCTCGCAGGCCTGCCGTACGTCGGCCGACTGCAACGGCGGCTTCTGCTCGCCCCTGCGCGTGGGCGACGGCGGCACGCCGCTGCAGGTGGACGACGACCTGTTCATCGGCGTGTGCATCCCCGACGAGGGCAGCCTGACGACCTGTGAGCGCGATCTCGACTGCGTCGGGCCGGTGGGCGGCGGCGAGGCCGACGCGGGCGCGCCGGCCGACGGCGGCGCGGGGGACGACGCCGCCGTGGCCGACGCCGCGGTGGAGCCGGACATGGGCGTGGCCGCCGACATGGGCGTGGCCGCCGACATGGGCGTGCCCGCCGACATGGGCGCCGCCGCCGACATGGGCGCCGCCGCCGACATGGGCGCCGCGGGCGACGCCGCGATCAGCCTCGACGCCGAGGCCCCGGCCGACGCCGCCGCGCCGGTCGAGGACGCCGGCCTGCCGCCCGGCCCGCGCTCGGATCACTGCGCGTACAACGTGCTGCTGACCCAGCCGCCGCAGCTCGAGAAGCTGTGCGTCGCCAACACCGGCGACGGCGCGCCCGCCGAGGCCTGCCAGGCCAACCGCGACTGCCGGAGCAACACCTGCCGCGCGTGGTCCTTCGTCATCGGCGCCGACGGCTACTGCCAGGGCGCGTGCAGTGAGGACGCCGACTGCTCGGACGATGGCTCGTCCACCTGCGAGCAGCACGTCGTCTTCGAGGGCGAGGGCGAGGACGAGACGCTGGTGGCCGGCTACTGCGTGCCCGCCTTCCGCTGCGCCCGCTGCAGCTTCACCGGCGGCCGCCCCTGCGGTGGCGAGCAGGCCTGCAGCCAGGTCGACTACGGCGGCGGCAAGCTGGGCAACGCGTGCCTGCCGACCTGCACCGGCCCCGCCGACGGGACCTGCCCCGAGGGCTTCACCTGCGGCCAGGCCACCGACGACATGGGCGCCGCCATCGCGGACAGCTTCGTCTGCCGCCCCGACGCGCCCAACGACAGCTGCGTCGACGCCCGCCCCCGCTGATCAGGGTCGCCGTCCTGGCGGCCTCCACGCTGCTGCTCGGGCCCACGGCGGCCCGAGCGCAGCGCGACGCCTCCCCCACGCTCGACATCGCCCAGCGCCTGCGCGCGCACCTGCTGCGCGCGCCGCGGCGGCCCACCAAGGCCGTGACCGGCGAGATCCACGGCGCCCTGCTGGTGCTGCGCGGCGACGCCGGTGAGTTCGACGGCGACTGGGCCGCCCCCCGACGATCCGACGGCCTGGGCCCCGACGGGCGCGAGCACCCCTTCGACCGCGGGCTGCGCAACGTCGTGGACGGCTTCGCCGCGGCGCACCCGGACCGGGATCCCCACTTCCTCACCGTGCTGACCACCTTCGGCGCGGATCGCCCGGCGCCGCTGTACCTGCCCCTGGCCAACGACGTGACGGGCATCGGCTGGCAGCACATCGTGCCCGGCGAGACCTTCGCGCTGCCCGGGCGGGCGCTCGAGGGCGTCGTGTTCATGGGCCCGCTCGGGGCCTTCGAGGGCGCGCGGGCGCCGCGGGGCACGTCGCTCTTCCTGCAGGAGCTGGGGCACCGCTGGGGCGTCTTCGCGCACGCGACCGACGCCGACGGCGAGCTCACCACGCTGCACCTGGGGCGCGACTGCGCGCACTGGAGCGCCTTCGCCGACAGCGGCGACACGGCCCTGGGCGGCAACACCTGGCGCACCTCGGCGGACGGGCGCTGGCGGCCGAGCGGGGACGTGCCGCGCGGCTATCACGACCTCGACCGCTACCTGATGGGGGTGCTGCCCGCCGAGGCGGCGGCGCCGATGACCGTCCTGCGCGGCCCGGGGTGGCCCTGCGACGAGGTCGAGCGACGAGGCGCGCGCAACCCGGCGTGGGCCGATCCGGTCGGCCTCGGCGGGCCGACCGCGGCGGTCGAAGCGACGCCGTGGACGCTGCGGGCGCAGGATCTGGTGGCGGCGGAGGGGCCGCGCCGACCCGACCACACGCGCGCCCGGCGGACGCACCGCATGGCCTTCGTGCTGGTCGCGCGGCCGGACGATCCGGTGGACGACGCGGCGGTGGCGCGGGTGGACGCGCTGCGGCGGCG
>JAUHXL010000574.1 GCA_030426945.1 bacterium
CGATCTCCGACAAGGCGCCGACCATGCGCAGCAGGGCCGCGCGATGCTTCTCCTGCTCGATGCGCGCGGCGAGCGCCGGCACCGCCGCGGTGGCGCGCAGCATGCCGAGGCGGCCGGCGGCGGCCTGGCGCACGTCGGGGTCGTCGTCGGACAGCGCGTCCACCAGGCCGGGCACGTCGCGCCCGAGCACGTCGACCTGCCGCTTCAGGCCGCGGGCCAGCCGGGGCAGGGGCGCCTTCACGTGGGCCTCGAGGGCGGCCCGCAGCGCCGCCTCGTCCGCGCCGGCGAAGGGCGCGGCGTCGGAGGCCTCCAGCCAGCCGTGCATGGCCTCGATCGTGCCCGGCGGGCGCAGCTTGAGCTCCATCTCCCACACCGCCTTGCCCTCGCCTGGGCGGACGCTGTCGGCCAGCCCGTCGTCCAGCGCGATGCCGTAGACCACGCGCGCCTCGACGGCCACGCGCCAGACGTCGTCGGGGCGCGCGCCGGGCTGCACCGTGAGCCCCTCGGCGGTCAGCGCCTGGGTCAGCGCGGCCTCGAGCGCCGCGCGATCGAGGGCCACCGGCCGATGCGTCGGGGGCGTCGCGTCGAGGACGCGCAGCCTCGTCACCACCGCGCTCGGCGGCGCCGCGTCGGGCGCGGGCGCGGCCGGGGGCGGCGACTTGGAGCAGGCCGCCAGCAGCACCAGCAGCAGGGGGGCGGCGCGGCGCACCTCAGGCGTCCAGCGCGTCGGCGGCCTGATCGGCCCAGTCGGCGTAGCCGTGGCGGTCGAAGAGGGCGCGGGCCTGCACGTACTCGGTGCGCGCGCGGGTGGGATCGAGGGGGGCGATGAAGTCGCCGCGCGCGAGGTGCAGGCGGGCGGCGTAGAAGGGCGAGGCCAGCTTGGGCGCCAGCAGCTCGAGGGCGTCGAGGGCGTTGCGCGCAGGCCCGCGGCGGTTCAGGTGAGCGTGCAGCTGGCCCCGCTTCTCGAGGACGTCGAAGCGCAGCTCGGGCGCGACGCCCGGGTGGCCCGCGCGCTCGGCGGCGCGGGTGAGGGCGAAGTCGCAGCCCTCCACGTCGCCTTCGGCGGCCGCCGCGGCGGCCAGGGCGAGGTCGATGTGCACCTGGGTGCCCGGCCCGACGCCGCCCGCGGCCGACTGCGCGGACAGGACGCCGATGGCGTGGGCGTCGTGATCGGCCTCGCCGGCGCCCATCGCCTGCACCGCGCCCAGGGTGTCGAGGACGCTGCTGCCCCCGTGCCCCAGGCCGGCGGCGAAGGTGGCCGCGGCGTCGCCCCTCAGCGCGGCGGCCAGCGTCGCGCGGCCCGCGGCGTCGAGGACGGAGGGGGCGTGACGGCCGACGGCCTCGGCGACGGCGGGGCCGGCCTGATCGAGCGGGAAGGGCAGGGGGATCTCACCGGCCAGCACCTCCGGCCGGCGCCACCAGAGCTGGGCCAGCCGCTGCCGCTCCGGGTGGACGTCCTGACCGGTCAGGCAGGCCGCGTAGCCCGCGCGCACCAGGCGCGAGAAGTCGTCGTAGGTGGGGGCGGCGCGGGTGGCCATCGCCTCGCGGAAGGCCAGCTCCGCCACACGGTCCGCGCGGCGCCAGCGCGCGAGGGTGTCGGGCGCGACGTCCTCGGCCGGACCGCGCCCGATGCCCTCGTCCAGCACGAGCACGCGGCGCTGGACGCTGGCCAGCAGACCCGGCGCGTGGCGCTCGAGGGCCTCGAGCGTCGACAGCCGGTCCACCACCAGGGCCACCCAGGTGGCCATCCGGCGCAGCATGCCCTTCTGCCCGTCGAGCGACTCGAGCACCGCCTGCGGATCCCCCGCCTCGAAGCCGTCGACCAGGAACAGCTTGGTGTTGAAGTGATCGCCCTGGTGGTTCGAAACCAGCGGGTGAACCGGCCGCGCGGGCGTCGAGGGCGCGTGCACCACCTCGATGCGGTGCATGCCCAGGCCGTCGACGAGGGCCTCGCGGGTCGAAGGGCCGCTGCACAGCACCAACGCCAGTCGGGGCTCGGCGCCGGCGCGACCCAACCAGTCGGCGTAGGCCTGCACGTGGTGATCGAGGGCCCGCGCGGCCGCGCTGGCCGGCGGCGTGCTCCACGTCGAGCGCTGCAGGGTGAGGTCCATCGGGGCGGGCGCCTCCATCTGGCCTGATGCTGGTCGCTGTGGTACCAGATGACCGGTGGGGTTGGAAGGTCGTCAGGAGGCGGGGATGCGCTGGACGAGCCTGGTGTTGGCCTTGATGTGCTTCGCGTCGCCCGCGGCCGCCCAGGGCGACGGTGCGCCGGCGAAGAAGACGAAGCGGGTGCTCCGGACGGGGCCCTACCTGGGCGTCCAGCCGGGCACGCTCGACGTCGCGCCCAACAAGAAGCGGGCGAAGGATCGCCGCGGCTATCGGCAGGTCACCTGGGTGGGCTTCCAGATGGTGGGCCAGGGCGGTCGCGTCTTCGTCCAGACCACCTCGCCGCCGGTCTATACGCTGGTGCCGGGCAAGCCCAACGAGGTCATCATCGATCTCGCCGACGCCCGCCTGCACCGGCGCAACGACGGCCGCAAGCTCGAGACGGGCTTCTTCCCCACCGCCGTCGCCTGGGTCGACGCCGAGCAGCGCCGGGGCAACACGGTGCGGGTGACCATCAAGCTGCGCGAGGTGGTCGGCTACGACCTGCGGCAGGAGGGGAACTACCTGTTCTTCGACTTCCGCCCGCCCACGCGCCCGGTCACCCCGCCCGACTATCCGCCGAAGGCGGGGCAGGGCTGACGCCCGTTCAGCCGCCCGGCCACCACCGGGTGGGCAGGGCGCCGCGGTGCAGTAGCGACAGCGCGTCCATCGAGATCGCGACCAGCCAGTGCAGCAGCACGCCGCCCCAGATGGAGCGGTAGCGCATCGCCAGCGTGCCCAGGATGACGCCCGCCACGATGGCGCCGATGCTCTCGGTCCAGGTCTTCTGGAAGTGCAGCATGCAGTACGGCACCAGCATCACGAACACCGCGCCGTAGCCCAGCCAGCGCCGCAGCCCCTCGAGCAGGAAGCCGCGGAAGAAGAACTCGAGCGCGAAGAACTGCAGCCCGTAGGCCAGCTCCCAGGCCAGCAGATCGACGCCGCTGCGCCCGGCGTGGCCGTAGAAGGGATAGATCTGCTGGTACTCCTCGGTGAACGAGATCAGCACCACCGGCACCATCACCGCCGCGTACAGGCCCAGGTAGACGCCGATGTGCTCGCGGAAGCCGGAGAAGCCCAGGTACACGTCGCGGGCGCGCTGCCCGCGCGACCAGAGATAGAGCGCGGGCACCAGCACGTACCCGATCACGCAGAAGGCGACCCAGTAGCTCAGCCCCGCGAGCTCGTACCAGGGGTGGGCGCGGGCGGCCATGATCGCGGGCACGTAAGGATCGGCGGCCAGCTCGGGCGCCGTCAGCGCGTCGCCGAAGAGCGACAGGAACACCTGCTCGGCGCCCCCGAACTGCATCACCGTGAGCGCCACGCAGGCCACGACCAGCACGCCGGCCTCGTGCGCGCCGAAGCGGCCGGTGGCGCGGGCCTGCTCGGCCTCGAAGTCGGGGGCCAGCCGGGCCCAGAACGAGCGGAGGAGCGTCTGCATCGGCGGGGGATACCACGAAGCGGGGCCCGCGGTCACCGCGGGTCTGCTGACGCGCCGCGGGTGGTCGCTCCGGCCGGCTGTCAGTGATCGGCAGCCGGCCGCCAGCCGGGCCCCGTACACCGCGCCGCGTGCGGAGCCGCTCGGCGAGCTCGGGGCGCCGGGCGACCGGGCGGACGGCACAATCGCCGCGACGGAGCTGACAGCGGACCGCCGAGAGCCGAGAGCCCGACCGGCTTGGCGAGGCGTACGGTGGCCTCACGGGTTCGAATCACACTCGGTCACCGGCCCGCGTCGAGCAACCCGTCGGGCTCGAGGCCGACGCCGATCCAGACGTCGGGCAGATCCCGCCCGCGCTGGTGGCCGATCCCGAGGGACGCGTGCCAGCAGTCACAGCGCCCCTGCCAGCGCAGGGCGCCCGCCTGCCCCACCAGCTGCCCCGCCTCGGTGTCGACGGCGACGTCGTAGTCCACGCGCGCCGGGCCGAGGGGCAGCGTCAGGCCCGCCTCGGCGCTGCCGGGCACCGTGACCGCGCCGTCCTGCAGCCGGGCCTCGACCGCGCCCACCGGCCGCAGCCAGGGCGCGTCGGCGTCGCGGCGCACCCGCGCCCAGCCCAGCCGGCCCTGCGCGCTCCCCGGGGCGCCGAGGTGCAGGCGCGCCCACGCGGCGTCGAGGCCCGCCGCCGCCGCGTCGGCCGCGACCCAGGGCAGGTCGACCCGCAGGCGCAGGCGCGGATCCTCGCGGCCCCTGATCGGCGCCTCGGCCTCCCAGCCCTGGCGCAGCCCCAAGCGCGCGTGCGCGGCGGGGCCCACCCAGGCCGTCTCGAGCGTCACGCCGCCGCCCGCGCTGTCGAGGAAGGCGTCGGTGGCGCCGGGCGGCGCGTCCTCCCCCGAGACGCGACCGCGCGCGCGGGCGTAGCGCCCGTCGAGGCGGAGCCCCACGCGATGCACCCCGGCGCCGTAGCGCCGGGCCAGCGCCACCTCGGCCGCGCTGGCGATCACGCCGGCCAGGCGGGTCTCGGTCGCCGCGTCGTCGCCCCGCACGTCGGTCAGCAGCGTCGCGAGGG
>JAUHXL010000047.1 GCA_030426945.1 bacterium
CCCGCGCCGGGCTCCCCGCCCGCGCCGGGCTCACCCCCCGCGCCGGGCTCACCGCCGGCGCCGGGCTCACCGCCCGCGCCGGGCGCCCCGCCCGCGCCGGGCTCACCCCCCACGCCGGGCGCGCCGCCCGCGCCCGCGTCCCCCTGCTGCGTCGATCCGCCGCCCCCGCTGGGGTGGCAGCCCGCGGCGCACAGGGCCGCCACCAGGGCGCCGCCGAGGAGGACCCGTCTCGAAGTGCTCTTGGCGTCTCTCATGGCGGCGACCATACCACCGGGTCCGGCGTCGGATCCCGTCCCGGCGGGGTCAGGGCTCGCCCGTCGGGATGACCAGCACCGTGCCCGCGCGGATGCCCGCGGGCCCGTGCGCCAGATCGGCGTTGGCCTGCCAGATGCGCGGCCACGCCGTCGCGTCCCCGTAGTATCGGCGCGCCAGCCCCACCAGCGTGTCCCCCGGCGCGACCGTGTGCCGGCGCCAGCGCATCTCGACGCCGCGGGTGTCGACCGCCCGGACCCCGAACACCTCGGCCGCGGCCGCCGCCACCCGGTCGAGGGTCGCCCGGCTGTCCACCGCGCCGGTCAGGAAGGCCACGCCGCCCTCGACCCGCGCCCGCACCTCGACCCGCGTGGCGCGGTCGGCGTCGCGCAGGGCCTCGCCGATGGCCTGCTCGACCGCCTCGGCCCGGCGGTCGGGCGCGTCGGCGGGCGAGGGCAGGGGCGGCGGCGTCGGCGCGGCGGGCGGCGCCGGGCGCGGGGGCGCCGCGACCGCCACCTTGGGCGGGGGCGCGGGGCGTGGGCGCGGCGCCGGGGCCGACGCCGGCGGGAACAGGCGCTCGTGGAAGAACCCGACCGCGACGGCCAGCCCGAGGCCCACCAGCAGCGCGATGGTCACTGGCCCCAGCACCGGGGGCGCGGACGACGGGGCCGGCGGATCGGCCGGCGGCTCGGGGAGCGTCGGAGCGGCGGTCGGCGCGGGCGCCCGGGCCGCGGCGACCCGGGGCGCCTCGCGCGCCGAGACCGCGCCCGGCACGTTGGGATCCGTGTCGTCGGGGTCGTCGTCGGCGAACGCGTCCACCCCTGGGGCGCTGCGAAAGGCCGGCGGCAGCTCGCGGGGCACGTCGGCCTGCGCCCAGTCGCCGCCGCAGAGCGGGCAGTAGCGCTGCCCCTCCGCCCGCGCCGCCGTCACGCCCTCGAAGCGAAGGCAGAACGGGCACGTCTCCGGCTCGGGTGCTGGGGCGTCGTTGGCCTCGGCCTCGCTGGACAGCGTTCGTCCCTCCGCGCATGCTGCGGGCCGCCGTCGCGGATGCTGCGTCCGGCGTCGGGCGCCGTGCATCAGGACCGGCGAGGGCCCGGGCCCGCGCCCGCCGATTGTGAGGAGATCGCCGGCATGACGCAAAGAAACGCACCCCGCTTCGACGCCGACCGCGACCTCGAGCGCGATCCGGCGGTGCTCGATCGCTACCTGCGCGACGAGTCCTCGTACAGCGGCCGCGCCGACGGGCTGGCGCGCGTCCGCACGGTCGAGGAGGTGGCGGCGATCCTGCGCGCCGCCCACGACGCGGGCGTGTCGGTCACCTTCTCGGCGCGCCGGACCAGCCTCACCGGCGCCGCGGTGCCCGAGGGGGGCTGGGTGGTGGCGCTCGACGAGAGCTCGTCGCCCGACCGCGTGCAGGTGGACGTCGCGCGCCACGAGGCGACCGCGCCCGCGCACATCGTCAGCAGCGATCTCGAGATCGCCGCCGAGCGCGCCGGCTTCTTCTTCGGGCCCGATCCCACCAGCCGCAAAGAGTGCAGCGTCGGTGGGGCGGTGGCCTGCAACGCGAGCGGCGCGCGCAGCTACGGCCACGGTCCCTGGGGCGACTGGGTCGTGGGCCTCACGGTGGTGCTCGCCACCGGCGACGTCCTGCGACTGCGCCGCGGCGAGCACCCACCCGTGGGCGGCGTCTTCGAGGTGCCCCTCGCCGAGGGGGTGCTGAGGGTGCCCTGTCCCCCGGCCCGCCGGGACGACCTGAAGAACGCCCTCGGCTATGCCGTGGGCACCCCGCCCGATCTCATCGACCTGTTCGTGGGCAGCGAGGGCACCCTCGGCTACATTCACGACGTCACCGTGCGGCTGCTGCCGCGCCAGCCCATCTTCGCCGCCTTGGTGTTCTGGCCCACCGAGGCGGCCGGCCTCGACTTCGTCGCGCGCCTGCAGGCCGGCACGGACGCGGCGCTCGACCCGATGAGCGTCGAGTGGTTCGATCAGCGCAGCCTGTCCCTCGCCGGGGCCCGCTACCCCCGCTTCGGCCTGCCCAAAGACGCCGCGGCGGCCCTGTTCGTCGAGCAGCGCCACCCCCCGGCCGACGAGGACGCCGTGGTGGGCGCGTGGTACGAGGCGCTGGTCGAGGCGGGCGTGCCCGACGACGATCGCTGGCTGCGCATGCCGCGCACGCGCGCTGATCTCGACGCCTTCCGCGACTTCCGCCACGCCGTGCCCGAGTCGGTCAACGACCTCGCCCGCCAGCGCGGCCTGCGCAAGCTGGGCACGGACCTGGCCTACCCCCACGGCTGGCTGCACCGCATGGTCGCCCTCTACCACGCGGCCGTGGCCGACGTGCCCGGCACCCTCGGCGCGGCGGCCGCGGCGGCCTTCGAGGCCGAGCACGGTCAGCCCCTGCCGGCGCGCCTCGACGCCGCGATGTTCGGCCACATCGGCGACAACCACCTGCACCTGAACCTGCTGCCGCGGGACGCCGTCGAGGCGGCGGCCGGCGCGCTGCTCTACGCCCACCTGGCGCACCACTGCGCGGCGCAGGGCGGCGCGATCAGCGGCGAGCACGGCATCGGCAAGAGCAAGCGGGCGCTGCTGGCCGAGGTCCTGTCCGCCGAGCAGCGCGCCGCGATGCGCGCCGTCAAGCAAGCCTTCGATCCGCAAGGGATTCTGGGCCGAGGCAACGTGATCGACGTCGAATGAGTCGATCGGGTTGACAGCCGACGCGACGCGTTTAGCTGTATGTCCGTCGGCGGCTGGCAGCCGCCCCGACGCCAAAAGTCACCTCGTACCCAGGCACGTCGACCGACGCGACGGTCGCCGTGCGTCCGCAAAGGGAGATCCGCCATGCTGTTCCGCCTCGACGATCTCGACCACACCTTCCAGGTGATGAACGACCTGCACCGCCGGCTCGACCGCGCCCTCGGCGCCGCCGGCCTGACCGACGTGCCGCGCGCGTCGGAGCTGGGCTGGGTGGATCTGACCGAGACGCCCGACGAGCTGGTGCTGCGCGCCGATCTGCCCGGCGTCGACGCCGACGCCCTCGACATCTCGCTCAAGGAGGAGGTGCTCACCCTGACCGCCGAGCGGCGCGTCGAGGTGCCCGAGGGCCACAAGGTGCACGTCCGCGAGCGGCGCCCCTACAAGTTCACCCGCAGCTTCGCGCTGCCGACCCGCGTGGATCCCGAGAAGGTGGGCGCGCGCCTGCGGGACGGTGTGCTGACCGTGCGGCTGGCGAAGGCCGAGGCGGTCAAGCCCCGGCAGATCACGCTGGCCGACTGAGCTGCGCGGACGCGCTCACGGGCCGCGGTGGCGGCAGCCATGGGTCGCTGTCACCGCCCTTCGAACACACATCCGAGGAGTCACCAAGATGAGCACCGAGACCACGAACGATCGCCCGCGCTACGTCATGCGCCCCCCGGTCGACGTCTTCGAGAGCGAGGACGGCCTGCGCCTCGTCGTCGACCTGCCCGGCGTCGCCAAGGACGCCCTCGAGCTGAACTTCGACCAGGGCCTGCTCGGCCTCGTCGCGCGCCGCCCCCTCGGCGAGGGCGACGACGCGCCCTTCGCCGAGTTCCGGCGCCGCTTCGAGCTGCCCCGGTGGATCGACGGGGACAAGAGCACCGCCCGCCTCGAGGCCGGCGTGCTGATCGTCGAGCTGCCCAAGGCCGACGCCGCGCGGCCCCGCTCGATCAAGGTCAGCCTCGACTGATCACCCGGCCCCTCGGGTCGGGGTCTGCTCACGAGCCGTTGGTGGTCGCTGCCACCGGCTGTCAGCTATCAGCAGTCAGCTGTCAGCCGGGCCCCGTACGTCCTGCCGAGCTCGGGACCGCCCGGCAAGCTCGAGGCGCCAGGCTACCGGGCAGAACGTACAATCGCCGCGACGGAGCTGAAAGCTGACCGCTGAAAGCTGATAGCCCGGCCGTCTCGACAGGGCGTACGGTCGAGCAACGGGTCTGCATCACCCCCCTCGGGTCGGCGTCGCGTATCCCCCGCGCGGCGTCGGCCCGGCCCCCCCTTCCTTCGGCCACATGCACGGCCGACGCGCCCGTACTTGCAAAACCGAAGGTCGCCGCGCCATTATCCGGCGATTTTTTGCAGGGGGCGGCCGCCCCGGTGGCCCCGACGAGACGCGTTCAGCGTGCGTGCCCGCGCCGACCGGCGCGCTGGGAACACCCGGCACGTACCGAGGAGGAAGAAGATGCGAAGGGCCCTGTGTGTGCTCGGCGCGCTGTCCCTGCTTTGGGGTTGCGAGGACGGCCCGGAGCAGATTTACGAGCCGGACAACCCGAACCCGACCGTGCGCAACGGCTACGAGGGCGGCTCCTTCGTGCAGCCCGGCGACGTGCCGCTCGAGATCGTCGAGTGCAACGCCGCGGAGCTCGGCGAGACGCGCTTCTGCTGCGAGCAGGAGCACGAGCAGGTCGTGCAGTCCATGGTCGTCAAGCCGATCATCCCCGGCGAGGGGCTCGGCGGCGTGAAGGTGTGGAGCCCGGACGGCCCGCCCACGCACGCCGACGATCTGCTGGGGCGGCCCGAGGACGGCAAGTTCTGCGATCCCACGATCTACTCGAACGCGCTGACCTGGGGCCCGACCAACGAGATCATCGCGTTCATCAACGAGGAGACGCGGCTGATCGAGAACCTGGTCGCCACCGAGCAGTACATCGGGACGCTCGAGGGCACCTACCAGGGCTACGATCCGGTCACCGGCGCCGCCGGTGAGTACGCGGTGCGCATCGTCCTGCGCGAGCGCCTGCGCATCGGCGACCACGAGTTCGACCAGTTCGCCGCCAGCGCCGAGCAGGAGAACACGCCCAACTCCTGGCTGAACCACAAGGTGGTCACCGAGCTCTACCGCTTCATCCGGCAGAGCTACTTCGGCGACTCGCCCGACAAGTTCGCCGAGGACTTCAGCTGCGTCGACTCCAACGCCTGCAACATCATCTACACGAGCCAGAACTCGGGCCCCCAGGACACCGTCGTGTACCTGGTCGATTCGGGCTTCATCCTCGTGTTCACGCCCGACGGCCACATCGCCAACGTCTACGTGGAGCCGGTGCGGGTGGCGCCCTTCGAGAACGCCATGGTCCGCATGGGCACGCCCGGCGAGGCCGGCGGCATGGGCACGCTGGCCCCGACCGTCGCCTCGGACGCCTGCACGCTCGACCTGTCGGCGGGCATGACCTGGGGTCAGGTCAAGTCGATGTGCATCGGCGAGAACGCCGACGAGGCCCTGAAGCGCTTCACCTACGACGTGTCCGGTCAGCGCGACGCCGTCACGGTGGACTTCAACGGCATCAGCCTGAGCTTCCTGCACGACACGGTCGCGAAGGGGCTGCTGCTCGACGGCGAGCAGCCGGCGGACGACGACGTGCTGTTCGGCATCGACGTCACCCGCCAGCTGAGCGCGCCGGTGGCGGAGTTCAACCCGCAGCAGCTGGCCAACGCCTTCAAGACCAAGATCGAGCAGCGGATCCACGAGGCCGTGCGTCAGCCGGCCGTCGGCGGCGGCGAGCTGCCCGACGGCGGCGCGCCGGAGGCCGACATGGGCGCGCCGGAGGCCGACATGGGCGCGCCCGAGGCGGACATGGGCGCGCCGGAGGCCGACATGGGCGCGCCGGAGGCCGACATGGGCGCGCCGGAGGCCGACATGGGCGCCGCGCCGGATCTGGACATGGGCGTCGAGCCCCCGCCGGCCGACGCCGCGGTGCAGCCCGGCGCGCAGCACCCGTTCCTGACCTGGACGCTGGACGTGCCCGAGTTCGCCGACGAGTCGATGCCCCTCGACCGCCTGCAGTTCGTCTACCGCGGCGTCAACAGCAACTGGCTCGAGATCGTCGCCCAGCAGATCAACGAGGCCTACTGGGCCCTGCCCGCCGATCAGCGGGCGATGGTCGATCCGCTGGTGACCGAGCCCACCTGGGTGGTCGAGGCCTTCGTCGAGGCGGTCATGGAGGCCTTCACCCACGGCCGGACCGGCCAGGAGCACGCCTTCATCGGCTTCCAGAACACCGACGACAAGAACTGGGTGATCGGCTTCGTGCACGTGGTGCAGGACGGCGTGCCCTACCGCATCGTGGCGCAGTACAGCCTCAGCTACGGCGCGGTGACCGCGCTGAGCATGGCCACCGCGTTCAGCCCGATCGACGACATCTTCAACGGCTGGAACCAGAAGCAGCGCCCGCGGCCCGGCCTGGGGACCAAGTCGCCCTACTACGGCGTCGACCTCGCCCGCCAGGATCCCGAGCAGAACGCGCTGGCCCTGGGCGGCGACGGCATCCGGGTCATCGACTCGAGCCGCGCCCTGTCGACGGTCACCGTCGACGTGGCCGACGCCGACCGCAACCTGGTCCGCATGGAGGTGCCCGGCCTGCCGCCCGATGATCGCGGCGGCTATCTGCGGCAGATCCGCGGCGAGCGCTGGGAGTGGGTGCGGGCGACCAGCGTGCAGCTGAACGGCAAGGAGACCGCGCAGCTGTACTACGTCGACGAGGAGGACGGCCGCATCGGTCGCATCGTCGAGGGCCGCTTCAAGTCGCCGGTGCAGCTGTGCCCCGGCCTGAACATCGAGTACGGGGATCGCGTGGCCGACAAGCTCGCCGCCTGGGCCGACACGGCCGGGCTGCGCGCCTACCGCCAGTGCGAGGTCGTCTTCAACTACTCCGCGAACGGGAACGTGCTGGACGGCGTCGTCTCGCTGACCACCCGGGTCGCGTTCACCATCAGCAACGGCCGCGCGGTCTCCGTCGCGGTCTGGCGTTGAGGGAGGCGCGCATGAACATCACGAAGCACGCCATCACTTTCGCGGCCCTGGCCGCCGTGGCCTCGGGCTGCGTCGACAACCGGCCGGTGCGCAACGGGCTCGACAGCGAGTCGCAGTACCTGGTCAAGGATGACCTGACCGAGGCGAACCCGAAGCTGATCGGCACCGACGCCGAGGGCGACGACGCCTGGCTGTACCGCATCAACGTGGTCGGCGCGTCGGATCCCAACACGATGGACACCTTCCCGGGCGGCGAGTCCAGCACCCGGCTGGTGCGGTTCCGCTTCCGCGAGGACGCCCTGCAGGTGGTCGACGCGCTGAAGCTGCAGGCCGACGACCCCGAGGATCCCAACGACGACGACACCTACCGCGTCGACCGGGTGATGCTCGAGTTCCCCGGCCAGCACGTCGACGTCAAGCTGCGCGAGTCGCTCGACGGCGAGCGCACCAACTTCCTCGAGGAGAACACCGAGCGCCCCTGGGACGTGCGGCAGCAGTTCAAGGTGGACTGGGAGCAGGCCACCCTCGATCCCGAGGACGCCATCGGCACGATCAACGGCTACTTCGTCAAGCAGTGCGGCCGCGTGGTCAGCCGGCGCCTGGTGCCCGACTCCTTCGAGTGGGACAAGGACGATCAGTACCTGACCTTCGAGATCGAGGTGAACTACGCCTTCGATGTCGAGCGGTACATCTGCTACTCGTGGATCTTCCTCGCCCAGCACACCTTCGATCAGAACGTCATCGACACCAGCACGATCGTCTACAAGTTCAACTTCTACCGGCGGGGCTACAGCGACTATCAGCCGGAGTTCATCGACGAGAAGGCCGCCGTCAACAAGAAGTACGGCGCCTTCCAGCAGCTGAACCTGTACACCGACACCCACACCGGCCTGCTGGGCGGCAAGCAGCTGCTGAAGCGCTGGAACCCCAACCGCACCGAGCCGATCGTCTACTACTTCGCCGAGGGCTTCCCCGAGAAGTACAAGGCGATGTTCATCGGCGAGGGCGGCATCGAGGAGCAGACCAACAAGGTCTTCGAGGACGCCGGCGCGTCGCTGCGGGTCGAGTTCAAGGATCACGACTTCGACGGCACCCCGCGCAAGCTGGGTGACATCCGCTACAGCTTCGTCGCCTGGTTCCAGAACCACAACGCGAACGGCCCGCTGGGCTACGGCCCGAGCACCTCGGATCCGCGCACCGGTGAGGTCTTCAGCGCCAACGTCAACGCCTACAACTACGCCTACGACCTGTTCCGGTACTACACCGAGGAGTACCTGCAGGACGCGGGCGGCGCCGACATCCTGAGCGACACCTGCGAGCCGGGCACGACGGCCGCGCCGGCCGACGCGACGCAGCGCCTCGACAGCGCGCTGTTCAACGAGATGCGGTTCGTGATGGAGCTGCCGGCCGACCGCAACACCGGCACGCCGGCGGACTTCGTGCCCACGCCCCAGGCGGACACCTTCGACGCCGACTTCCACCGCATCCTGCCCGAGATCCGCTACGGCTACCCCGGCTGGAACGCCTACACCTTCCAGACCCTGGGCCAGGCGCCCATGGATCACTGGGGGCAGATGGTGGCCGACGAGGCCGACTTCCAGCGGCTGATGTTCGACATCTCGACGGGCTTCGATCCCTTCGAGGGCGTGCCCTTGCACACCCGCGAGGGCATCGAGGCGCAGAACGCGTTCAACGTGCAGATGCGCCACTACCGCCGCAACCACGAGCGCTACACGGCGGAGCGCGCGCTCATCCGCGGCATGCGCAACGTCTACGACATGGGCGAGGGCGACTTCCTCGCGTCGCTGTCGCGCGCGGCGCGCCAGTGCAAGGACGACGGCACCTGGGAGTCCAACGCCGAGTTCACCGACCGCTTCATCGAGGGCATCATCTACAACCTGATGCTGCACGAGTTCGGCCACACCATCGGGCTGCGGCACAACTTCTATGGCTCGATGGACAAGAAGCACAAGCGCCCGGGCGAGGTCACCGCGTCGGTGATGGACTACGTCTCGCTGCAGGCCGAGTCGGGCAGCAAGCACCAGTGGGGCGTCTACGACGAGTGGGCCCTGAAGTGGATCTACGGCACCGAGTCGGTGCGGGAAGAGGCGATGCAGCAGGATCCCCTGTACTGCACCGACGAGCATCGCATCCTGTCGTCCCTCTGCCGCGCCTACGACTACGGTGAGACGCCGGCCGAGATCGTGCTCAACGCGATCGACGACTACGACTGGAACTACACCTTCCGCAACCGCCGGGCCTTCCGCCGGTTCTGGAGCGTGGGCAGCTACGCCAGCCGCGTGTACAGCAGCATCTTCGATATCCAGCGCATGTGGTACCTGGCCATCTTCGACTGGGGCGGCGGCGGCGTGCAGGAGAGCCTGAAGCGCCTCGACCAGACCGAGGGCAAGCCGGTGCTGACGCAGGCGCAGTACGACGAGCGGTCGGTCGACTTCTACAACGACCTGGTGGCGGCGAACGGCATGATGATCGCCTTCTACGACGCGGTCATCAACCAGTCGGCCAGCTTCCGCAACTACCAGACCGAGTTCGACCCGTTCTACAGCGACATCCGGCGCGTGGGCATCATCAACGACAAGCTGTTCGCCACCTACGCCTACATGGATCTGCAGGACGTCTACTACAGCCCGAACGTGGCGACCTACGTGTCGATGTTCGACGCGCCCTTCGGCACCGAGAACCTGGCCCTGGCCCAGCGCGTGATGGACAACATGCTGGGCAGCAACTACGACACCTTCCCCTGGTTCCGGTACCTGGCGCTGAACATCTTCGGCTACGTGAGCAACACCAACCTGGTGGGCGGCACGGAGCTGAAGGAGCGCATCGCGATCTGGCGGTTCAACAACTGGGCCGACATGGTCGAGCGCTTCCCGGCCGACGCGGTCGAGGCGGCCACCCGCTCGGACAACCCGCAGCAGGTGTTCACCGTCGACGGCGAGGAGTACGTCTACACCTACGTCGAGGATCGCTCCTGGCACCTGGTGGCGGGGCGCTCGCGCAGCCCGGTCAGCTACCAGTTCATGCGCGACTACAACGAGTCCCTCAACGGCGGGGCGAGCGCGTCGCTCGACAACTACGGCCTGAAGATCCTGTTGGCGTACCACGAGTACTACAACAACTTCGTCGGGTTCTGAGCCATGCGTGGGCTAGCCATCACCGCCGCCGTCGCGCTCGCCGCGACGGTGGCGCACGCACAGCCGCCGACGGAGGACGCCGCCGACGTCACCGATCAGGCCGAGGGCAAGGCGCTGCCGGTCAGCGCCCGGCTCGACGTCCAGTATCGGATGCTGGGCGTCGTCGACGAGGATCCGGAGAACGATCAGTACCTGTTCTACGTGGCGACGCTGTCGGGGCAGGTGCTCGAGGGGCTGACGGCCTTCCTGCAGACCGGCCTGTTGCAGCGCTTCGTGGCCGAGCCGGACGAGTCGGGCCTGTACCTGCGCGACACGCTGATCGGCGCGCGCTACAGCACGCCGGTGGCGCTGGGCGCGGACCTGAAGCTGGGGCTGGTACACGAGCTGGGCGTCTACCTGCCGACCTCACGCGCCAGCCAGAACCAGGACCTGTACGCGGCGCCCCGCTATCGGCTGCTGGCCGACCTCGAGGTGCTGCCGGGGCTGAGCGTCAGCTTCATCCCCGAGGCGCGCTACCGCTTCCACGCCTACGCGGAGCGCGCCGGGCCGGGGGCGCCCCTCAACACGCAGCTGGACTTCGGGGCGCGGCTGGGCCTGGACTACGTCGCGCTCGAGTCGAAGACCTGGGGCGTCGCCGGCCTCGGGGCCTCGGCGGCCACCTACTACGCCCGCCGCTACGCTTCGCGCGACGGGCACGAGGCCGAGACCAGCGATCAGTCGCCCTGGTTCCAGTCCTACGACTGGGAGGGGCACGTGTTCTACATCCCGATGCGTGCGCTGCAGGTGGCGGTGAGCGTCGAGCACGGCGGCAACGTGCTGCGCGACGGCATCGCCAACGTCTTCTTTACGCACCGTGATGAGACCGAGCTGGTCTTCACCGTGACCGGCAAGTACTGACGCGGTGTCGATCGGGCGCCCACCCGCCGCGGACGCGCCGGGCGGGCGCTCCGCGGCGTGCGCCCGCAGCCGCGCCTCGACGGGCCCCGGCCCCGCCTTCACCGCGCCTCGGCGGACCTGTCCCACGCGCCGGCCGCTTCGTGGCCTGCGCCTCGCCGATCACGCCCTCGCGGCGGCGCTCGATTGCTGGACACCGCGCGAGTCCGCGCCCGCCCAGGGGGGGGCGGCTCACGCCCCGTCCCGTCCGCCGCGTCGACAGCTATGTGAGCCCACGGCGGGGCGGCGCCCGTCGACCTGCTGGACAATGCGCCGGCGTTGCGCGAAAAGGGGGCAATGCGCCACCTCGCCGCCTGCCTCACGATCTGCGCGCTGGGCCTGATCGGCCCGGCGCACGCCGCACCTGATCGCTTCGACCACCGCCAGCCGGCGGAGCACGCGCAGCAGCCCTGCGCGTCCTGTCACCGGATGACCGCCGGCACCGATTGGTCGCAGCGGGGGCGGATCGGGCACTTCGCCTGCAACACATGCCACGACATCGCCAAGATGGCGGGCTCGGGCCGGAACCCGCCGCCGCTGTGCTACAGCTGCCACCAGGGCGACGGCTTCCGCTTCCCGCCCCATCGGCGCCGGGGCGAGAGCGACTTCGTGCTCGCCCGCTTCGGCCACGCCGATCATCAGCGCGACGGCAACCGCGGCTGCACGCAGTGCCACCGCCTGACCGCCGAGGCGCGCAAGACGCCGACCAAGGATCCGTCCCCCGAGATGGCGGTGGTCGGCCACGAGACCTGCGGTGAGAGCATCTGCCACGGCGAGCGCGTGCAGCCGACGATGGCCACCTGCGACGGCTGCCACGTGCGCCGCACGGGGGAGGTCGATCCGCTGGCCTCGTCGAAACAGGATCCGTTTCGGGTGGCCTGGGCGTTCTCGCACGTGGGCCACGACGCCAAGGCGGGCGACGCGACGTGTGGCAAGTGCCACACGAACGCCGCGACCGCCCCCGGCGAGGTCGTGCCGCTGCCGCCGATGGACGCCTGCGCGGGCTGCCATCACGGCCAGGGGGTGTTCTCGACCACCGGCATCCAGTGCGGGTGGTGTCATGTGCAGCCGGAGGCCACGGGTGGCTGATCGTCGACGATCGATGTGGGGGGCCGCGGGGGCGCTCGGGGTGGTGACGCTGCTCTGGGCCGGCGGGGCCGTCGCGGAGCGACCCAGCGTGCGCTACGACCACGCGGTCCACGCGAAGCTGGGCGTGCCCCTCAACTGCGAGGTCTGTCACAAGATCACGCCGGAGATGCGGCCCACGTTCCCCGGCGCCGACGACCACAAGCCCTGCGCGAACGAGGCCTGTCACAAGATGGAGTTCGCCAAGCGCGAGTCCACCTTCTGCTTCGCCTGCCACGCGCGGAACGAGCCCTGGGGCGAGAACCCCATCGAGCGGCGGCTGGACGGGGACGAGTTCGCGGTGGCGTTCTCGCACGCCAACCACCTCGACCGGGCCGAGGGGGGCAAGCTGCTGGGCCAGGGCTGCGCGACCTGTCACCCGACGCAGGCGGGCAAGGTCGGGCCGGCGCCCAGCATGGCCGATCCGGCGCCGCAGCATCGATGGTGCGGCAGCTGTCACCAGCAGCTGGCCGAGCCGCCGATGCAGGCGTGCGGCGGTTGCCACAAGCTGGGCGGGGGGCCCGCCGTGGCCGCGGCCGCCAGCCAGCCGAGCGATCGGTGGCGCGTGGCGGCGAAGTTCGAGCACGACACGCACCGCATGGACGTGCGCACGGCGACGCCGCTGGCCTCGCCGACGGGCGACACGGGCTGGGCGCGCTTCGACCGGTCGACCGCCAAGACGCTGGACTGCGAGGCCTGCCACGCCAACATGGCCACCGTCGGCGTCGGGGACGCCGCGGCGCGCCCGGGCAAGCCCGCCTGTGAGACCTGCCACGCGGGGGAGCGGGCGTTCAAGGTCACCGGCTTCGGCTGCGCGACCTGCCACGGGCCGTCCGCGGCCGCCTCGAAACCCGGCGAGATGCCGGCGTCCCAGCCTGGCGGGCCGCCGGGCGGAAGCAGGATCTGAGCGCGTGCGGTGGGGGGTCATCATCGGGATCGGGTTGGCGGCCTGGGGGGGCGCGCCGGCCAGGGCGCAGCCCGCGCCGGTGGCGTTCGATCACGCCCGGCACGCCGAGCGCGCCGCCGCGCAGGGCCAGACGCTCACCTGCGCCGGCTGCCACACCGGCGGCGTGCAAGCGAGCGGGCAGCGCCCGGGGCAGCAGGATCACGCGGGCTGTGACGCCGAAGGGTGCCACGCGGCGGACTTCTACGAGCGGCCGGCCGCCGGCGAGGGCCCCCAGCTGTGCTTGGTGTGCCACCAGGACAACAAGCCCTGGGCCCGCATGAGCGCGCTGCGCGACTTCCCGGCCCAGGGGCGGCGCGGCAAGGTGTACTGCATCGAGTTCGACCACGCGAAGCACCTGACCGAGGCGCGCGCCGGCACGGGCAAGGGCGACTGCCTCGGCTGCCACCGGCGCGATCCCGAGGGCATCGAGGTGCGGCCGCCCGATCACGCGGCCTGCGCGAAGTGCCACGACGAGGCGGGCCACGCGCTGCCCATGAGCGCCTGCGACGGCTGCCACCGAGACAACGCGCAGGGCGAGCTCGGCAGCTGCCGGCCGTGGATCCCCGACTACGGCAGCCGCGTGGTGAAGCACTTCAACCACGGCACCCACACCGTCGACATCCGCGCCGCCGGGCTGGGGCCCCTCAGCTGCGGGCAGTGCCACACCCAGGCGGCCAAGGCCGCGACGATCGGCGAGATTCAGCTGCTGCGCGGCAACCGCACGATGGGGGAGTCGTGCCGGGGCTGCCACGACGGGCGCACGCGTGATCCGCGCAACAACAAGGTCGTGTTCTCGACCAGCGCGAACTGCAGCAAGTGCCACGCGAAGCGGGTCGTGCGGTTCAACTGGGACAGCGGTCAGCCGCTGCCTCCGCGGCACTGAGGGCGGGCGGTGGCCGAGACGCCGACGATCAGCATCCCTGGGCTGACCCTGACGCGGTCGCTCCCCGTCGACCTGTCGCAGGGTCACCTCGTCGAGGTGCTCGCCCGCGCGGCCTTCCTCGCGCCGGTGCCGCGCGAGCGCCTCGAGGAGCTCGCGCAGCAGGCGCCGGTGCGGCGCTACGCGGCGGGGGAGGACATCGTCCGGCAGGGGGAGTACGGCCACTCGATGTTCGTGCTGGTGCGCGGATCGGTGGCGGTCACCGCGGTGGACGATCAGGGCGCGCACATCGAGCTGGCCACGCTGACCGAGCCCGCGACCTACTTCGGTGAGTTCGCGATGCTGGGGCGGCGGCGGCGCTCGGCCACCGTGCGCGCCGTGACGCCGGCCATCCTGATCGAGCTCGAGAAGACCCGCGTCGAGCGCCTCGACATGGTCACCGACGGCGTGGTGATGGCGGCCCTCGAGGTGCTCAGCGAGCAGCGGGCCATCCGCCGCTTCGTCGAGAACCACCGCTTCCTGGCCGACATGGGCGCCGAGGGCATCGAGCACCTGGTGCACGCGGCCCGCATGCACGTCTACGAGCGCGGGCGCGCGGTGTTCCGCCAGGGCGATCCGGCCGACCGGGTGTTCCTGGTGAAGTCCGGCGTCGCCAAGCTGACCCGGCGCCGCGAGGATCGCGAGTCGGTGCTGGCCTACTTCAACGTGGGCGACGTCATCGGCCTGGCCACCAGCCACCAGCACACCGCCGATCTCGTGTCGATGGGCTACCTGGAGCTGATCGAGACGCCGCGCCGGGAGTTCGAGACGCTGCACCGCTTCTATGGCGATCTGCTCGATCGCTTTCAGAAGGACGTGGTGGATCGCGGGCCGGAGGATCTGAGCAAGACCTCGCTGGGCTTCGTGCACAGCCTGGTGACCGAGGGGGCGCAAGAGGGCCTCTCGCTGCTGACGATCAACCTCAACACCTGCATCCGCTGCGGCAACTGCGTGCGGGCCTGCCAGGCGCGGCACGGCCACGCGCGCGTCACCCGGCGGGGCAAGAAGCTGGTGCGGCGGGTCGAAGAGAGCCGCACCCGCGAGCACGAGACGGTGCTCATCCCCGGCTCGTGCCGGCATTGCGTGAACCCCGAGTGCATGGTGGGCTGCCCCACCGGCGCGGTGCATCGCCTGCCGAGCGGCGAGGTGGTGATCGAGGAGTACTGCATCGGGTGCACCAGCTGCGCCCAGCGCTGCCCCTACGACAACATCACGATGGTGCCGACGCCCGGGCGGCTGGTGGACGGCGTCGAGCGGGCCCAGATCGCCAACAAGTGCAACCTGTGCGCGGGCTACGGCGAGGCGAACTGCGTCCACAACTGCCCGACCGGGGCCATCCTGCGCATCGAGCCCACCAGCTACTACGCGGAGCTGCGCAAGCTGCTGGGCGCGACCGGGCAGCGCGCGGTCGGCGACACCCACGCCCAGAAGCGGCGCGAGCTGTCCAAGGTGCTCGCGCCGCTGATCGTGGCGCTCGTCGGGGTGGGCTTCGGGTGGCTCTGGTGGCAGGCGCCGCGGCCCTACTCGCCCTGGAGCACCGCGGGCATGATGTTGGGCGGCGGGGCCCTCGCGGCGATGCTCGGCGCGGTGATGCTGGCGGCGCGCCGGCGGCTGAACCGCTTCCCGGGCAAGCCCCCGGCCCAGGGGGGCGTCGCCCGCCGTCTGCTGCCCACCCAGCTGGGCAGCTTCCTCGTGTGGGCCCGGGTGCACGTCTACCTGGGGCTCTTGGCGCTGGTGCTCGTCGCGCTGCACAGCAACGGGCGGCCGGGCGGCACGCTGACCGCGACGCTCGTGGCGCTGACGCTGGCCGAGGTGATCACCGGCCTCTTCGGCGTCGGCTTCGCCAAGTGGATGCCGCGCACCATCACCCGCATCGAGGGCGACGCGCAGGTCGAGGAGGACGTGCGCAAGGCTCGCGGGCAGGTGCGGGAGCGCGTCGCCGAGCTGCTCGTGGGGCTGCCCGAGGACGCGCGCCCGGTGGCCCGCGCCCTGCCCAAGCAGGCCGGCGCGCTCGCCGCGCGCTTCGGCGCCCGCTATGACCACGACGCCCGCGTCGTGGCCGCCCGCGGCTGGCTCAAGGCGCGGGCCGAGGCCTTCGGGCCCGACACCCAGCGCGCCCTCGAGCGCCTCGCGGCCGATCACGTGCGCCTCGTCGATTACGCCGCCTGCCTCTGGCTCTACGGCGTCCGCCGCACCTGGCTGGGGCTGCACGTCGGCATCAGCGCCGCCCTGCTGGCGCTGGTGGTGGCCCACGTGATCACCGTGCTGGCCTTCCTGGGGGGCGCGGCATGATCGATCTCGTCTTCCAGACCGGCCGTCAGCAGGGCCAGTCGCTCAGCCTGAGCGGCAGCTGGATCACGCTCGGGCGGGCGCCCCAGTGCGAGGTGGTCATCGACGATCCCCAGGCGAGCTGGGAGCACTGCGTCGTCGAGCGCGTGCCGGCCGGCTTCCTGGTCACGGATCTGGGCAGCAGCAACGGCACCTTCGTCAACGACCAGCGGCTCGAGGCGCCCGAGGTGCTCACGCCCGGCGACGTGCTGCGGCTGGGCAACACGCGCATCCTGATCGGCTTCGAGGCCACCGCACCCCTGCTGACGGCGGACACCGACGTCGCCCACTGGACCGGCGGGGACGGCGCGCTGCATCTGCTGGTCGTGGCCGGACCGCGGGCCGGCGCCAGCTACAAGGTGGAGGGCGAGTGGGCCACCGTCGGGGGCGAGCCCGCCCACACGGTGCACCTGCCGGGCGTGCAGGGCCTGGTGGCCTATCTGGTGCGCGGCGAGGAGGGCTACGCGCTGCAGCCCGCCGACGCGGAGCGGCAGGACTGCCTGCTCGACGGCGCCTTCGTGCAGCACCAGGCGCTGGTCGCGCAGGACAGCATCCTGCAGCTGGGCGGGGTGTCGCTGCAGGCGGCGTACGGCGCGCCCGACGAGGCGCTGACGCGGGAGCTGTCGACCATCTCGCAGACCCCCGCCGCCGCCGCCGCGCCCCCCGGGCCCGGTGTGGATCAGACGCTCCGGCTGACCGACGCCGACGCCCGCCGGCTGGTCGCCGAGGCGTCGGCGCGCGCGGCCGAGAAGCGCGCGGCGACGCCCCAGCCCCGCGCCGCCGCGAGCCAGGACGAGACGCTGGCCCTGAAGGGCGTCACCGGCCTGCACGCGCAGGTGTCGGCCTACGCCGAGGCGCGCAAGCGGCAGGGCGGCGGGCCGGCGGTGACCGACTGGTCGACGGTGGGCCCGGCCGACACGGTCGTCCTCGACAGCGATCTGGCCTACGACGCGGAGCCGCCGCCTCGCCATCTGATCCTGCGGCCTCGCCTGCGCTGCGTCGCGGGGCCCCACACCGGCCGCGTGGTGTTCCTCGGGCAGGGCACGGCCACGCTGGGCCGCGAGGACGCCAACGACGTCGTGCTGTTCGACGCGCTGGTGTCGCGCCAGCACGCGCGCATCACCGTCGAGGAGGGCCGCGCCTGGATCGAGGATCTCGGCGGGCGCAACCCGCTGGCGATCAACGGCGCGCCGCCGCCGGCGGGGCCGGTGGGCCTGCGGCACGGCGATCTGGTCAGCCTGGGCGCGACCGTCATGGAGTTCGGCGAGGCCGGCGTCGACGCGGACGCGGTCGACATGAACTCGACGGTCGCGCTGCCCCAGCCGCGCTACGTCTTCGATGGTCAGGTGCTGGTGCAGCCGGTGCTGACCGTGGGCCGCAACCCGGACGCCCACCTCTTCCTCGACCACGACGACGTCGATCGCCAGCACTTCGAGATCCGCCACCGCTACTCGGTCTTCCACCTGGTCGACACCGGGGAGCGGGGGGTGCGGGTCAACGGCGTCCGGGTGGTCGACCACGCCCTGCGCGACGGCGACGAGATCACCTTCGGCGGTCACCGCGCGACGGTGGTGCTCGACGGCTTCAGCTGCACGCTCGACGTCGCGCGGCCGCGCCCGGCCGTGGCGCAGGAGGCCTTCGCGCTCGACCTGACGTCGGCCGATCCCTTCCAGACGATGTTCCGCGTGGCGCTGCCCAAGCTGCCCAACGATCAGCGCGCCATGTCCGACGCGCCGGAGGCCGAGAAGACGCCGCCGCGCAAGAAGATCCGCTGGGTGCCACCGGGTGACGTGCAGCGCGCGTGGCGCGGGCCGCTGCTGGTGCTGACCGGCCTGATCTTCGCCGGCTGCGGCGTCGCGTGGATGGGCGCCGACGAGGCAGGCGGTCGCTTCGTCCAGCAGCCGGTGTCGGCTCCCCACGACAGCCCGGCCTTCGCGGCGCGGGCGCGGGAGGCCCTCGGCGCCGCGCCGGGCTGCGACAGCTGCCACACGCCCTTCGCGGGCGTCGCGATCACGAACTGCGAGGCCTGCCACGCCGATCACGCGCCGCGCAAGGCCCACGCCGACGCGGCCACGGTGGGCACCGACTGCCGCGGCTGCCACGTCGAGCACCCGGAGGGCGAGGCGCCCCCGCAGCTGCTCGCGCTCGCGCGCTGCGCCGACTGCCACGCCGATCGCCACGCCACCCTGAAGAAGGTGACGCCCGGCCCCTTCACGCTCGAGGCCAAGCCCTTCGCCGAGCTGGGCGCGGCCCGCATCCTGGCCCTGCGGGACGCCGCCGGCACCGACACCCTGCACCGCATCCACCAGGCGATCGATCATCGCTGCGTCGGCTGTCACGCCAACGCCGATCAGACCGGTGAGATCGAGGCCGGCGCCGCCGCCAGCTGCCTGCGCTGTCACGGCGGCGTGGACGCGCTCGAGGCCCAGCCCTGCACGGCCTGTCACCTCGAGCACGGCGACGAGCGCCCCGCGCCGGCGCTGGCCGCCGCCGGCCCCGGCCCCTTCGGCGCCGCCGCCACCGGCGGGCCCACCACCGGCCTCGGCCTGGCGATGCTGCTCTTCGCGCCGCTGTTCCTGGTGCTGGGGCTGCACCGGGTGGTGGCCGACCGCGCCCGCCCGGACGCGGATCCCGAGGTCGCCGATCCCGAGCCGGACGCGCCCAAGAAGCTGCTGCACATCGACGAGGACATGTGCGTCGGCAGCCGGTCCTGCGTCGACGAGTGCCCCTACCACGTGCTCGACATCGTCGTGACCAAGTCCGGCAAGAAGGTCGCCAAGGTCGTCAACTTCGCGTCGTGCAACGAGTGCAACACCTGCGTCGAGGTGTGTCAGCCCCGCGCGCTGACCCGGCGTCTGCCCGGCGCGCCCGTGCCCACGGTGCGGCGCGCCTTCGTCGACAAGAACTACATGACCAGCGTGCGCGGCATGTACCTCATCGGTGAGGCGGCCGGGAAGCCGCTGGTGCGCAACGCGATCAACCTGGGCACCCGCACCATCGAGCACATCCGCTTCGACGGGGTGCAGCCGGGGGCCGCGGCCGCGGCGGGGCTGCAGATGGAGGTGGCGATCGTCGGCTCGGGCCCGGCCGGCCTGTCCGCGGGCGTCACCGCCTTCGAGCGCGGGCTGACCGCGGTGGTCTTCGAGAAGGGGTCCGAGTTCGCGCAGACCATCCGCAGCTTCCACCTCGGCAAGCCGGTGCAGAACCAGCCGGCCGAGGTCGAGCGCATCGGGCCGCTGTGGATCGAGGACTGCGTGCGCGAGGATCTGCTCGAGCGCTGGGGCGAGCACCTCGAGAAGACGCCGGTGGACGTGCGCTACCGCGAGGGCGTGCTGAAGGTCGAGCCCCTCGCCGGGCCGGACGAGCCGCCGCGCGGCTTCAAGATCACCACGTCCAAGGGCGAGTACACCGCGCTGCGGGTCATCCTCGCGGTGGGCGGCGGGGAGCCGCGCCCGCTCGGCCGCGTCGCCGGCGCCGATCTGGACAAGGTGCGCTACACCTGCCTCGACCCCGAGAGCCACGACGGCGAGCACGTCTGCGTGGTGGGCGGCGGCAACTCGGCGCTCGAGGTGGCCATCGGCGTCGCCGAGGCGAACAACGGCAGCAACACGGTGCGGCTGGTCTACCGGCGCGACAGCTTCGCGAAGGCCAGCAAGAAGAACGTCGACAAGCTGACCGCGCTCGTCGACGCGGGGCGCATCACCCTGCACCTGAACACGAACCCCACCGCGGTCACCGCGGACGCAATCACCCTCGAGGTGTCGGCGCCCAAGGCGGACGCCAAGGCCGACGCGAAGCCGGGCGGCCCCGCGGCGAAGAAGGTGGATCCCTGCGGCGGCGCGGGCGAGGGCAGCAGCTTCCCCGCGCACGGCCTGGGGGACGGGGGCACGTACCCCAATCACTACGTCTATTGCATGTTGGGCAAGGTCGCGCACACCCGCTGGCTCGAGGGCCTCGGCGTGGAGTTCGTCGACAAGCCGCAGGGGTGGTCGCCCGGTCCGAGCGACGACCTGTCCTTCCTCGAGCTCTCGGGACAGTCATGAAACGACGCGCACTCGAAGCGGTGGGCTTGATCCTCCTGGGCTGTGCCCTGTGGGGCTGCCCCCAAAAGATCGTCCGGGGTGAGGGACCCGATCACGTGGGGGTCGCGGGCTTCCTGCACGCCGATCACCTCGGCAGCGCGCCGGCGCTGCTCGAGAAGAACGGCGGCGCGCCGCTGCTCTGCGGCGACTGCCACGCCTCGTCGGCGGACACCGGCTGGAAGACGGTGCGGCCGGGCCACGCCCAGCACGCGCCCTGCGACGGCTGCCACGCGGACGCTTTCAAGGCGCCGCCGGGCGAGCTGTGCCAGGTCTGCCACACGGCGGTCGATCCGCTCATGGCCGACGCCAGTCCCCTCGGCGAGTACCCCCGGCGCGCGCGCCAGGCCGAGCTGGTGGGGGCCTTCAACCACAACCTGCACCTGACCGACCCCAAGGTGCGCAAGGACGGCGCGGCGCTGCGCTGCGACGACTGCCACCAGGTGGGCGGCCCCGAGCAGCCCTACGCGACCTTCCCGACGCACGCGGAGTGCGCGCCCTGCCACGCGCCCGGCGAGGCCGCCGAGGGCGCGCCCAGCCTCGACGACTGCGGATCCTGCCACGACGCCGCGGGCCCCGGGCGCGCGCGCGTGTTCGTGAAGAACGACATCCGCTTCACCCACGGCAAGCACCGGGTGGACAGCCAAGGCAACGCGATCCTCTGCCTCACCTGCCACGGCGCGGTCGCGCAGAGCACCCGGGCCAGCGACGTGACGCTGCCGGCGATGGCCACCTGCGCCACCTGCCACGAGGATCCCGAGCGCACCCCGGACCGCGTCCGCATCGATCAGTGCGGCGTGTGCCACCAGGACGACGTCGAGTCGAACCCGCTGCCCGGCAACCACACCGCGCAGGCGCCCGCCGGGGGCGGCCGGGGCTCGCTGGCCGCGCTGCTGCGGGATCGCATCGTGCTCGCCCAGGCCGCGCCCGAGGGCGCCGGCGAGACGGCCACCGACGCCGTGCCTCGGCTGCGCGATCTGCTGCCGCAGCTGACGCCGGGCGCCGCGGCGGCGCCGACGCTGGCCCCGGCGGCCCCCGCCGGCGTCGTGCACGCGGCGCCGGCCCTCACGCCCGCGGTCAAGCCGGTCAACCCGAACGTGAAGCCCGACGACCACACGCCGATCTTCCGCGTTCGTCACGAGGCGGCGGCCCGCGACACCGACGCCAAGTGCGGCTACTGCCACGAGGGGCTCAGCGGCTCGGCCCGCGACAACTGCCAGGAGTGCCACGCGGTCATGCGGCCGCGTTCGCACACCCTGCGCTTCCGCACGACGGCCCACGGCCGCGACGCCGCGCGCGATCCGATCGCCTGCGCCACCTGTCACGAGGTGGACAGCTGCAGCGAGTGCCACGCGCAGCGGCCGCCGAGCCACGGCCCCGATTTCTCGACCCGGCATGATCGCGCGGCGGCCTTCAACCCGCGCGCCTGCATGACCTGCCACACCTTCGAGAGCACCTGCATCGACTGCCACGTCGGCGCCTTCGGGGGCACCGGGGCGGCCACGCAGGGCCTGCGCGGGAGGATCCGATGAAGCGGCGCGGCGATGGGTGGAAGCTGGCGGTGGCGCTGGGGGCGGCGGTCGGGCTGTGGGCCTCCGGGGCCGCGGCGCAGAAGAGCGTCATCGGTCGGCTGGACATCGGCTTCGAGCACGTCACCGGCGCCGCCAGCGGTGATCCCGACCTGCAGGACAACGATCCCGGCGCGAACCTGCGCGAGTCGACGCAGTTCCTCGACGTCGGCCTCGCCCTGGGCACCCGGGGGCTGGGCTACGGGCCGCTCAACTCCTACCTGCTGGGCCAGCTGCGGCTGGATCTGGGCGGCGAGCCGGGCGTGGACGAGACCATCGGCCACCCGACCGTGCTGCACAGCTACGGCGACGCGCGCCTGCTGGCGCTGCACCTGGCCTACGCCGAGCTGGCCGGGTTCGGCACCCAGGGCGCGCTGCAGCACATGCACCTGCGGGCCGGGCGCCAGTTCCACTGGGGCGGGCCGCTGGGCGTCACCTTCGACGGGGCCACCCTCGGCTACGACGACGGCGCGCTGTCCGTGGCCGTGCGCGGCGGGCGCCGCGCCGCGGTCTACAACGAGATCCAGGACGATCCGGGCGTGCTGGCGGGTCTGGACGTGGCCTACGCGTTGGGCGGCCGACAGGGCCTCACCCTCCGCGGCGAGTACCTGTTCTTCACCCGCGAGCTGACGCTGATCGACCGCGACGCGGCGTTGCTGACCGGGGGCGAGGAGACGGTCGACTACACGGTGCAGCTGGCCGAGGTGGGGGCCTACTGGGACGCGACGCGCGACGTGCTGCTCAGCCTGCGCGCCTCGCTGGTGGCGCCCGAGCTCAGCCACCTGCGGGCCGGGCTGCGCTGGGCCTTCGGGCGCTCGGCGCTGCTGGTGGACGTCGACCAGAAGATCGGGCGCGACCTGACCTACGACATCGCCGCCGGCCGGGGGCTCGAGCGGCGGGATCGCCGCACGACCTACGAGGCCCTGCGGCTGAACATCCCCGACCGGCAGCCCTACACGGACGCGCAGGCGGTGCTCGAGCTCGAGATCGCCGACGGCTTCGTGCTCGTGCCGGAGGCCGGCGTGCGCGTCGTGCAGGCCGACGACGAGGTCCGCACCCCCTACGACGCCGATCAGACGCGGTGGGGGCTGGGCGGCTACTACGACGTGCCCTTCGATCCGCAGCAGGGCCTGGAGCTGCAGGTGCGCTACGGCGGCACCCGCTATGATCGCGCGGGCGAGGCGCACTTCGCGGACCCCGCCGCGGGCGCCGAGCGGGTGGCGCACGAGATGAGCGGGGCGGTGCGTTACGCGCGCGGCCGACGTCGAGTTGGCAACCGAATCCTGGGCACCCGTATCTTCAGCGCGGGGGTGAACGCCTATCAGGAGATCTGGGTGCTCGGGAACCGGTTCATCGACGACACCGACGAGCTGGCCGGGGGCATCGGGATCGACGCCCGGTGGACGTTCACGGAATGGACCGCCGTGCGCGCCTCTTATGAGTTCGCACGGGATTCGACGGTCTTCGCCCGCTGGGTGGAGCCGTTCCATGCGGTGCGGTTGGAGCTGCAAGGCACGCTCTGAACTGCGCGCCGCGGGGGGTAGACGATGAAGCGGTGGTGGTGGTTGCTCGGCCTGGCTGGGCTGGCGGTGATCGGGTGTGACGGCGAAGAACCGGAGCGGGGCGATCCCGACGCCTCGCTCCCTCAACAGATGCCGGCGGACGATCCGCAATCGTGCGTGTCCTGCCACCCGCGGCAGGTCATGGAGTGGGCCGGCTCGTCGCACAACTACGGCGCGGGCCTCGACGGCACCTTCCAGGCGCTCGAGCTGACGGCCAACTACTACGCGATGCACGCGCTGGGCAGGCCGCTGT
>JAUHXL010000575.1 GCA_030426945.1 bacterium
GCGGCCGTCGAGCCATCGCACCTCGCCCTCGACCTCGGCGTCGGTGGCGCCGAGCCAGTAGCCCTGGTCGCGCACGGCGCGGGTCGCCTCGACCAGCCAGGCCAGCTCGTCCGCAGGTGAAGGACGGCGACTGGGACACCGGCATCGAGGAGGCCACCATCGAGTGGATCCGCGAGGAACACAAGTGAACCCTCGGCGCCGACGAGTGATTCGGCGCCGAGGTCGACCGGTCGAACCCTGGCCAGCCACGAGAGCTGATCGACCTCTCGTGAGCCCGGCTGGGCCACGTCACCAAGGACCTCGTCCGCTCGGCCGGCGCATGCGTCCGCGCTCGGGCGTCCACGGGCCTGATCGGCCTCGGTGTCGACTCCACCATGATGCCGGTGGCGGACGTGGTTCGGGCCGCGGCCGAACGCTCTGCTCGTTGGGTGGCGCTCGTCTCGGAACGCAGGCATTCTGAGTGCTCGACCTTTCACGGTGCCGAGCGGCTGGTGAGGGAGTTGCGCATGACGCGTCGGTGGGTCCTCTATAGCCTGCTACCCGTTCTCTGGCTGAGCGCGTGTACGGACTTTCCGTCGCGGGACCCCGCGGACGCGTCGCCCGACGCGGTGTTGGATGGCGCCTCGCCCGGGACGGACGCCCACCGTGACGCGGTGCCGCCGACGGAAGACGGATCGGTGGCGGACCTGGGGGCGAGGGCGGACGAGGGACCGGCCGCCGACGGCGGGCTGGTCGATGGGGGTCCGGGGCGTCGCGACGCCGCGACCGAATTGGACGCCACCGCGCCCGACGGGGGGCCGCAGGAGGACGCCGCGCTGCCGGATCAGGGGACCGAGCTCGACACGTCGATGCGCGACATGGATCCGCTGCCCGATGCGCGTCCGGACGTGCCCGACCTGGCGCTGGACGGGGGCGACGCGATGCCGGACGCGGGCGACGCGACGCCGGACGCGGGCGACGCGATGCCGGACGCGGGCGACGCGATGCCGGACGCGGAAGACACGACCATGGACATGGGCGACGTCCTGGTCGCCCTCGAAGACGCGGGCGACGCGATGCTGGATGCGGGCGACGCGATGCCGGACGCCGATGACACGACAATGGATATGGGGGACGTCCTGATCGCCCTCGAAGACGCGGGCGACGCGACGCCGGACGCGGGCGACGCGACGCTGGACGCGGGCGACGCGATGCCGGACGCGGGCGACGCGATGCCCGACGCGATGCCCGACGCGATGCCCGACGCGGCCCCCGACATGTTCGTCGCCTGCATGGCGGTCGAGCGTCGGTGTGACGGGCGGTGCGTGCCCATCCTCACCGATCTCGATCACTGTGGCGCGTGCGACCAGGCCTGCCACCCGGCCAACGCCGACGGCACCTGCGAGGGCGGCGTCTGCCGCGCCGAGTGCCTCGGTGGCTTCGTCGACGTCGACGGCGTCGCGACCAACGGCTGTGAGTGCGAGATGGACGGCGCCGAGCTGTGTGACGGCGCCGATCAGGACTGCGACGGCGCCGTCGACGAGGGCTTCGACCTCGCCGGTGACGTGCAGAACTGCGGCGCCTGCGGCGCGACGTGCGATCTGGACAACGCGACCGCCGCGTGCGTCGCCGGGGCGTGCGCGATCGCCCGGTGCGACGACGACTTCCTCGACGCGGATCGCGATCCGGCGAACGGCTGCGAGGCGCTGCGCATCGGCACCATGCTGCGCGTCGATCCCCTTCAGGCGCCCGGCCCGGACGTCTTCGCGACCTTGGGCGAGGCGCTGGCGGCCGCGGCGGACCGACAAGGCACCGAGGTCATCACGATCGCGTCGACGACGCTGCGTGAGCGGATCGTGATCGACCAGCCCGGCATCACGGTGCGAGGCGAGGATCCCGACCGCTCGGTTCTCAGCGCCCCAGATGGGATGGGCGCCACGCTGACCATCGACGCCGACGGCGTGACGGTCGAGAGCCTGACGGTCAGCGGCGGCGAGACGGGCATCCTCGTTCGAGGAGGCGACGCCCAGCTCTACGGCGTGCGTGCGGTGGGTCAGCGCGGACGCGACGCCGTCGCGGAGGGCGCCGGTGGTGGCAACGCCGCCGGTGTTTCGCTCGATGGGGCACGCGGCGCGCTTCTGCTCGACGTGTCCGTCGAGGATGTACGGGGCGGTCGAGGGGGTCCTCGCTCGCGCGGCGGCGCCGGCGGCCGCGGGGGTTGGGGCCGCGGGTTCCACCTGCGCGACGCCGCCGACTGCACCCTGCGGGGCATTACGGCGGCCGGGCTGGTGGGCGGTGACGCGACCGGCTCGAATGGATCGCCGTTCAACCATCCCGTCGAGGGCTCGGGCGGCAGCGGCGTCGGCTTGCACTTCGACGTCGGGACGACGGGCACCGTGATCGTCGGCGCGTCGTTCGTCGATCTGATCCCGGGGGCGAAGGCGACGGGGACGGCCCGCGATGGCCGGGACGGGGCGGCCTTGGGCGCGTACTTCGGCGAGAGTGTCGCGCAAGCGCGCCTGGAATCGATGTGGGTCGAGGGGGCGCCGATGGTCTACCTGACCGGCGCCGACTGTCGGGCCCGCGACGTCATGGTCGACACGCCGGCGACCCCGTTCGCTTTCGGTGTCGAGCGCTTCACCGCACGAATGGTGCTCTGGGGCTGCGCGGGCGGCGAGGTCGAGGACCTCCGGTTGATGGGCGGCGATCCGGTGCACGGCTCGAACATCGAGGCCAGCGGTTTCACGTCGGTGGGCCTGTTGGTGCGTGCGTCGTCGGGTGTGCGCGTCAGCCACATCGACATCACGGGACTCGTCGGCGGATCCGCCGTCGACTCGGGGACGCACACACCCGGGGGCGCCGCGATCGGCGTCTGGCTGGCGGACACCGACTCGATCGAGCTGCACGACGTGCAGGTGGAGACGTTGAGCGGCGGCTCGGGCGGTTACCGTGCGTCCGCCGGCGGCGGCGGCGACGGCGGGCGAGCCGACGGGATCTGGGTGCAGGGCGGCGCGGACGTGCGGATCGCCGACGCGAGGGTGACCGGTCTCGTGGGCCGCGTGGGGCGCTTCGTCGACGGCGGCGGTGGCGCGGCCCGGGGGCTCGTGCTCGACGGTACGACCGGAGCGCGCGTGGTCGGGCTCAGCGTGGACGACGTGGTGGGCGGCGCGGGCGAGGGTGACGGCCCGGACGCGCCCGGGGAGGGGGTGAGGCTCGTCGACGCTCCGGGCGCCTTCGTCGAGCGCGCGCTGATCACCGACGTTCGACGGGGGGCGTCGGGGATCCGGGTGAGCGGCGCGAGCACGCTGACCCTGCACCGCGCGACCGTCGCCGATCTTCAAGCCGGCGGCGTGGGCATTCGGGTGGACGCCGGGGCCGCCGCCACGGTCGTGGACACGATCATCGCCACCCCGGGCCCGCTGGCGGCTCTCAACGCGGCCGGTAACGCGGCCGTCGACCTCACCCTCGACACCACGCTGCTCGCGATCCCGGACGTCGCCGCCGGCGACGACGTGTCGAACGTGAGCGCGCTCGATCTGTTGCGCGGCGCGCCGGGCTTCGAGCCGGCCGGCGGCGACTACCGGCTGAGCGACGGTGCGCTGGGCGTCGACGCCGGGCGCCTGGCCTGTGCGGACGAGCCCACCTGCGGGGCCGAGGCCTGCGTCAGCGATCTGGGCGCCTTCGCGGGCACCGCCGACGCGCGCTGCAACCCCTGACCGGCGCGCGCCCCGACGGCCGACGACGCCGGGTGGAGTTGGAGGGCTTCGGCCCGACGGTGTCTGCCTCGACGACGTCGGACCGCAGATTGGTGGGTGGCGAGCGCCGTCCCGGCGCGCGTCACTCGTCGCAGCGCCCCACCCCAGGATCGCCGTCGTCGCAGTCTGCGCCGCAACCGTGCGCCCCATCGCGGTCCGCGTCGACCCTGGACGGATCGCAGGGGGACTCGCACAGGCCGCCGAGCCGGACGTCACAGCCCAGAGTCGTTCCACTGGCCGTTGCGCGGTGCCGGGCATCCCGCTGTACGGCGTGATCGGCGGCGTGGCCTACGCCGCCCGCACGCGCGTGTACGGCGTGGAGCTCGACGGCCGGGCGGATCCTCCCTTCGCAGGGCAGCGCGCCGTCTGGCTGCCGCCGGGGCTGGCCGGAGCCGCGCCCGATGGCGCAGCGCTCGGCGCCGCGCTGAACGCGTGGATCCCGCCCTGGCGCCGGTACGTGCAGCTCGAGTCGCAGGTGGTGCCGTCGATGGAGTTCGCGGTGGCGGACACGCAGGCGCAGGCCATCGCCACGACGGGCCTCTTGATGGCGCCGGGCCTGCCGCCGGGGCCGCGGCGCGCGCCCCGCGACGAGGCCGCGCTGCGCAGCAGCCGCCGCGTCATGCCTTGAGCTCGGCGGCGCCGGCCTACTCTTCGCAGACGAAGCCGGCGCCGGCCCAGCAGGGCAGGTCGTTGAGGCCGCCGGGCTCGCTGATGAGCTCGACGCAGTCCTCGCCGCCTTCGGCGTCGTTGGGCTCGCCCTCGAGCCAGCCCTGGTCGACCGGGCGGCCGTCGAGCCATCGCACCTCGCCCTCGACCTCGGCGTCGGTGGCGCCGAGCCAGTAGCCCTGGTCGCGCACGGCGCGGGTCGCCTCGACCAGCCAG
>JAUHXL010000048.1 GCA_030426945.1 bacterium
CGCGCCGGCGCAGGATGGCGTGGAAGCGCCGGTACTCGCCCCAGGTGGCGTAGGTCGAAGGCAGGCGGCGGCTGCGGAAGCGATCGCCGCCCACCTTGTCCCAGGGGTTGGTCATGCTCGAGAAGCCGAGGAAGCCGGCGTCGAGGGCGTCCTCGAGGTGACGCTCCATCGCCTTCATCTGCGCCGCCGTCGGCCGCGCCTTCGCGTCCGTCGCCGGGCCCAGACCCATCGTGGCGACGCGCAGGTCCGAGTGGCCCAGGTAGCAGGCGACGTTCGGCCCCAGCGGCAGCGCGTCCACCGCCGCCGCGTAGCCCGCGGGCGTCGACCAGGTCTTGTGCCGCTTCAGCGTCTCGAGCACGAAGGGCCGCGGCAGCGCCTCGACCCGCGAGAAGACGTCCGCCGCGTCCTCGGGATCGCTCAGCACGGTGCCCAGCGAGCACGAGCCGACGTTCACGGTCGTCACGCCGTGGCGCACCGACTCGCTCAGCCCGGGCGCCGCCAGCAGCTCGGCGTCGTAATGCGTGTGGTTGTCGATGAAGCCGGGCGTCACCCACTTGCCCGTCGCGTCGATCACCCGCGCCGCCTCGGCCCGCGGCAGGTTCGTCCCGATGGCCGCGACGTGGCCGCCCGCGATGGCAACGTCCGCCACCACCGGCTCGCCCCCGCCGCCGTCGAACACCGTACCGCCGGCCAGGATCAGGTCGTATCGCATGAGGCACCGTCCCTCGTGAGCTGGACGGGCTCAACATAGAGAGCGAGCACTCTCTATGCAAGTCGAAACGCGCACACCCCGAGCTGGCGCCGTGGCGGCGGGCTCACGGCGTGTCGCGCCCGCGCGGCTCGCAGTGGAACAGGCCGCGCGCCAGCACCAGCTGCTGCGGGTTGTTGCGCTTCCAGGCCACGGTCCACGCCTCACCGTCCCAGGTAAGCGCGACGCCGCTGCCCTGGGTGTAGGTGCCGCCGATCTGCACCGGGCGCATCGCCAGCCGCCCGTCCAGCCTCAGCCCCGCGAACCACGTGCCGGTGATCCCGCCGCGCTCGCCGTACCACACGGCGACGGGACCGTCGGGGCCGGTCGCCAACGCCACCCGCTCCGCCGCCGCCAGCGTCAGGGTGCCGCCGAGGGGCACGCCCTGCAGGTTGTACTTGCGCAGCCGCAGCCCACCCTGCCCTCCAGCGTCAATGGCCGCCGCGAGGAAGCCGTCGCCGACCGCGGTCACGGACAGCGACTGGGTGCGGTCGGTGCGGAACAACGCCCCCGGCTCGCCCACCGGGGCCCCGTCGAGGTCGAGCGCGGAGAAGCTGCCGCCGTTGCCCGAGATGCACAGCATGCCCAGCCGCTCCGCGCCTTCGGCCACGGCGACGAGGGCGCAGGGCACCGCGGCGATCGGCTCGCGACGCTCGATCACCTCCCCCGCTCGGGTCACGCGGAAGAGATCCGGTTGGGGCGCGATGACCTGCGCGGCGTCCCCGCGCCAAGTGGCCCACGGTCGCCCCGGTGGTGTGTCACCGAGCGGGATGGCGGGCCCCAGGTCGATCTCGTCGCTCAGCCAGCGCGCGTAGGTCCGGAAGGTGGTGCTGCCGCCGGCGGCGTAAGCGAAGCCATAATCGCGCCCATCGCTGAAGGCGGCCGCCGCGGCGTAGTTCGCCGAGCAGCAGAAGCTGGCGAAGTACTGGGTCCAGCCGGTCGACCGGCGCGCGTCGAGCCGAGCCAGCGCGTAGTACCCACCCGCACCGCTCGCTTGGCTGACGAACAGCTCGGTGCCCATCCATTGCAGAGAAAGGGACTGGCCGTTCGCCCGGTCGGCGCCCGGGGCGCCGCCGACGTCTCGAGGTCCTGCCAGGTCGTCCGCCGCGCGGACGCGCGTCGGGCAGCGGTCGCTGTCGTCGTGCAGCCCGTCGCCGTCCGCGTCCAGGGGCGGAACCGGGTCGGCCGGGCGCACCCAGGACAGCGTCGCCGGCTGCAGATCGGCGATCCACGGCACCAGCACGCCGACGGCGCCCGACTCGACGTCCAGCGACACCAGGCTGCGCAGGTCCGCCGAGGCGCGCAGCGCGTACGCCGTGCGCCCCACCGCGTCGTACAGCGCGGCCTCGGCGGGCACGTCGTCCAGCGGCGTGAAGCGCAGGTCGGCCGGATGCAGCACGCCGACGCCCACCAGCTCGCCCCCGGTCGACGCCACCAGGTAGTCGTCGTCGGCCGTCGGGTGGCGGTCCACCCACGGCAGCGGGTCGCCGGGCAGCAGCGGCAGCAGGTGCGGCCCGTCCACCACCCGACCGACCAGGTCGTAGGTGGTCAGATCGGCGCCGCCCGCGTGGGCGCGGACCACCGCGACCTGCGTGCCACCCCGCACGGGGCGCCCGCGCAGCGTCTCGCCCGCTGCGGGCTCGAGGAAGGGCGCCGCGTCCGCCCCCTCGGCGCCGACGGTCCACAGCGCCCCCTCGCGCTCGAACAGCAGGAAGCCGTCGGCGAGCCAGGTCGGCCTGGCCCCGCCCAGGATCACCGGCGTCGGCGCGTCCCCGTCCTGCCCGGCGACCTCGACGACCTGATCGGTGACCCACGCCAGCCGCCCGTCGACCGGGCTGGCGGCCAGACCCGACCGATCCGCCGGCGCCGCGAACAGTCGCCGCCGTACGCCGCTGACCGGATCGACCGTCCAGGCGGTGACCGCCTGCGCGTGCCCGCCCCCGACCAGCAGCTGCAGCCCGTCGTGGTCGCACGCGTCGCCCACGCCGTCGCCGTCGGCGTCGGCCTGCGCGGGGTCGGGCGTCACCGGGCAGAGATCGGCCGCCTCGACGCCGTCGCCGTCGCGATCCTGGCAGGCCGCGCCCACGCCGTCCTCGTCGCCGTCGAGCTGATCGGGGTTGAACACGCCGGGACAGTTGTCCTCGGGCGGGTAGCGGCCGTCCGCGTCCCGGTCGACCTCCATCACCACGTCGTCGAGCGTGCTGCCAGCGCCGGGCGCCGTCGCCTGGGCGAACACGGTCAGCCGATCCACCTGCGGCACGCTGTCGTCCGCCTCGTCGACCGCGAGATCCAGTCGCCGCCCCGCGACGGCCAGCCGCCAACGACCCTCGGCGTCGCGCGCCCCCTCCACCCGCCAGGCCGCCCCGTCGGCGAGCTGCGGCGCCGACGCCTGCGCGACCACCGTGCCGGCCGGCCACACCCGGACGACCAGCGCGGGCCCGCCGTCGGTCGGCTCGACGGCGAGGCCGTAGCCGAAGCCGGGGTTCGTCGGGACGCCCTCCAGCCGAGCGTTGCCATCGAACACACCGACGCCCACCGCCGTGTCGCCCCAGGTCACCTGGAAGCTCAGCCGCCAGGCCGGCCCGGTCAGCCGGATGCGCGTGGTGTGTCCGCCCCCCGCGCCCGGCTCACCCTCCCCGCCGACGTACGCGCGGTCGCGCTCGATCGGCACGACGTCGCCGGGCAGCGCGGCCGAGAAGGGCCAGAAGCGATCCAGGCCGCCGGGCAGGAAGGACTCGCACAGCCAATCCTCGGTCACGCGGGCGCGCGCCGCGCAGAAGCCGAACGCGTCCGCGCACACGGCGGGGCCATCGACCTCACCGTCGCAGTCGTTGTCGAAGCCGTCGCAGATCTCGCGCGGCGGATCGGTGCCCAGGCACCGCGCCTCGCAGCCGTTCTCGCTGTCGCCGTCGCGATCCAGCCAGCCGGGCGCGCACCGCGCCAGCACGCAGGTCGAGTCGGCGCACTCGGCGACGCCGTTGGAGAAGCCGCACGCGCGATCGCAGGCCCCGCAGTGCGCGGGCAGCTGCGGCACGAAGTCGTCCACCGCGCCGTTGCAGTCGTCGTCCACCGCGTTGCAGATCTCGTCGGACGGCTCGCCGGGCGTCGCGTCGCAGACGACGCCCGCGAGATCGTCGGCGCACACCTGCGCGCCTTCGGCGCGGCACGCGCCCTCGCCGACCGCGCAGGCCACGCCGAGCTCGAAGTCCTCGTCGACCGCGCCATCGCAGTCGTCGTCCACCGCGTTGCAGGCCTCGTCCGAGGCGGGCAGCGGCTCGGCGAGGCAGGCCGCCGCGCCGTCCACGCAGCCGACGACGTCCGTCTGCCGGCACGCGCCCTCGCCCACGTCGCAGGCCGAGCCCAGCGTCGGGAAGTCCTCGTCGGTCTCGCCGTCGCAGTCGTCATCGAGGCCGTTGCAGGTCTCGGCCCCGCCCACGAGGGGCACGGCGTCGCAGGCCACCTGGCCCTCGAAGCAGCCCAGCAGGCCCTCGGCGGCGCAGGCCCCGAGGCCGGCGACGCAGCCCTGCCCCGGCTCGACCGCGTCCTCGTCGACCACGCCGTCGCAGTCGTCGTCGACGCCGTTGCATCGCTCCACCGCGGGCACGCAGGCGGCGTCGGCCTGGTGCTCGGCGTCCGGCGCCGCGTCGGTGGGCGGCGCGGCGTCGGTCGCGCCGTCGTAGGACGGACCGCCGTCGGGCGCCCCATCCGGGGTGGCGTCCGCCGCGGCGTCCGGGGCGCCGCGATCAGCGAGCCCCAGCGCGTCGGCGCCGGCGTCGAGCGCCGCGTCGACCTCGGGCGGGCCGCCGTCGAGCACCCCAGCGTCGACCGCGCCGTCGGCGCCAAGATCCCGGCGCGGCGCCGCGTCCGCCGCGCCGTCGGTGCCCCGATCCCGCCGCACCGCGGCGTCCATCGGCTGCGTCTCCGCGTCGACCGCGGCGGCCGCGTCGCCGGGCCCAACGTCAGCCCCGTCGACGGCGGCGTCCAGCCGGCGGCGGGGGACGCAGGCACCCGCCTGGCAGCTCTCGTCGATGGCGCACTCGACCTGGGCGCAGGGATCGGGCGCCTCACCATCGCCGCCGTCGTCGCAAGCGAGCGTCGCCAGCGCCGCCAATCCCGTCCAGAAACAGCGCCACCTCCAGGTCTTCACGCCGCACCCCCCAGGCCAGTCGCTGTCCCGCGACGGATAGCACATCGAACCCAAATGCGACACGCCCGACAGACCGATGGGAGCCCCCCTTGGTGCTTTACCCGTCGCGGCGTGTCGCCGGGTCCGCCCGACCGGCTCGCCGAGCCGGGGCGCCGCCGGGCGGCCCGACCGCGCACGCCCACCGGCCGACGGGGTCCGGCGACCTGCACCCGGTTGCGCTCGTCCACTCCGCGTGCACTGTTGGCCTGCACGGCTCGAGAGGAGGCCCTCGTGAGATCCATCCTGCGCTGGCTGCCCTGGACGCTCATCCTCGCCCTGGGCTGCGTCGAGGACAGCGACGACCCGGGCCGCGACGCGGCGCCGACGGACGCAGCGCCGACGGACGCGGCCCCCGCCGACGCCACCCCGACCGACGCGGCCCCCGCCGACGCCACCCCGACCGACGCGGCCCCCACCGACGCGACGCCCGCCGACGCCGGCCCGCCCGACGCCTGGTTCGCCTGCGAGCGTCCCGCCGACTGCGTCGTCTTCGAAGCCGAGTGCTGCGATCACTGCAACAGCGGCCACGTCGTCTCGGTCAACGCCGCCTTCGAGGACGAAGCGCGCGCGGCGCTCGGCCCATCCGACTGCGCGGGCGTCGAGTGCACCGCCCGGGACTGCGCGCCCGAGGTGCCCACCTGCGAGGCCGGCCGCTGCGGCTCGACGCCCGATCCCGCCTGGGGCGGCGATCCCTGCGCCCTGCTGGACGAGGCCGCGTGCGAAGCCGACGCCGACTGCACGCCGATCCGCGGGGCGGACGTCGCGCCGCTGTGCATCGACGACTACGACGGCTGGATGTCCGAGTACGGCGGCTGCATGACCGCCGGTCTGGGCTGCGGCGCCGCCGAGACCTGCGCCCACGAGCCTCACTCCGGCCGCCGTCTGATCTTCCCGAGCACCTGCGTCCCGAGCGGCTGGCCGATCTGCAACACGCAGCCCTGCGAGCCCGCCGCCGCCTGCGAGGACAGCGAGGCCGCGCCGCCCGGCGTGCTGTGCGCCGAGGGCGACGCCGAGGGGCGCGTGGCGGTGCAGGTGATGCCGCGGGGCTGCTTCTCGTCGAGCTGCACGCGCCGCGTCGACATCTTCTGCCGCGTGACGCCCGCCGGGGCCGATCTCGAGGTGGACGCGACTTTCTGCCTCGCGCCCATCGTCGACGCGCCCGGCTGCACGCCCGATTGCAGCGGCGGCGGCTTCGCGCGGTGCCTGGCCGATCTGGATCCGGGCACCTACACCGCGCGCCTCGGCGACCTCGAGGTCACCTTCGACCACCCCGGCCCGCGGGTGTGCGTGGGTGAGATGTTCTGATCCGGCCTCAGCGCGCGCTGGCGCGGCGCCGCAGCTCGTCTTCTTCGTCCTCGGCCAGCACCTCGAGCAGCGCGTCGACGTCCACGCGCCCCTCCGAGGGCAGGTGATAGCCGGTCAGCACCGTGTCGGGCCGCAGCTCGCCGCGCGCGTACAGATCCCACATCTCGGGGCCGTGGCGCAGGGGCGGCGGCGTGCCGCCGAAGCCGAGCAGGAAGCGGTTCAGGTTGTTCACGTCGCGCAGCAGGATCGTGCGGGCGTTCTGGCTCTGCGCGGCGTCGATCGACTGCGGGAAGTCGATGATCACCGGCCCGTCGGTGCCCACCAGGATGTTGAAGTCGGACAGATCGCCGTGCACCACGCCGGCGCACAGCATCTTCACGACCTCACCCATCAGGTGGTCGAAGACCGCTCGCCCGGTGACGGCGTCCATCTCGACCTCGGCGAGGCGCGGGGCCGGCTCGCCGTCCTCGTCCTGCACCATCTCCATCACCAGGACGCCGTCGAGGAAGTAGTAGGGCTCGGGCACGCGCACGCCCGCCGCGCGCAACCGGTAGATGGTGTCCACCTCGGCCGAGCGCCACGCGGCCTCCTCGCGCTGCTTGCCGTGGCGGCTGCCCTTGGCCACCGCGCGCTGGTCGCGCGAGTTGCGGGTGCGGCGGCCCTCGGTGTAGCCCGCGCGCTGCCGGAACGAGCGCTGCTGGGCGTCCTTGTAGACCTTGGCCACCCGGTACTCGCCGTCGGAGACGACGAGGTAGACCTGGGCCTCCTTGCCGCTGAGGAGCGGGCGGACGACGTGCTGGATGATGCCTTGATCGATCAACGGCGCGAGGCCGGCGGGGATGCGCATGCGGAGCGGGGATCCTGTTCGTAGCAGGTGAGCGGCGAGCTCACGCAGAGCGGCGCATGCTGACGGCCGGCGCCGCCGGACGCAAAGAAGGCTGCGCGCGCTCAACGCCCAGGCCGATCGGCCGCGTCGCGCGGTGGCCGGCGCGTCGACCGTGGGCGGCCTCTCCCGCCCCACCCTCGCCACCGGGTGACCGATCGTGCCCCGCTCCGGCGCCCCACCGCGCGGCCCAGGCCTGGCACGCGCGTTGCGCCATCGGCCGCCACGAGGAGGAACATCGATGCACGCACGCCCCCCGCACGTCGAGCTCGCCGAGTCACTCTCCGCGCATCGCTCCCCCCCCGAGCCCCTTCGCCCGGACGCCGGTTGAGGCCGCCGATGTCCCGCGCGGCTCAGATCGTCACCCAGGTACGCGAGCGCGTCGAGCTCACCACGCTCGCGCTCCTGACGCTCATGGCCGGCGGCGTCTGGTTCTTCGTCGAGGTGGCCGACGAGGTCCTCGAAGGCGAGGCCCAGCGCTTCGACGAGGCCCTCCTGCTGGCGCTGCGCACCGCCGGCGCCCCCGACGATCCCCTCGGCCCGCTCTGGTTCGAGGAGCTGGTCCGTGATCTGTCCGCCCTCGGCGGCCTCGCCATCCTCACCGGCGTCGCCCTCGCGGCCATCGGCTACCTGCTGGCCACCCGCCGCCGCCAGGCCGCCCTGCTGGTGCTGGTGGCCGTGACCGGCGGGCAGCTGCTGAGCACCGCGCTGAAGCTGGGCTTCGACCGCCCGCGGCCGGACCTCGTGCCCCATGGCATGGCCGTCCACACCGCCAGCTTCCCCAGCGGACACTCGATGCTCAGCGCCGTCGTCTGGCTGACGCTGGGGGTGCTGCTCGCGCAGCTTCATCCCCGCCGCGCCATCAAGCTCTACATCATCGGCTGGGCGACCGCCGTGACCCTGCTGGTGGGCTTCAGCCGGGTCTACCTCGGCGTGCACTGGCCCACGGACGTGCTGGCCGGCTGGGCGATGGGCGCGGTCTGGGCGATGGCCTGCTGGACAGTCGCGCGTTGGCTGCAACGACGAGGCACGATGCCCGACGACGCCGGCGCCACGCCGGGTCGAGCGTCGCGCCGCGGCTCGCCGCGTCGGCTCGAAGCCGCGCCCGACGCCCGAAGCGCGGGGCCGTCGGCGGACGCGGGGCGAGGACGATGACCCCGAGGAGTCGGCGCAGGCGCCGGCGGCGGCGACCGCGCGCCTCGGCCACCCAGGCGAAGTGCTGCTGCCCGAGGCACAGACCACGAGGCGCGACGGCGAAGGTGATGCGGACGCGCCACCTCGGCTGACCCTGCGCCCACGGCGCGCCATGCCCCGGAGGCTCGTGAGCAGACCCGACTCGGACCCCGCGCGTGACGCCGGCGCGTGCATCGGGCATGATGCCCCCGACCTCGTGCACCGGGGGTCGCGGTCAGGACGACGAGCGCAGCGATGAAGACCGACTGGGCCCAGATTCACGCACGCTTCGATCCCGAGGAGCCCATCTCTCTCGCCCACCCCGACTGGCGGGTCGCGCGCCCCTACAACCCGGCCGACCAGATTCGCCCCGCGCTCAATCGTCCCTTCGGCGACAAGCGCTTTCTCATCGTGGGCACCGTCGGCACGGGCAAGTCCACCGAGCTCCTCCAACTGGCCGAGGCCCGCACCGAGCGTGACTTCGTCGTCGTCGTCGACCTGTGGCAGCACTTCCTGGACAAGGTCGGCGACCGCAGCGCCCTCGATCACGTGCAGCCGTGGGAGGTCGTGTTCCTCGTTGGCCTGCACCTCTATCGAGCGGCGGAGGCGCGGGGGCACCGCTGGTCGGGGGACGCGACCGACCGCCTGGCCAGGGCGCGTGGGCGCTTCGCCGACGACAAGGCGGGTCCGACCTTCGACGTCGCGCAGCTCGCGAAGTCCGTCACCGTCCTGGTGGGCGGCGTCTTGGACGGCGGGGCGGCGGCGACCGCGACCGCGCTCGCGGCCGTGGCCGGCACGGGCAAGTGGAGCTTGCCCATCGGGCGCTGGCAGCGGGCGACCGACCAGGACGAGCGGGTGCAGGACATGCTCGCCGCGGTGAACGCGCTGATCGCCGAGGTGCAGTCGTCGGGCAAGCGCGTGTCGCTCTTCATCGACGGGCTGGACCGCGTCCGCGAGGTCGAGACCGTCCACAACCTGTTCGTCGAGTCGTCCCTCCTGGGCAAGCTGAGCTGCACGACCGTACTCACCGGACCGATCGTCGTCCGCCGCGCAGGGTTCGGCGCCGCCATCCGGGGCTTCGAGACCTGGGTGCTGGCCAACGTGCCGGTCCTCGACCCCCGGGACGGCGCCACGACGCTCACGGCCACCGGCCGGGACTTCTTTCGCAGCGCCTGGCGCCGTCGAGTCGAAGCTCTGGGGTGCGTCGACGCCGTGCCCGAGGTCCTGCTCGATCGTCTGGCCTGGGCGTCCGGCGGCCGTGCCCGTGAGTTCGTCCGTCTGATCCGGATGGTGGCCGAGCGCACGTACGACGCAGGGCTCGACGTGACCACCCGAGTCATCGTGGACGACGCGCTGGACGCACGGCGCCGTATCTTCGAGCTGGGGGTCAACCGGCGCCACATCGAGGTCCTGGAAGGCGTGCTGGCGGATCCTCGGCACCAGCTGCCCGACGATCCCGAGGCGAACCGGCTGCTGGACAGCTTCTGGCTATTGCCCTACCCCAACGAGAGCGAATGGTACTTCCCCCACCCGCTGCTGCTGATGGCGAAGCTGCGTGGCTCGCTCGGCTCCGTCGGCGGTTGACCTTCGGCGAGGGCAAGCGGCTGGTGCTGCTTCGCGGCGCCGGACCCGCGCACCTCGGCCCGGTCGCTCGCCTGCTGCGCAGTCTGGGTCCGGCGCGGATCTGCGTTCGGCTGGGTGAGCTCGGCGAAGCACCCGCCGGGGGGTACGCGCTGCTGGTGCTGCGACCGTCCGAGTTGACCGCGGCCAACTTCGCTCGACCGATCTTCCGAGAGCGCGACCTGCGCGCCGTGTTGTTCGCTGCCGACGAGTCCGTCGCCGCCGCGCAGCAGCACGCGCCCGACCTGATGGACTGGATCAGCGACGTCGTCGAGGCCCCGCAGCGCGTGCCCGACTTCGTCGTCGCGAGCCTGTTCCAGGCCGCCGCCCACTTCCCGGGTGTCTGCTGGCGAGGTGGGGTGACCGAGGCGCACGACGCGCTCGCGGCCGCGTTCCCCGAGGCGCCTCGGACGAACGCGCCGTCACCGCGCGATTTCACCGAGCTCGTCGACGCGCTGAACGCACTCCGCGGATGGCAGATCGTTGCGGTCGAGGACGAGGCGGACGCCCTCCGACTTCGTCTCGCGCTGGACGAGAGCCGCCGCCGTGGCCGCGTGCTGGCGATCGGTACACATGTGCCGGGCTGGCCGACGATCGATGCCCGCGTCGCCGACTGGAGCGAACTGGACCAGGCGCGGCCTCCGATCGCGGGAGATCTGGCGGCGGACCTCGACTGCGAGCCGGCGGCGCTCGAGCGACGCAACGCCTCACCGCCGCCCACGCTCGATGCCATCGCGGGTCTGAGCGATATGCCGACGCTGCGCGCGACGCTGACCGCTCCGGAACGACCGGTGCTCATGCGGACGCAAGCGCTTCGCGCTCGGGATGCGCTGAGCGTGGGGGAAGCAGGTTGCATCGACCACGTCGCCGCGTGGGCCGACCGGACCCGATCGACACCGGCGCTCGAGCGGCTGCCCCCCCGCCTCGCGGCTGCCGCGATGGGTACGTATCTCCGGCGCGGTTTGCGACCTCCGCAGCTCGCCAGCTATGCGGTGTCCCTCTGGTGGATCGACCTGGCGAAACGGTGGAGTCCGGCGTGGCCGCCGCCGACGACCGCCTCCCGTGCCGTGCCCGACGACGACTCCGCCGCGAACGTCGATGGCGTCGGGCTGGATCTGCGTGGGGTGTTGCGAGGCGTGCGCGGGCTGGCCCGCACCGGCGCGCTGGGCGATGTGCTCGCGCTGCTGCGGTCCCTCGAGGGCGCCTACCGGCGCATCAGCCCACCCGACACCCTGGACCTCGTCCGGCTACTGCGGGCCCGGGCGGAGTTGCTGGTCGCGCTCGGCCGGGATGGTGAGGCGCTCGATCTGCTGGATGCGTGCGAGGATCGGCTCGCCCAGCGCATCGGACCCGACGAAGGGCTGACCGGGCTGGTGCGGGGCGACCGCGGAACCCTCGCTGCCCGCGTGAGGCGGCCCGACGCCGAAGAGACGCTGCGCAGCGCCTTGGCGAGGCAGGCGGCAGACTTCGGCAGCGACCACCCGCACCACGCGGCCACCGAGAGTCAACTCGCGACGCTCCTGAGCGATCTCGGGCGGGACGACGAGGCCGACCATCATCATCGCTCCGCTGTCGCCGCGTTCGAGAGGTCGGTCGGCCCGCGGCACCGTTTCTTCGCGAACGCGCTCGGCCAGCGGGCTGCGTCTCGCCTTCGCGCTGGCCACCTCGACGAGGCCGAGGCGCTGCTCCGCCGCGCCCTCGAAGTGACCGCCGGATGGGCGACGGAAGATCCGCTGGCGCACGCGCGCGCGCAGCACGATCTGGGCGTCGCGCTGGTCGCGCAGGGGCGCAGCGCAGAGGCCGAGCGTCTGCTGCGCGCCGCGCTCGACACACGAACGGAGCTGCTCGGCGCGGGGCACCCGGATCGCGCGGCGACCCTCCTGACGCTCGGACAAGCGATCGGGTACGACGACGCCGAGCAGGGTGCAGTGCTCGCGCGACAGGCGGCCTCGGCGCTGGCCGCGGCGCATGGCTCCGAGCATCCGACGGCGCGCGCCGCGGACCGAACGGCCCGGACGCTGGCGGCGTCGAGTGACCTCACCGAGCCGCTCGCTCGCGCGGCCGTCCGATGGCAGGCCGGCGACGCCGCCGGCGCGGCCGAGGTGCTGCTGTCCGTCGTCCCTTCGATCGACGATCCCACGCTCGGTATCGCGCTGCGCCTGCAGCTCGCCCGCGCGCTGGCGGCGGCCGGGCGCACGGAAGACGCCGACGCTCAGCTGACCGCGGCCGCTACGCTCGCGGAGTCGCTCCCGCATCCCACGTTCGCGCGCGCCGAGATCGAGCGGGTGCGCGCGGGCGGGCGCCGAGGAGCGATGGGCTGAGCCGCCCGCCCAGCGCCGGGCGTCCTCGCTCGGCGGCGTGGCGCACGACGCGGCGCGGCGCGCGCCGAACGCTCGCCGATGAGCGCGCGCCGCGCGTCGATCCGCCCGTGTTCAGCCGCCGAGCGACTTCACGACGCCGAACATCGCCCCCTGGGGGTCGGTGAGGATGGCGAAGGTGACCATGTCGGGCACGGTCTGCGGGCCGACCAGCACCTTGCCGCCGAGGGCCTTGGCCTTGGCGACCGTCTCGTCGACGTCCTCGACGTTGATGTAGAAGGTCCACGCCGACACCGGCATCTCGGCGGGCTTGGTGTAGAGGCCGGCCACCGGCCCCTCGCCCTTCACGAACATGTGATAGACGCCCTCGGGCATGGGCATCGGCTCGCCCGTCTTCCAGCCGAAGCACTCACCGTAGAACGCGCGCGCGCCGTCGAGGTCGGCGCTGCCCAGCTCGGCCCAGCCGAAGTCACCGGCCTCGGACTTCCGGGCGCCCAGCCCTCGTGGCCCTTGCCACCCTGGTACAGGCCGATCACCGCGCCCTGCGGATCGGCCACCACGGCGATGTCGCCACCCTCGCCGATCGACATCGGCCCGGCGAACACCTCGGCGCCCATCTTCTTCGCGCGCTCGACGGTGCCCTCGAGGGCGTCGGTCTCGATGTAGCCCAGCCAGTGCGCCGGCGCGCCCGCGTGCGGCTTGCCGATGCCGCCGAAGTGGTTCTCGCCGTTGTGCCAGCCGACGTGCCCGCTGTCCGGTTCGCCCTGCGGCGTCCAACCGAACAGCTTCGAGTAGAAGCCGATGGCGGCCTTCGGGTCTGGGGTCTGCAGGTCGTACCAGACGAAGTCGTTGAGGCCCTTGGTGCTCATGTCGTCCCTCCGCGCGTGATGTGACGCGATGAGAACGCTCCACCGGCGGGCTGGCAAGCGCTACCGCGGCGAAACCTCGCCGGCCTGCTCACCGAGCGGCCCCCGCCACATCGCGAACAGGCTTCGGGCCAAGGCCTCGACCTGATCGCCGGTGCCCGCCTTCTCTGCGGGGATGCGGCCGTCGAGCACGAGCATGGCCAGCCCGTGCGGCAGCGCCCAGGCGGCGACGGCGGCCAGCTCGGGATCCTGATCGGGGCCGGCGACCGCGGCGGCCGCCTCGACCAGCAGATCGAAGGCCCCGGCGTCGGACTTCTCGGCGCCCTCGGGCACCTCGATCTCACTGGCGAACATGATGCGGTGATGCACCGGGTGCTCGAAGGCGAAGCGCGCGTACGCGGCGCCGTAGGCGTCGAGGCGCTCGCGCGGATCGTCGATGCCCTGCATCGCGGCGCGACCCTTCGCGGCCAGCCAGGCGAAGCCCTGCTGCGCCAGCGCGTAGACCAGCGCGTTCTTGTCCGCGAAGTGCCGGTAGGGCGCGGCGTGGCTGACGCCGACGCGGCGGGCACACTCTCGGATGCTGAGGCCCTGCAGGCCCCGCTCGGCGACCACCTCGGCGGCGACCGCGAGCAGGGCGTCGCGCAGGTCACCGTGGTGGTAGGTGTCGTCGGTCTTCTTGCGGCGGCTCATGGCGGCAGTGTGCGCCGCCGTGTTGCCGCTGGCAACATTTGATGTTGACGCCGTCTACTTCAGCCCCTAAGTTTGCACCGTCAACATCAACCGTGAACGGAGCCCTCCATGCCGAACGAGAACCCCGTCGACGCCCGCCGCCTGACCGTCGATCGCGACGAAGGCTTCGTCGTCTTCCTCATCGGCGCCCGCATCAACCGCTGGTGGCTGGTGCCCATCGTCTGGGGGGTCGTCCGCGCGATGGGACGCATGATGCGCGAGCTGCAGAGCGATCCCGACAGCGGGCTGATGGCCTTCGAGTCCTACGGCGGGCGCACGACGCTGGCCGTGCAGTACTGGCGCTCGCACGCCGACCTGCAGCGCTACGCCCACGACAAGGGGCGGCAGCACGTGCCCGCCTGGCGCCAATGGATCCGCCGCTGGGGGCTGGGCGGCGCGGTGGGCATCTGGCACGAGACCTACGTGGTCGAGCCAGGCACCTACGAGTGCGTGTACCACCACATGCCGGCGTTCGGGCTGGGCAAGGTGGGGCCGCGCGTGCCGGCCGAGGGCGCGCTGAAGACGGCGGCCGGGCGGCTGCGCGGCCGCGACGTCGCGCCGGCCGAGGCGGCCTGAGCGCGAGGCCCGATCAGGGCCCGTAGCAGACGAACGCGCCCTCGGCCTCGCCGCCGCACCCCAGCCCCGGATCGCAGCTCCCGAAGGGCACGTCCTCGTCGCTGCAGAGCGCCTGCTGACACTCGACCGTACAGGTGCGCGGCGCGCAGCCGTCGACGCGCGGCACGCAGCGCGGCTGCCCCCCGCCACAGGTGCCGTCGTAGAACTGGAAGCACATCTCGTCGGGGCCGCAGTCGGGGCACTCGAAGTCGGGTTGAGGGGGGCCCTCGTCGATCTCGACGCCCACGTCGATGAGGGGCTCACCGCCGTCGCCCGCGTCGAGCTCGGGCGCCTCGGCGTCACCGGCATCGGGGGCGCCGCCACCGTCGCCGGGGGGCGTCCCGTCGGGCGCGACCCCGCGATCCGCGCGCCGCCCGAAGTCGATCGCGCCGTCACCGTCGACGCCGCGATCCCCCACGCCGCCGCCGTCGACCGCGCCGTCCGTCGCGACGCCGCGATCACCCGAGCGGCCGGGCCGTTCGTCGTCTTCCTGGCACCCCACCCACGCGCAGGCTGCCAACCCCACCGTCCACCACGCTGCTCTCATGGCGCCCCCTCGGTCACCCTCACCCGACGCGCCGCGCCCGACGTCTTACGCCCCGCGAGACGCGCCTACGGACCGCCGACGAAGTAGACCGACTCGCCCTCGGCCACCGGGCCCCACTCGAGCCGGTCGACCTCGTTCCCTTCGGCGTCGAACAGGGTCAGCGTGTCGCCGGTGTCGTTGAGGCCCAGGGCGCCCGCGGCGTAGTTGAAGGCGCCGACCGGCTCGCCGCCGCCGTAGACACCCACGCTGGTGCCCGGCTGCATGATCAGACCGTCGGGGAAGGTGAAGCGTACCTTCACGCGGTCGGCCAGCGTCCAGCCGCTGAGATCGGCGGGCGCGTCGCCGTCGTTCGACAGCACCACCGACTCGTCGTCGCGCGCGTCGAAGGTGCCATCACCGTTGAGGTCGGCGGACGGGCGCGGCACGGCCTCGTAGATCGTGACCACCGGGGCCGGCGGCGGGGGCGGCGGGATGTCGTTCAAGCGCACCATGCTCAGGTGGACGCCGTGGCCGACGTAGTCGAGGCCGATGAGACCGCCGCAGCGGTCGTCGCCGTCGCAGTTGGCCTGCGCCACCAGGTGCAGGGCGCTGGGCGGGACGAAGAAGCCCGTGCCGCTGTCGTCGCGCGGGCCGGCGAGGGTGCGCGCGGTGGCCAACAGCGGGGCGAGCGCCTGGCGGAAGGCCGCGTAGTCCTCGTACTGCTTGCCGATGGTCTGCACGAAGGCGGCGAACAGCTGCTCGACGCCCTGGCGACGGGTGCGAACCGCGTCGAGCTGCGCCTCGGCCTCACCCAGGCGGCGGCGCCAGTCGGCGGCCTCGGCCTCGAGCTCGGTCTGCCGGGCGGCGTCCAGCTCGGGGTCGTTCAGATCCTCCTGCAGCGACTCGATGCGCCCGCGGGCCTCGTCCACCATGCTCTGGTACAGCGGATCGTCCATGCCCATCGCCTCGAACAGGCCGGGCTTCATCGCCTGCAGCACCGCCGCCTGCAGGGGCGCCAGCGCCTCGCCGCCCAGGCGCGGATCGTTGCGGGGGATGTGCGTCTTCAGGAAGCCCTCGACGATCTCGACCATGGTCAGCGGGCGGAAGGCCAGGCGCGTGGCCTCGCCGGCGTCACCGTAGCTGGGCAGGGGCTTCAGATCCGCCGGCGCCGCGGTCACCTCGACGAACTTCGCCAGGTGGTTGTCGTTCAGATCGGTCAGCGGCGTCGCCTCGCCGCGGTCGTGGGCGGCCAGCACCTCGACGAAGCGATCGTAGGTCGCCGCGTCGACCAGCCCGCTGTCGACCAGCCCGGCGCGGTTGATGGGCACCAGCAGGCCCGCGCTGGTCGACACGTGCGCCAGCTCGGCGCAGTAGATCATGTTCTCCTGCTTGGTGAACCACGCGCGCGCCGCCGTCTGCGCGTCCGGCTCGCCCGCGATGGCGAGCACCATCTGGCGCACGTGCTCGCGCACCTTGTCGGGCGTCGAGGCGGCCAGCGGATCGCCGCCGTTGTAGTCGCCGGGGAACTTCGACACCGCGTTGAAGGCCACCATCATCGTGCGGATGTTGTCCTCGAACGCGCCGCGCAGCTCGACCGGCGCGTAGGCGGGCAGGCGCGGGCGCACGAACACCATGCTATACACCTCGTCGCCGAAGCGGCCGCGCTGATAGGTCTGCGGGTTGTTCAGCGTGATGACACCGTCGACCAAACGGTCACCGAGGGGCCGCCGCACACCCACCACCAGCTCGATGTGGGTGTCCTGCAGCTTCATGTCCTCTTTGAGGGCGCTGGCCGAAGCCCCACCGCCCGACAGCGCGCCGAAGTCGAGCGTGCGCTTCTCGGGGCGGTGGTGCTTGATGGCATAGCCGATGGCGCCGGGCGGGAAGAAGCGCGCCAGCTCGCGGTCACCCTGGCCGACGAGGTTGTCGGCCGCGTCCCGCACGGCGTCGCCGTCCTGGTCGTGGTAGGGGATGGGCACGACGGGGCCGCCGAACAGGTGGCTCGCGGCCTTGATGGCCTGCCCGCCGGGCAGCTTGATGGTGACCGCGTACAGGTCGGCCAGGTGCTCGACGGGCGCGCCGCCGCGGGCCCAGACGGCGTTGGCCTTCGCCAGGTCGACCGTGTACCTGCTCTGGTCGGGCGCGGTCGTCAGGCCGTCGCACTTGCCGACGCAGACCTGCTCGTCACCGCCGCTCGGGGGCGGCTGCTCGCCCGGCGCGGGCTCGCTGTCTTCGCCGCCGTCACAGCCGAACAGCAGGGCGCCGCCGAGCAGCGCGAGGGTGAGGTGTCGCATGGTGGTCTCCCCGGACGTCGTCCGGCCGCACCATGGCGCGGGCGCGCGCGGCGCGCAAGGCGGAGGGGCGGCGCGGGCGGCGGGCGAAGGCGCGCCGGCGGTGGGGATCGCGCGCGGGAACGGGGCGCTGGGCGCCCGCGACGGCCGCCTGCCCCGAAGCCATCGGTCTCGTATCCGGCGGTGGAACGTGATCCCGCGTCAGTAGCGCCAGGCCCAGTCCCGATCCTCGCAGTGATCGACGCGCAGCCCCATCACCCGCGCGCCGAACCCGTCGAAGAGCACGCCGGTGGTCAGCGCCCGGCCGTCGAGCTGGATCTGCGGCACCTCGGCGCACGGCCCGGCGTACGTCAGCCCGTAGCGTTGCCAGCCGTCGCCGCCTTCGACGCGCCCGATCTCCCACCCACAGCCGCTGTTCCAGATGCGCCAGCCCGAGCCGTCGGCCTTGCGGAAGCAGCGCGTGAAGTCCCCGCCCAACCACGCCCCCGCCTCGCCGATCGCGCAGTCCCGGGCCTCGACGTAGTGCCCGCCCATGTCCATCGGCAGGTCGGGGCCCAGCGCCGGATCCACGGTGACGGTGGCGCCCGTGTCGGCGCACGGCGCGGGCGCGGGCGTGTACACCAGCCGCATGCCCTCGATGCGCGCGCCGAAGGTGTCGTGCAGCGGGAAGCCGCCGAGGCCGCGCAGGTCGCGCTGCCACGCGGGCATCTCGGCACATGCGCCGCTGTAGGTGGTCGCCTCGCGCAGCCAGCCTTCGTTGGGGTCCACCCGCCCGAGCTCCCAGCCGCACCCACTGTTCCAGATGATCCAACCCGAGCGATCAGCCTTCCGGAAGCAGCGGGTGTAGTCGACGCCACCGAACCAGGCGCCGCCCTCGCCGAGGGCGCAGTCCCGGGCTTCGACGTAGTGCCCCGCGTACGCCGGCGCCCGGCCGGGGCCCATGACCTGCACGCCGGGGGGGAAGCCCGACGGGGTGCGGCACTGATCGATCCGCAGCCCCTCGAGCAGGCGGCCGAAGTCGTCGTACAGGACGCCCGTGTTCAGCGCCGACGGCTCGCGCTCGTCGATGGGCAGGTCGGCGCATGCGCCCGCGTAGGTCAGCGCGACCCGGCGCCACGCCGGCGGCTGCCCCTCGTGGCGCCCAATCTGCCAGCCGCAGCCCGAGTTCCAGATGCGCCAGCCGCTGGCATCGTCCTTCTCGAAGCAGACGCCATAGTCGACCCCGCCGAACCAGCCCCCGCCGTCCTGCTCGGCGCAGGTCGCCGCCGCATAGGTCCCGGCGATGTCCGCCGGCACCCCCTCGGCCGCGCCGCCGACCACGACCCCGGGATCGCACGGGGCCGGGTCGGGGCAGTGGTCGACGCGCACGCCCTCGACCCGGTTGCCGAAGCCGTCGTACAGCAGGCCCGTGGTCAGCGCCCGGGTGTCGCGCTGTCGCGGGGGCAGATCGGCGCACGGACCGTTCCAGGTGGCCAGCGCCCGGTTCTCGGCCCCACCGCCGCCGCCGCCGAAGGGGCCGATCACCCACCCGCAGCCCGTGTTCCAGACCCGCCAATCCGAGCCGTCGGACTTTCGGAAGCAGCGCGTGAAGTCGGTCCCGCCGAACCACGCCCCGCCCTCGCCTTGGCTGCAGTCCGTGGCTTCGTCGTAGTGGCCGAAGACGGCGGCCGGCAACGCGGGCGCGTCTCCGCTGATCTCGAGGCCCGGCCGACAGCCCGGCCCGTCGGGCGGCGCGGCATCGGCCGCGGCATCGGCCGCGGCGTCGGGCGCGGCATCGGGCGCGGCGTCGGGCGCGGCGTCGGGCCCGGCATCGGGCGCGGCATCGGGCGCGGCATCGGGCTCGGCGTCGGGCGCGGCGTCGGGCGCGGCGTCCGAGCCGAGCGAGCCGTCGACGGCGCCATCGAGCGTGCCGTCCGGCATGGCGTCGAGGCGGGCGTCCGTGCCATCGAGCGCGGCGTCCGGGGCGGCGTCCAGCGCAGCGTCGGACGCAGCGTCAGGCGCCGCGTCGCGTGTGGCGGCGGCGTCGAGCCCCGCCTCTGCGCGGCCCCCGTCCATCGGCCCGCCGAGGTCATCCCCGAAGCCGGCGTCGCTCTCGCCGGTGATGAGGTCGCAGCCGACCACCGACGCCACAATCAACAGCGAGCAGACACCGGTCCTCGCGCGCCCCATCCCACTCCCCCGTCCTCGGACCCACCAGCAGCGCCGTCGGCGCGGTCGCCAGCGACCGCAGCAGGATACCCCAGCCCCGGTCCGCGACGCCGCTGCAGCAGGCGGCCCCATCACACAAATGTGAAGATATGAGCAGTCACTGCCCATTTGAGGCCTATACTGCGCACATGTTGGCGCTTACACCCAGCGAGATTCAGCAGCAGATCGCCGACCGCGCGCGCTCGGCGCGCCTTCGGCAGGCGCTCACCCAGGCCGGCCTGGCGGCGCGCTCGGGCGTCAGCCTGGGCAGCCTGCGCCGCTTCGAACGGACCGGCGAGATCGCGCTCGCGTCGCTGGTGAAGATCGCGGTCGCCCTCGACGCCGAGCAGGGCTTCGAGGCCCTCTTCGCCGCCCCCGACTTCGAGACCCTCGACGAAGCGCTGGAGGGCACGCGCCGGCCGCGCCGGAAGCGGGGGCGCATCGGATGAAGATCCCGCTCGGCACACCGCTGCGGATCCAACTGCAGTGGGACCGCGAGACGACGGTTCACGTGGGCCGGCTCGCGCAGAGGGACCGGCGGCTTCTGTTCGAGTTCGACCCAGCGTTCATCGCCTCTCCGCTGCCCATCTCGCCCCTGCACCTGAAGGCGCGTGCAGGCGTGCTCGAAGCGCCGGACCGGACCTTCCACGGTCTGTTCGGTGTCTTCGACGACTCGCTGCCCGACGCCTGGGGCCGGCTGCTCATCGACCGGCGGGCCCGCGCGTCGGGGCTCCGGCCCGCGACGCTGGGGCCGCTGGATCGGCTGGCCTGCGTCGGGCGAAGCGGCCTGGGCGCGCTGATCTACGAGCCCGACCTCGGAGCGGCGCCGGTCGACGAACCGCTCGATCTGGCGGCCCTCGCGGCCGACGCGCAGCGAGTGATCCGGGGCGAGGCCGAGGGCGTGTTGAGCACCCTCACGCGGCTCGGCGGTTCGCCCGGCGGCACTCGCCCGAAGGTGCTGGTGGGGCGAGCCCGGGACGGGACGTTCGTGTCGGGCGTGGACGAGCTGCCCGCCGACGTCACGCCGCTCATCGTCAAGTTCGCGTCCCCCTCGGATCCCGACGACATCGGCCCGCTCGAAGAGGCGTACGCGCGCATGGGCAGGGCCGCCGGGCTCGAGGTCCCGGAGACGCTGCTGATTCCGCGCGGTGACGGTGCGCCCTGGTTCGCGATCGAGCGCTTCGATCGCCGCGGCGACCAGCGCGTGCATCTGCACACGTTGTCGGGCCTGCTGCACACCGACCACACCCTGCCCAGCCTGGACTACGACCACCTGCTGCGGGTGACGCGGCGTCTCACGCGCGACCAGCGCGCGGTCGTCGAGGCCTGGCGGCGTGCCTGCTTCAACGTCCTGGCGCACAACCGCGACGACCACGGGAAGCAGTTCAGCTTCCTGATGACCCGCGACGGCCAGTGGCGCCTGGCGCCGGCCTACGACCTGACGTACTCCGAGGGCCCGGGGGGCGAGCACGCCACGACCGTCGAGGGCGAAGGCGCCGCGCCGGGCCCCGCCCACCTGCGCGCGCTGGCCGAACGGCACGGGCTGAAGCGCGCCGAGATGGACGCGGTGCTGGAGCAGGTGCGCAGCGCGGTGGCGGACTGGCCCCGCCACGCGCGCGACGCGGGCGTGAGCCGGACGACCGCCGCGCAGGTGCGGGCGGGTCTTCAGCGGGTCGCCGACGGATGAGCGCGCAGGCCCCTCCCCCGCGCCGTCCCAGCCTGGCCAGCGCTCAGGAACGAAGACGGCGACGGGGGACAGCGGAGGGCGAGCGACCTCGCCCACCCGCGGTTGCCGGCAGCGGCCGCCATGACCAAACTGCATGACCAGGGAGGTCTCGATGGCGAACTTGACCATTCACGAGGCGAAGACCCACCTGTCACGGCTGATCGAGCGCGCCCGGGCCGGCGAGGAGATCATCATCATGCACGGTCGCACGCCGGTGGTTCGGCTCGCCCCGCTGACCGAGAAGCTGCCCGCGCGGACCTTCGGCGCGATGGCGGGACAAATCGCGTTCGACGACAGCTTCTTCGACGCGCTGCCCGCGGACGAACCTGCAGAGGTGCCACGCAAATCTCGTCGCTCGACGCCGGCACTCGAAGTACAGCCGGGCAGCGCCAGCGGCACCCTCGGTCGGATCCTCGGGTGAGACGATGCGCTATGCCGTGAGCACGGCATGCAGGCGTGACTGCTCGCTCTCGCCGCGCGCGCCCCGGAGAGCCTCCTGCACACACACGGCGGGGATAGCGTAGGGCACGCCATCAGATTCGAGCGCGCGCAGCCGGTCGATGGCGGGGCGCGCGTGACCGCGGAACAGCCCGACCAGCACCGATGAGTCGACCAGAATCACGCGCCGTCCGGCCTGAGCGCCTTGTGGTCGTACCCCGGCGCGAACTCGATCTGCCCGTCGAGCTCCAGAAGGCTGCGCCGCCGACGCGCGGCGACGAACTCGCGCAGGGCGCGGTCGATGAGGTCACGCTTCGTCTGGATACCGGACAACCGCTGGGCCTCTTCGACCAGCGCGTCATCGAGGACGACGGTCGTGCGCATCCACACCTCCCGGGCACGACGATACGCAGGCCAGGTCAGCACGCGCCAGGTCCAGAGGTGCCACCCACATCTCGAAGCACCTGAGCGGGCACAGAAGCCCTCAGACTATGTCGTTGAATCGGTCTGGGGTCGCCACCCGGCCAGGATGCGCTCGATCAGGAGCGTGTCGTTCCACACACCGCGAATCGGCAATGAGCGTTGCTCCTCGTCCAGCGTGCCGACACGCCACTCCTGTTCTCCGTCCCAGAGCCACCAGACCGCGACCTTTCCGGTCGTCGGGTCGACGACGCCTGCCCGAAATACCGGGAACCGAGAGGCTTCCGGCGGGACGGTGTCTCGCCCGACAACGGACACGATCTTCTGCCGGATGGCGGCCTGCAGCGGGAAGAAGCACACGAACTGCACTTCGCCCACCAGCGTCTGCGTCGGGTCGATGGGACGGCCGTCATGGAGTCCGCAGAACACCCTCAGCAGCGACCCGTACCGCTTGTGCTCGTTAATGCACTGGGCATAGGCGAACCCCTTAGGGGTCGGGATCTCGATGATGTCTCCGATCCTGATCCGTGCCAATCCTCGCCTCCTCGCCGGTATCCCCCGGCCGTTGCCCACCATGTCTCCGGGCAGCCCACCTCACTCCCCCGGCCACGGCGCGCCGACGCCGAAGATGGCGCGCGACAGCAGCGCGTCGGGGGCCCACGTCGGGGGCGCCAGTCGGTCGACGCAGCCGCGGTCGAGCGCACCCGTCGGGTCGCCGACGAAGGCCGCGAGCAGTTGCAGCGTGCAGGTAGGTTCGTCGGGTACGGGGGACTGCAGCAGCGTGGCGTGGGCGGCGCCGGGCAGGACGACGAGGTGGTCGGCGGGCACGCCGTAGGCCGTGGCGGCGGTGTCGGCGAAGGCGAGGGGCGTCTCGAAGTCGAGGGTGCCGTGCAGCAGCAGGGTGGGTCGGCCGGTGAGATCGGCCAGCGCGGCGGGGCGGTCGGCCAGGTCGTAGCGGGGCCAGTCGGCGCGCAGCGTCGCCATGGCTTTGGCGAAGCCGGGGGCGAAGGCGCGGTCGGCGAAGTCGGCGGCCCAGGTGGCGGCGTCGGGGCCGGGATCGCCAGCGGCGGGGTCGCCCCACATCTCGCTGAGCATGACGTGGACGCCCAGCACCTCGCTCTGCGGGTGGCCGGCGGCGCGGCGCGGATCGGCGCGCTCGAAGAAGCGCACGAACGATTGGCCTGCCTCGATGTCCTCGGGGGCGCAGCGCGCCAGGCGGGCGACGAGGGGTGGCACGGCGCCGCGCACGTGCGTCTGGCCCAGCGCGAGGGCCATCGCGCGGCGCAGGCGCAGCGGATCGCCGAAGGTGGCGGCGGCGCAGTGGCCGGCGGCGACGTCGGCCATGATCGTGGAGGCGCGCGCGGCGGGGTCGGGGCCCAGGTGGGCGGCGCAGTCGGCGTCGGCGGCGCAGGCGTCGAAGAAGGCCCGGGCGGCCTCATCGAAGCGGGCGTCGTAGCGATCGGCGCGGCAGGTGCCGGGCGGGCACACCGAGTCGAGGACGATGGCGTCCACGCGGCCGCGGTCGAGCTGCAGCACGCGGTCGGCCCAGTAGGTGCCGTAGGAGACGCCGTACAGGGCGACGGCGTCGTC
>JAUHXL010000576.1 GCA_030426945.1 bacterium
TTGCCGACGTACAGGACCGGGCCGTCCGGCACGCGCTCGACGCCCCGCACGGTGGGGCGGTGATAGCGGGCCAACGTGCGCTCGTAGATCCGCGCCAGCCAGGCGATGCGCGCGGGATCGCGCTGGTCGAGGTCGTCGAGATCGTAGGGCGCGAGGCGGGAGGTCACCGGTCCTGTTTACGACGGGCGGGGGGCGGCGCGCCAGCGTCCCGTTGCAGGTGGGCTGCCCCGGCGGCCCCTCAGCGGCGGGTCCAGAGCAGCGTCGTGCCCAGCCCGCGGTGCCGACCCTCGCCGACGAAGCTGAGCGTCAGACGCAGACGGTCGAGGCTCTGCACGAAGGCGGACACCGGCGAGTCCGGCACCGGCACCGGCAGGCTCACCGGCTCGACCGCCGTGCCGTAGAGGCTGTGCACCACCTGCCCGTCCTCGACGCGGAAGGCGCCGCCGTGCGCGGTCGTCGGCGCGTAGCCCAGGTAGCCGAGCGAGGCCGCCTGCAGCGCCTCCGCGTCGGTCGGCAGCTTGGAGCCGAGCCCGCGGGCGAGCGCCTCGAAGGCGCGGAAGCCGGCCCGGTTGCTGTTGACGATGCCTCGCTCGAGCACGCCGAGCAGGGTCTTCGCCATCCACCCGTCGCCCTTGCTCGGGCGCAGGGCCAGGACGCTCTGCGCCGCCCCCGCCGCGTCCTCGCTGGCGACGATCTTCGCGGTCCGCCCCTCGAGCACGGCGTCGATCTGCGCCTCGAGGGTGGCACGGTCGAGGCTGAAGAGCACCACGTCCTTCGGGATGGCGTAGTGCACCGCGACCCCCTCGATGCCGTCGGCCGCGCTGAGCGTCTCACGCACGCGGACGATGGGCACGTCGCGGTGCGGATCGGCCGTCTGCCACTCGACGATGCCCGGCGCCGCGCTCTGGACGAACCCCTTCAGCGCGGTCAGCGTCGCGGCCAGGGCCAGCTTGTCGCGCACGTGCGCGCCCAGGTAGAGCGGGATGCGCGAGAGCACCTTCTTGCGCGTCGTCGGATCCCGGTACTCCGCGCGCCCCTCGACGCTCGGCACCTCGCCCAACGAGATGGCCATGTCCCACAGACCGCTGCGATCCCCGAAGCCGAGCATCACCCAGTCGCCCAGCCAGCCGATGCCGACGTCCCGGTTGCCCGTGCTGAGGCGGCTGAGCTCGTCGAGCTGGCGCCGCAGCGACGACTTCTCGCTGACGGCCATCGTGAAGCGCAGCCCCTCGTCGAGCGTGGGGGGCAACACCCGCTTGTCGCCGACGACCTCGGCCACCTGGTCGTACTCGGTGTTCTGCAGCAGCGGCATCATGCGCGCCTCGAGGCGCATGCCGTCCGGCGTGCGCGCGATGCGCACCCCGATGGGGTCGATGTAGCCGCGCCAGTAGCTCTGGTAGGTGGCGCGGAAGCGCTCGTAGCCGCCCTTCTCGCTGAGCGTCACGCGGTCGAGCGGGAGCTCGATCAGCGGGGTCAGGGCGGCGGCGGTGCCCCACGCGGCCGACCGGGCGCCGGTGGCCGGGTCGTAGGTGATGCGGCCGCTGCCGTCACCGTGCTTCAGCTCCGCCGCGTCGACCACGCCCGCGGCCACCATCGCCTCGGCCGAGGCGGGCGCCTCACCGAACAGCCAGCCGTGCAGCAGCGCGCCGAAGCCGACCGCCGACAGGTCCGCCGCGGCCTGCATCCGGCGCGCCTGCAGGATCTTCACCCGCGGGCTGATCACGTGGCCGACGAAGGCGTCCGACAGGAACGCGAAGCCGTCCTCGGCCTCGGGATCGAAGGGGAAGCGCGCGCGGAAGTAGCGGAAATCACCCGACGCGCTGAGCGGCATCCGACGGCCGGCCTTGGTGTCCAGCACCCGCTCCAGCGCCGCGCGGCTGTTCGACAGCACCATCACGTCGTCGATCAGCACCCGGTGTTGCGCGACCGCGCCGTCGGCCGTCGACAGCAGACGCACCGAGTGGCCGGCCAGGTCGTAGGTCGACTCGCCGATGTCCGGGCGCCGGGCCCGCGCGCGCCGCTCGTACTCCCCCAGCGCGGTCTCGAGCACGCCCTTCTGGTTGAGGTGGAACAGCAGCGTCAGATCGGTGCCCTCGCGGAAGAAGGGATCGCTCGCCACCAGCGCGATGCCCTTCGCGGCCACGTGGCCGAGCGTCTTGGCCAGGCCCAGCCGCTCGATGGCCAGCTGCCGCTCGTAGCGCTCGACGAAGTGGCGGTCGCCCGGGCGCTCCTCGAGCACGCGGGCCACCGGCGTCACCAACGCCTCGGCCTCGTCGGCCAGCTTCACCAGGGTCCGCAGGTCGTGGAAGTGCACGTACAGCGCGTCGTGGGGGGCGAAGGCGGCGAGGGGCTCGATGGCCGGCGTCGGCTTCCCGGGCAGCTCCGCGATCATCTCGTCCCACGGGTGGCCGGGCAGCTCGAGCGGCTCGACCTCGCTGAAGGGCAGGTCGCGCTTCTGCGTGAACTCCTGCTGCAGCAGGCCGCGGTCGGTCTGCAGCGCCTCCTCGACCGAGGTCATGCCGGTGTACAGGCTCATCATCTCGGCCATGTCGGTGCGGCGACCGCGCCGCACGATCGCGTCGGCCTGCCCGCGGGCCTTCTTGCCCAGCGCCTGGAAGCGGGCCCCGGCGTATGCGTAGAAGGGATCCCGCCGCGCGAAGCCGAGCACGCCGCGGCGATCGAACCAGGACGACGCGGCGTCGCGGAAGCGCGCGGCCACGTCGGCCTCCTTGGGCGCCGCGCCCACCCCCTCGACCGTCACGGTCTGCGTCTGCCCCGGCTTGCCGTCCAGCGTGGCGCCCTGACGCCACCGCACGACGAACCGTTCCGGGGCGTCGGCGCCCGGGAAGCGCACGAAGAAGAGCGGGCGATCGACCATCCGGCCCTCGCCGGCCGGCACCGCGAGGCCGTAGCGATCCCCCTCGACGGTGAGCCAGGCCTCCTCCTCGGGGCCGGTGGGCAGGCCGCCGATGTCGCGGGGCACGGGCACCTGCACGAACACCGCGCCGTCGTGGGTCTGCCGGCCGTCGGCCTTCAGCGTGATGGGCGCGAGCGCCTCGGCCGGGCGGCTGCCGGTGTTGCGCTTCAGCAGGGGGCCGGGATCGGCGCGGCCGGCGGCGGCGGCCGGGGGGGGCGCGCCGCCGTCGGCGCCTGGCGGCGAAGTCGCGCCGTCGGCGGCAGCCGCGGGCGCGGCGCCCCGTTTGCAGCCGACGAGCGCCAGGGCCGCGGCGAGGGCCAGCGTGGCGCGGCGGCACGCGCGAGCGGTGAGGTCAGACGACATGAGCCCTCCATCTTGGTTGGCTGCGAGCAGCGCGCCGGCGGAGTGCAGGCGGCGTGCCCGGAACGTATCCAAGCAGAGCCGCGGCTTGAAGGGCGTTGGCGACGGATCGACCGCGCACGAGGTGTGCGGCATGGGCACAGGCGGTGCGCGGCATCTGCACGGGCTTGCGTCGAGCGCGCCCCGGACGTAGAAGGCGCGTCGTTCGAGGAGTGCCCATGCCGACCTTCGATCTGCCCAACGCGCCCGCGGCGGAGCTCGAGCGCTCGCCGGCCGCCGCCCGCGTCGGCCACCTCGCCGCCGCTTCGGGGCTGCTCTTGAGCCACTTCGAGCACCGTGCGCACCTCGCCCCGCCCGACGCCTGGGTGCCGTCCGACCGCCCGGACCTGCTCGGCACGCCCACCTGGCAGGGCGGCCGCCTCGTCGAGCACAAATACGCCCACTTCCGCTACGACAACCCGGTGGGCAGCTTCCACCCGGGCCACCGCGCCAAGTGGACCGCGCACGAGCTGTGTCACGCGCTGGCCGGCTTCGCCTGGCGCCCCGACGCCTCGCCGCTCTTCCATCACTGCGCCGCCCGCCTCGCCGAGGTCGTCCCGGTGGCGCTGTACTACTTCTTCGACGAGGCCTTCCTGCGTCGCTGCCCCGCGCACGCCGGCGGCGGGCCGCTCTTCGGCGCCTTCTGCCCGAGCTGCGAAGAGGCCGCGGCCGGCGGCCCGCGCGGCGCCGACGCCGAGGCCGAGCGCTGGTACGACGCGGGCCTCGCCTACGTCCGCGCCGAGATCGACGCCGTCGCGCGCACCCGCGCCACGGGCCGCCCCGTCGCGCACCGGTACGCCACCCTCGATCTGTCCTCCGACGCGACGGCCTACGTCGCGGCCCACCGCGCGCGCCTCGAGTCGCCCACGCAGGCCCGCTATGTCGAGCGCTTCCTCGGCCCGGCGCAGGCCGCCTTCGCCGATCTCGACGCCCTGATCGCGCACGTCGAGGCGCTGGCCCTGGCCCTCTGCGGCCGCGGCGAGGGGGCGCCGCTCGCTGGGGGCCGCGCCCGGTTCGTCGCCGCCGACGTGGGCTGGCGGCTGATGCAGGTGGCGGCCGAGTGCGAGGGCGAGGTCGCGGGCGCCCTCGACGCCCTCGCCGCGCGGCTGGCCGACGCGCCCGGGGACGCCACCCTGGCCGCGGTCATCGACGGCTACGTCGACCTGCACGCGGACTGGGTGCTGCCCGAGCCGGTCGAGCTGTTCGCCGTCGGCTACGACCTGCCCGGCGGCTACGGTCGCCTCGTCGAGCAGGTGGCCGAGGGCCTGGCCGAGGTGCTGCC
>JAUHXL010000049.1 GCA_030426945.1 bacterium
CCGTGCACCACGCGAGCGCGGGCGTCGTGCCGGTGAAGCTCGAGGCGCAGGTGCAGCCCGAGGCGCAGTCGCTGGGGCTGCGCGCCGATCTGCGCGGTTCGAGCGTGGAGATCGCGGTGGATCTCGAGGCGCCGATCGCGCGGGTCCGCGCGGGCGACGTGAAGATCGAGGACGTGCCCTACGAAGCGCACGTCGACATCGGCGCCCTGGATCTCGCGCTCTTCGCGAACGCCCTGCCGGTCAGCCTCTATGGACCCGAGGGCAAGCTGACCGCGTCGCTCGACGGGCAGGGGACGCTGGGCGAGCCCGATCTGGAGGGGCGCATCGGCATCGATGACGGCGCCCTGTCGGTGGTCGACCTGAACCAGCGCCTCGAGCGCATTCGGCTCGAGGTCGTGTTGGGCGGCGACGAGGTGAAGATCGAGCGCCTGACCGCGCGCAGCGGCGCGGGCAAGCTGGAGGCGAACGGCGCGGTGCGCCTCGGGGCCGACGGGCCCCAGGGCGAGGTGACGATGCGCCTGCAGGACTTCCCGATCGTGCGGCCGGGCATGCCGCGCGGCCTGCTGGACGTGCGGGTGCGGACGGTCGTGGAGTCTTCGCCCGACGAGCAGCGCATCGAGATCGGCCTGCACCGACCGGACGTGCGGTTGGTGGGCAGCAACGTGCCGGCCGCCGAGCCCATCGCGGCGACGGACATCGTGCAGTTCGCGCACGGCGACGAGGGAGAAGAAGACGAGGCGAGCGACGCCGGCGCGGCGTCCGACACGCGCCGGGTGCTGGTGGTGCGGTTGGCCGACCCGATCGACATCAGCGGCCGCGGCGTCCTGATGCGGTGGGCAGGCAAGGTGATCGTCGTGCAGGGCGAAGAGACCCGCGTGTCGGGCGGCTTCGAGGCGCGCGACGGCGACGTGGACGTGCTGGGCCGGCGGTTCGTGATCGAGCGGGGGCGGGTGACGATGCCGGCCGGCGGCGACGAGCCCTATGTGGCGTTGGCGGCCTCGACCGAGGTGGGGTCGTACCGGATCACGGCGACGCTCGACGGGCCGGTCTCGAAGCCGAACCTGCAGCTGAGCTCGAGCCCGGCGCTGCCCGACTACGAGGTGCTGTCGGTGCTGATCAACGGCGCGCCGGACAGCGCCGAGGGCGACTCGAGCGTCGAGCGCGAGGCGGCCGCGCTGCTGGCCGCGTTCCAGAGCCCCGCGCTGGAGCAGGCGCTCAACGACCGCCTGGGCATCGACCGCGTGGGGCTGACCTTCGGCGAGACGGTCGACCAGCCCATCCTGACGTTGGGCAAGCGGGTGGCGCGCGACGTCTACGTCGAGACGCGGTACCTGCACAACACACCCGAAGACGAGAACAGCACCGAGGCGGTGGTGCGCTACGACTTCCTGCCGCGCTGGTCGGTCGAGACCAGCTACGGCGACGCGGGCGAGGGTGAGATCGAGCTGTCGTGGCGGCGCAGCTTCGGCGACCGCGGGCAGCTGTCCGATCCGACGGCCGCGCCGCGCGCCGAGGGCGAGGCGCCCGCCGACTGCGCGTGCATCGACGCCGACGGGCCGTGCCCCTGCGAACCGGAGGACGACGAGGACGAGGCGGAGCGCGCGCCCGAGGTGGCGAAGACCGACGCGCGGCGCGGCGGAGGGGATGTGCCGGCGCGGCACCCACGGTAGACTGCCGCCGCTTTCGAAGACGGAGTCACCGTGACCGCGCCCACCCACACCGAGATGCGCCGCCCCACGTCACCCCGCTCGCGCGAGGCCCTGCACCTCGTCGAGACGCTCCAGCGACAGCTCGCCGACCGCCTCGAGGCCGTCGCCGCGCGCGCCGGCGCGCCCCGGCCCTTCGAGACGGTGCGCTGGCTCCGCGACGACGGCGCCCACGGCGGCGGCACCCGCCTGCAGACCGGCGACACGCCCGTCTTCGACCGCGCGTCGGTCAACGTCAGCGGCATCCACTACGACGACCTGCCCGACAAGCGCCTCGCCGCCGCCAACGCGCTGTCGACCATCGTGCACCCCGCGCACCCGCGCGCGCCGTCGATGCACATGCACCTCAGCTTCACCGAGATGCGCGACGGCCGGGGCTACTGGCGCATGATGGCCGACCTGAACCCGAGCCACCCCGCCGCCGCAGCCACGGAGCGTTTCGTCGCGGCCCTCGACACCGCGGCGCCCGACCACGCCGAGGCCGCCCGCGCCCAGGGCGACCGTTACTTCTTCATCCCCGCCCTCGACCGCCACCGCGGCGTCGCCCACTTCTACCTCGAGGCCCACGACTCGGGAGACTTCGCCGCCGATCTCGCGCTGGCCCGCCGCCTGGGCGAAGCGGTGATCGCCACCTACGGCGACCTCCTCGACGACGCCCTCGCGGCGAGCGACCCGCCCACCGAGACCGAGCGCGCGACCCAGCTCGCCTACCACACGCTGTACCTGTTCCAGGTGCTCACCCTCGACCGCGGCACGACGTCGGGCCTGCTGGTGCACGACCAGAACGACGTCGGCATCCTCGGCTCGCTCCCGTCCCACGTGAACCGAACGCTCCTCGCCACCTGGCGCGACACGGTGCCCGCCCTCCAGCGCCCCCTGGTCGACGCCCTCGTCGCCGCCCTGCCCGAAGGCGAGGACCGCGTCCCGGTCACCAAGGACACCAAGCGCCACCTCGCCGCCGCCGTCCGCGCCCACTACCACGCCCACCCCGACGCCCTCGCCCTGCAGGCCCGCGGCGACGTGATCCCGCCCACCGTCGCGAATCACCGGTAGAGCCGCCGCGGTGATCAGCCGGGGTCAGGCACCACAAACAAACCTGGGTGCCTACTTTTCCACTTTTATTGACGCGCCACGCCCTCAGCGTTCCCACGCACCGACCACCCGCTCGAAGCTCTCCGCGGTGACGAACACGGCTTCGCCTGCGTGCGGGTGCTGTTCGTAGAAGCTCTCCAGCGCGCGCTCGTGCCGCGGCTGCGGCCCGTCCCAGGTCACCTGAACCGGCACCGCGACGCCGTCGCGCTGGACCACGAAGTCCACCTCGCCCTTGTCCCGCCAGTAGAAGACCTCGCGGTGGGTGCGGCGCAGGGCGACGAAGGTGGCGATCTCGAGCGCCTTGCCGCGGTCGGCGCCGCCGCGTGTGGTGGCGACGCGGCGCAGGCCGGGGTCGACGGGGTAGTACTTCTTGTTGCGGCTGGCGCGCTTGCGCTCGGAGTACGCGAAGAAGGGGCAGCCGAACAGCAGGTACGCGGCCTCACAGGCTTCGAGGTAGCTGGCGGCGGTCTCGATCGCGATGCCGGTGGCGGCGGCGATGCGGCGCAGGCTGAGCTCGGCGCCGGCCGACTCGAAGGCCATCTGCGCCACCTGCCGCACGGGCAGGCTGGATCGGGCGCCGACCCGCTCCCGCACGTCGCGCTCGACGATGTCGAGGAAGTACTGGCGCCGGAGGCGGTCGCCGTCGGTCAGCGTCAGGGGCTCGGGGAAGCCGCCGGCCTCGAGGTAATCGGCCAGCGTCGCGTCCGGTCGGACGCGCCGGAACTCTTCGAGATCGAAGGGGAAAAGCTCGGCAGTCAGGTGGCGGCCGGTCAGGGTCGACGCCAGCTCACCGGACAGCATCGTCGCGTTCGAGCCCGTGACCACGAAGTGGTTCTTGCCGGGTCGGTCGAGCTGGCTGCGCAGCCACCGTTGCCACCCCTCGACGCCCTGCACCTCGTCGAGGAAGAAGTACAGCGGCGCGTCGTCCGTGTGCTGCGCCGCGAACGCGTCGACCAGACCCTGCAGCGTCTCGAAGTGCTGGGCGTTGGCCAGGCGCGGGTCCTCCAGGTTGACGAACAGGCACCGCGCCGGCTCGAGCCCGTACCGCCCGACGAGCTGATGCAGCAGCGTCGACTTGCCGCAGCGCCGCACGCCCAGCACGACCAGCGCGAGCGAACTGCGGAGCGCGTTCGGCACCGCCACGGTGCGCGCGACGGTGTCGGGCAGGGGGCGATCCCAGAAGCTCCACGTGCGGGCGATGTCGAGGAGGGCGGTGCTGTCCATGTGGGGCAGACTAGCGCCGCGATGTAGAGGTGTCGAACGTGATCGACAATTCGGAAAGTGTCGAACATGATCGACGGTATTAGAGATGTCGATCACGATCGACACCGGGGTCGCCGTCGACCGCCTCGGCCCCGGGGGTCAGGCACCACAAACAAACCTGTGTGCCCACTTTTCCACTTCTTGGCGGAAGGCGCCGTCCGCCGGGCGCCGTATACCTGGCCCTACAGCTCGGCGCACCACCCGAACTGGGCCTCTTGCCCCGGCGCCAGCGTGCCGTTCCAGTCGGCGCCGCGGAACACGACGCGGCCGCTGTCGGCGGTGCCGGTCGCGTTCCAGAGGTTGTTGATCCGGCCTTCGACGTCGTGCGCGACGGCCCAGCGCAGCTCGGCGTCGCCCTCGTTGAGCACGAAGGCGTCGACGCAGTAGCCGGTCTGCCAGCGCGACTGCTCGACCAGGCGCAGCGTGGCGCCGGGCGTGACGTCGTCCATGGGCGGCGGCGGCGGCGGCGGGTCGACCACGTCGGGGGGCTCGGGCGGGTCCGGCGGCTCGACGACCTCGCCGGGCGCCGACGGCGTGAGGTCGGCGCCGGGTACGTCGAGCTCGGCCTCGCCGCCGGTGCGGCGCATCAGGTGGGGCAGGCCGGCGAGGGCGGGCAGCACGTCGGACAAGGCGTCCACCTGCGGCGCGAGCTGGCTGACGTAGCAGGCGATGGGCAGCGTGTCGTCGACGCCGTAGCCGTAGCGCAGCCACTGTGTGACGTAGCAGCCGGTGACATCCGGGCTGTCGGCGAGGACATCGGCGAGCTGCGCGACGCCGTCGAAGGTGGCGTCGGTGGCCGCGGTGCCGGTGATGGCGCCGGTGGCGTCGATGGGGTGGACGCCGTCCGTCGGGCGCCAGCGGCCGTCGGCGTCGAAGTGCTCGAAGGCGAAGCCGATGGGATCGATCTGCCGGTGGCAGCCGCTGCAGGCGTCGTCGGTGGCGTGCTGGCTGTAGCGCTCGCGCGTGCTGAGGGTCGGATCGACCGGCGGGGGCGAGGTGTCGAGGTTGGCGGGCGGATCGGGCAGGTCCTGGCACAGCAGGCGCTCGCGCACGAACAGCCCGCGGTGGATGGGCGACGAGCCCGTGGGCAGCGCGTGGGTCACCAGCACGCTGCCGTGGGTCAGCAGGCCGCCGTAGGGCGTGTCGTCGAGGTTCGTCGCCACCCACTGGTCGCCGGGTGGTGGCACGTCGTAGTAGGCCGCCAGCGTCGCGGTCATCGGGCGCGAGCTGCCGCGCAGCAGGTCGGCCAGCGTCGCGCCGTCGCGCCAGGCGGCGGCGATCGTGCGGCGCGTCTCCTCGCCCATCTCGGCGCGCACGGCGTCGGTCAGGTGGGGGTACAGCTCGCCGTCGCGCGTCACCTGCGTCAACCGGCCGAGCCCCAGCCAACGCTCGGCGAAGCGGTTCATGGTCGCGGCGCTGCGCGGATCGTCCAGCAGCCGGGGCACCTCGGCGGCCACCACCGCGGGGTCGAGCAGACGGCCGTCGGCGGCCAGCTCGAGCAGCCGCGCGTCCGGCGTGGTCTGCCAGAACAGATAGCTCAGCTCGGTGGCCACCTCGTAGGACGTCAGCGTGAAGCCGTCGTCGGCGCGGCGCCCCAATTCGGTGCGGTACAGGAAGTGGGGCGACTGCAGCATCGCCGTCAGCGTCCAGCGGATGCCCGTCTCGAAGCCGACCTCGGCGGCCAGGTCGTAGATCCTCAGATAGCCCGCCTGCTCGTCGGCCGTCAGCGGGCGGCGCATCAGCCGCCGGCCGAAGTCACGCACGAAGGTCGCCGCGCAGGCCCGGTCGGTGGTCGCGCAGGGCAGCACGCGGGCCAGCTCGACCGCCTCGGCCAGGCGCTCGGCCTCGGCCCGGTACTGATCGGCCAGCAGGGGCGTCACGGTCAGCGCGGCCCCGTTGTTGTCGAAGCCGTGCACCACGCGGTCGGGCGACAGGTCGCTGACCTCGAGGCCGAGCAGGTCGCGCACCGTGTTCGCGTACTCCAGGTGGCTCAGCCGCCGCAGCCCGCGTACACCGGGTGGCGCCGTCTCGCAGGTGGGATCGTCGGGCACCATGCCGGCGACGGGCTCGCACGGCGCGGCCGAGCCATCGAGGCGCGCGGCCAGCGCCGCGATCGCGACGTACCCGGTCGATCCGCGGCCGAACAGCGTGCCGCCGCCGTGCCCATCGGGGTGCAGCCCGGCGGGCTTCGCCACCAGCAGCGGCACGTCGCGCACGGTCTCCAGCGCCAGGGGTCGCAGCGACGCCAGGTTCGCGGCGATCCACCCGTCGACCTCGGGGCCCACCAGCCGCAGCCGGGTGTCCGCGGCGACGCCGCCCGCGCGGTGGCAGGCCGCGCAGGTCGTCTGCATCACCGGGCGCCACACGCGGTGCTCGAAGAACTCGGCGTCGGTCGCGCAGCCGTCGGCGCCTGGGGCCCCCGGCTCGCCTGGGCCTTGGGGCCCGTCCGGCGGCGGCGCAGCGTCGGTCGCCGCGCCCGGCGGCGGCGTCTCACCCGCGCCACGCACCGTCGCCCCGGGCGGCGGCGCCTCCTCGCAGCCCCACGCGGCCAGCGCCGCGACCAGCCACAGCCGCCTCATGCCAGCCCCGCCAGGCCGCCGACCGAGGTGGTCGGATCGCCGAACGTGTCGACCTCGACGCCCAGCAGCCGGCACACGCTCACCAGCAGCCGCGCGTGCGATTCACCGTTCGCCCGCAGGTAGCGCCCCCCGTCCACCGCGCCGGCCAGCACGAAGGGCACCGCCTCGCACACGTGCGCCCGGCTGTCGCCCATCTCCTTCGCCCACAGCACCAGCGTCGAGTCGAGCAGCGTCCCATCACCCGCGGGGTCCGGCGTCTGCTTCAGCAGGTCGAGCAGCGCGCCGAACTGCCCCGCCACCCAACGCTCCGCGTCGACGAAGGCGTTCACCTGCTCCACCTGCGCGTCGCTCGCGTGGCTCAGGGAGTGATGCCCCTCGGCGTTGCCCGCCCACGAGAACACCACCGGGCTGACCGTGTGCGAGAACTGCACCGACGCCACCCGCGTCATGCCGCAGGCCAGCGCCGTCACCGCCAGCCGCATCTGCGCGCTCAGCAGCGCGGGCGCGTTGTCGTTGTCGTCCTTGCCCAGCGGATCCGGCGCGTCGGGCGCGTCGCAGGTGAGATCGCTGAAGAGGCTCTGCTCGACGCTCCGGAGCGATTCGAGGTGCGCCTCGAGCTTGATCTGCTCGCCCCGCCCCACGCGCTGGTGCAGGTCGGCCAGCTCGGCGCGCCCCAGGTCGAGTACGCTCTGCCGCAGCGCCTTCAGCCGCGCGGCCTCGGTGGGGCCGCCGGTGAGATCCCCGAACATGCGCTCGAACGCGCGCCGCGGATCGGCGTCCGGGTGCACCAGCTCGCCGGCGCCGCTGTAGCTGATGCGCGTCTGGATGTTCGCGCCCCACAGATCGGTCAGCACGCCGAACTCGAGCGACGGGAAGCGATCCTCGGCCCCGATGCGCCGCGCGAGGAACTGATCCACCGACATGCCGCGCGTGGGCGTGCCCGCGCCGCCGCCGTTGGTCAGCATCGCGGCCTGGCCCCCCTCGTGGTTGTTGCCGGTGAGGAAGTTCAGCCCGTCGACGACGACCAGGCGATCCTTCCAGGGGGCCAGCGGCTCGAGGATGCTGCCCGTCGGGAACCGGAAGTCGCGCGTCTCGGCGCCCGCCGCCGCCTCGGGCCGCCAGTGGCGGTGGATGGTGCCGTTGGGCGAAGAGAAGATCAGCAGCCGCTTCGCGCGCGGGCCGTCCTGGGCGCGGGCGGGGCGCAGCAGACCGAGGAAGGGCGCGGCCACCAGGCCCGCCACGAAGTCGCGTCGGGTGAGCATGCGGGCATGATTGCACGCCGCGCGCGGCGCTCGCCATCGGCGGGTTTGCTCACGCGGCGTTGGTGGTCGCTCCGACCGGCTGTCAGCGGTCAGCGGTCAGCGGTCAGCCGGGCCCGTAGGCGGTGCCGACTGCGGAAGGGGCCGGCCAGCTCGGGGCGCCGGTTGCCGCGGAGAACGTACAGTCGCCGCGACGGAGCTGAGAGCTGACCGCCGAGAGCTGAGAGCCGCCCGTGATGGCGGGGCGTACGGTCGACCTACGGGTTCCAATCACACCTGCCATCGGCCGTGCGCTCAGGCGCCGCCGCGCGCCGCGATCCAGCCCTGGATGAGCCCCGCCTGGTACACGCGCGCCGGCCGCGTGAAGCCCGCCGCCTCGATCATCCCCTCCACCTGGGCCGGCCCGTGCGCCGCCACCCACTGGCCGAACTTCGCGATGTAGTTCGCGCGCTGCTCGGGGCCCATGCCGTCCGCCAGCCCCATCAGGTCCAGCCACAGCGCCATCACGGCCTCGAAGTCAGGGCCGTCCCGCTCGGCCGCCAGGTCGGCGTCGAAGAGCAGCCCGCCCGGCTTCAAGCGCGCCGCGATGTCGCGGAAGTAGGCCTGCCGATCGTCCGCGTCGGTGAGGAACTGCGACACCAGCAGGCTGGTCGCGGCGTCGTGGGGGGTCTCGGGCAGGGACGACACGAAGCCGACGTGGAAGGTGCAACGCTCGGCGAAGCCCTCGGCCTCGGCGTGCTGCCGGGCGACGTCGAGCATCGCGGGGGCGGGGTCGACCAGCGTGAAGCGCCAGCCGGGGTGCAGGGGCGCGAGGTAGCGGACCTCGGCCGCGGTGCCCGCGCCGACGACGAGGATGCGTGCGTCGGCGGGCAGCGCGCCGAAGTGCGCGTGCAGGATCAGGTGCAGCAGATCCTTGATCGGGTGCAGGGCCGCGAACCGCTGGTCGTAGATCGCGGCGTGGTCGGCGTCGAACAGTTGGGCCATCGAGGGGCGATCGGACATCGGGGGGCTCCGGAGGCTCGTTCGCCCTCGGTCTACCTCAGCGGCGCGGGGAGGGCGAGGGGCCTCTGCGCGGACAACCTGGCGGCCGGAGGGCAGGGGCCCGCGCCCGAAGCGCCGACGACGACCGCGACGCGGCCCACGACGACGGCCGGGCCGAGGGCACGCGATTGACGCGGCGCGGCGGCCGGGGCACCTTGCCGGCTCGTCGGATGGAGGTTGCGTGGCCGAGACGCCCCCCGAGCGGTGGCAGGACGCGCTGACGCGGCGGGTGCGCGCGCTGGCGCGGCTGACGCCCCTGCACGAGCTCGAGGCGCGCAAGGGGCAGCGGGATCTCGACCTGGCGCGCGTGGACGTGCGCGCCCTGGCCCTGCGGGTGCTCGACCTGACCATCGAGGAGATGGGCGTCGGTCCGGGGGCCGCCCGCGGCGTGATCCTCCAGGCGCTGGAGCGGATGGCGGCGTCGATGGATCCAGCGCTCGTCCCCGAGGACCGGACCACGCTGGCCGAGGCGGTGCTCGGCGCGATGCTCAACGATGGGGCGCGCCGGCAGGCCTTCGTGGCGCGCTACGTCGACTGGACCGATGCCGAGCCCACCGGGCGCGAGATGGCGTGGCACCTGCTGCGCGAGGTCGAGCTGCCCGACGGCGGCTACGTCGTGCAGGCGACGACCGAAGGCATCAACGTCTACACGGGCATGCTCGAGTTCGACGTGCAGGACGCGCAGATCGCCGAGGAGGCGGTGCTGCGGGCCCAGGTCCGGCGCGGGCGCATCGAGGACGCGGTGCAGACCGCCCGCAACGCGCGGCTGCGCAGCGTGGAGTATCAGGAGACGCTCCGGCGCCTGCTGAAGCTGGCCCAGCGCGACTTGGCGCAGGTGCGCTGGACCGATCAGATGCAGGGCCTGCTGGACGACGCGCGCCTGCACCTCGAGGATCGCGTGGCGACGGAGCGCGAGCTGCTGGGCCTGGTGGCGGGCAAGGTGGACGCGGCGTCCGACGAGGACGCGCCGCGGGTGGCCGAGCTGAGGGACATCCTCGAGGGCTGCCAGCAGCGGCACCTGCGGCTGCACGGCGAGGTGCTGGTGGCGCACCGGACCTTCCTCGACGAGCAGAGCCGGCAGGTGTTCCGGCCGCGGGCGATGTCGCGCCTGCCCGACCTGGAGGCCGAGGTCGCGGGCCCGGCGCTGGGCGCCTCGGCGGGCGCGCTCGACGCGGCGTTTCCCGCGCTGCTGCGGAGCTTCTTCCCCGCGGCGGCGCGCCGGACGCTCTACCTGCCCCAGCTGGTGGATCGCTTGCTCAAGCCGCCCCCGCGGCAGCCGGTGGCGGAGCATGTGTTGGAGGACGCCGAGCTGGCCGAGGTCGAGGCGTCCCGGCCCTTCTACGAGGCCCTCGATCACGACCGGGTCGAGCAGGTGCTGGCGACGCTGGAGCACGGGCCGGCGACGCTGTCGACGCTGCTGGCGCGTCTGCGCGATCTCGGCGCCTCGGACCGGGCGGAGCGTCTGCTGGTGCTGCGCGCCCTGCACGCCTTCGAGCCCGCGGCCACGGCCGACCTGCGGGCGGAGCGTCACGGCGCCTTGAGCGACGCCGTCTTCACCGGCGACGACCTGCGCTTGGAGCGGCGCCCCGGATGAACACCACCGACGCCCAGGACCTGGGCCTGCTGCTGCGCTGCGCCCTCGAGCCTCGCCGCCGGCCCGCCACCGACGCCGAGTATCGCCGCGTCGTCGACCGCCTGCGCCGCGAGGCCGCGTTCGCCGAGGCCTTCGACGGGCTGTGCGACGGCCTCGGCCTCTTGCCCCTGGCCGCCGACGACTACGGCGTCGTGCTCGGCGTCCGCGACGACAGCCCTTTCGCCATGCGTCTCAATGACTTCCGCGTCGGCATGAAGCAGGACGATCGCATGGTGTACGGCCTGGTCCTGCTCGCCACGGCCGCCTGGTGCTGGCCCCGCGCGGCCGAGCTGGACGCCTTCGGCGAGGGCGTCCGCCGGGTGAGCGTCGTCGAGCTGACCGACTACCTGAGCGATCTGGCCGGCCGCCTCGCGGAGCAGGCCACGCGTGACGCCGACGCGGATCACCCGGAGCTGCGCCAGGCCTGGCGCGCCGTGCAGCGGATGGCCCCGACCAAGGCCACCGCCGACGGTCGCCGCACCGCCACGACGCTGGCCGGCATGGTGAAGTACGCGCTGGAGCAGCTCGCCGACCGCGGCCTGCTGCGCCCCGACGGCGACGAGGTGTTCCGCACGACCCGAGCGTTCCGGACGCAGGTGCGCGAGCTGGCCGCCAACGAAGCGTTCGCGCTGGTGCGCCGCGCCCTCGGGCTGGAGGGCGACTGATGCCGCGCCTCTGCCGCGTCCACTTCGCCAGCGTCGGCCACCGCGACGCGCGCCTCGATCCGCTGACGCTCGACCTGCGCGGCGGCGACGGGCGCCCGGCCGACTCGGTGGTGTGGCTGCGGAATGGCGGCGGCAAGTCGTCGGTGCTGAACCTGCTGTTCAGCATCTTCCAGCCCAACCTGCACGCCTTCCTGGGACGCAACGTCGAGGGCCAGAGCCGCCACCTGACCGACTACGTCAAAGCGACCGACCTGGCCTGCATCGTCACCGAGTGGGAGACGGACGCGCCGGATCTGTTCGGCAGCGCGACGCGCCGCGTGGTGGGTCAGCTGATGGCCTGGCGCGGCCAGCAACGCTCCGCCGACGCCGGGCGCCTGCAGCGCGTGTTCTTCAGCTTCAAGGTCGACGACGCCCTGACCTTCGACGATCTGCCGACGCCCGGTCTGGGCACGCCGGCGACGACGCTGGACGACTTCCGCGGTTGGCTGCGGGCGGCCGATCAGGCGCGGCCCGGGCGGGAGGTGGTGCTGGAGGACCAGCAGCGTCGCTGGACCGAGCACCTCGCCGATCTGCGTTTGGATCCCGAGCTGTTCCGCTACCAACTCGAGATGAACCGCCGCGAGGGCGCGGCCGACGAGCTGTTCCGCTTCACCTCGGCGCGGGCGTTCGTCGACTTCTTCCTCGAGCTGGCGCTCGACACGGCGCGCGCCGACGAGGTGTCCGCCAACCTCGATCTGTTCCGCGACAAGCTGGCCCGGCAGCCCACGTTGCGCATCGAGCGGGCGCTGGCGGTGGCGGCGCGGGCGAAGCTGGGACCCCTGGTGGTGGCGCTCGAGGCGCGGGAGGAGGCAGTCGCGGAGCGCGGCGCGGCGGCCAGCGCGGCGGCGGCGCTGCGGGCCGCGCTGGAGGCGGCGGGCGCGGCGTCGATCGACGCAGCGGCGGCTCACGCCGTGGACGCGGAGCGTCTGGCCGGAACGCTCAAGACGCTCGGCAACGACGCGCGCCGCTTCGATCGCTACGCCGCGGGGCTGACGCGGCGGGCGGTCGAGCTGGCGTGCGCCGAGGCGCGGGCGGCGCTGGACGCGGCCCTCGCTCGCCGCGATGAGGCGGCCACCGCGGTACGCGCGCTGGCGGCCGTGGCCGAGCTCCGCCAGGTGCGGACGCTGGAGGCGCAGCGCGCGTCGCTGCAGGCCGAGCTGTCCCGCCTGCGCGTCGACCGGCGCCCCGCGCTCGACGCGCTACGGGCGGAGGGCGACGCGCTGGTGGCGGCGCTGGGCGTGGCGATCGGCGCATTGGACGACGACCTGGCGGCCGCGGCGGAGCGTCTCGAAGCGGTGGACGCGGAGCGTTCGGCGGCGCGCGCCGCGCGTGACGCGGCGGTGCGCGCGCGGGCCGAGGCCGAGGCGCAGGGCAAGGCGCTGCGGGAGCAGATCGCCGGCCACGACCGCGCGCGCGACAAGCTGCTGACCGACGCGCTGCTCGAGTCGCGCGAGGACGCCGAGGTGGCGCTGGCCCGTTGGACGGCCGCGGCGGACGCGGCGTCGGCGCGGGCCGCGGACGCGACGGCCAAAGCGGACGACGCCGACGCCAAGGCCAACGCGGCGGACGCGGCGCGGGCCGAGGCGCGCGAGACGCTGGCGGCGCGGCGGGTGGAGCGGGATCAGGCGCGGGCGACCTTCGAGCAGGCGCGCGCGCTCCGCGAGGCGCTGCAGCGTCGCCCCTGCATCGTCGAGGTGGAGGAGGTGGAGGAGGCCGACGTCTTCGCCGCCGATCTCACCCGGCGGCTGCACGCCGAGGCCGGGCGCTTCGAGGCGCGCCGGCTGCAGCTCGTGGTCGACGGCGCCGAGGACGCGCGGGCGCAGGAGGCGTTGGAGGCCACGGGGCTGCTGCCGCCGCCGGTGGAGGTGTCGCGGGTGGTCGAGCGGCTGCAGGCGGCGGGCGTCGATGCCTTCCCCGCGTGGGCTTGGCTCGCCGAGAACCTGCAGACCGATCTCGAGGCCAAGCGGCGGCTGGTGGAGGCCGATCCGGCGCGCTTCGCGGGTGTGTTGGTCAAGCCGCAGGATCTCGAGCGGGCCGCCGCCGTGGAGGGGCTGGACGCGGACCTGCGCGCCCCGGTGACCATCGCGCCGCTGGGGCTCGAGGCCGACGCGGCGGAGGCGCGGCACGTGGTCGGCCCGGGCGAGGCGGGCGGCTTCGACCACGCGGCGGCGGTGCACGGGCGCGAGGTGCTCGAGGCGCGGGTGGCCGCGCGGGACCGGCAGGTGAGCGAGGCGGCCGAGCGCGCCGCGACGCTGCGCACGGCCGCCGAGGACGTGCGCCGCTTCGTGCGCGAGTGGGGCGAGGGCCGGTACGACGCGGCCGCCGAGCGGGCCGACGCGCTGGTGGCCGAGGCGGAGGCGCTGCAGGCGCGGGTGGCCGAGCTGGACGCGACCGTGCGGGCGCAGCGCGAGCGCGCGGTGGCGGCGCGGGCGGTGGCGCGCGAGGCCGAGGCGCAGGCGGCCGAGGCGGCGCGCAGCGCGGTGCGCTTGGACGACTTCGTCGAGCGTTGGGCGCGGCCGCTGGCGGGCTGGCGGGACGCGCTGGCCGAGGCGCGGGCGGCCACCGAGCGCGCCGAGCAGGCGGCGCAGGCGGCGCAGGCGCGCGAGGAGACGCTGGGGTCTGAGCGCGACCGGCTGCGCGCGGAGCGGGTGCGGCGGCTGAGCGCGCGCGAGGATCGGGTCGCCGAGCGGGATCGGGTGGAGCACCGCGCCGGCGCCGATGTGGCGTCACCGCCCCCGCTGGACGCGCAGCGGCGGCGCTACGGCGAGCAGCTGCGCCGCTTCGAGCAGCAGTACGGCGACGAGCGGCTGCAGGGCCAGCTCGACGAGGTGGGGCGCAGCCTCGAGGTGTTCCAGGCGCGACTGCGCCGCGCGGCGCGCGAGCTGCCCGGGGGCGCGGTCGACGCGGCCGACGCGCGGGCCGGCGCCCAGCTCGAGGCCGAGGTGTCGCGGGCCGAAGGCGAGGCGGAGGGCGCGCGGCAGGCGGTGGCCGGGGCCGAGCTGGCGCTTCGCCAGGCCGACCAGGCGCGCGCCGAGCTCTCCAGGCTGCGCCGCGAAGCCGAGGACCTGCCGCCGGACGAGGAGGCGCCGCCGACGGCCGAGGCGTCGCGGGCGCGCGCTGCACACTGGCGCGGCGAGGCGGACGCCGTGCGGGCCCAGGTGCGCGACCTGGAGGAGCAGGAGCGACGCGCGAAGGCTGCCCAGGAGGCCGCGGAGCGTTCGGCCGAGCGGCGCGAGCAGCAGGCGCGGCGCGTGGCCGAGGCGTGCCGCGTCGAGGTGGCCGAGGAGCCCAGCGCGCTGCCGCAGGACGACGCGGCGATCGAAGCGCGCGTGGCGAGCGTGATCGAGCGGCATCGCGAGACGACCGCGGCCGTCGACGCCGCCGACGAGGCCGTTCAGGCGCGCGTCGAGGCCGTGCGCCAGGTGGCGCTGGATCCCACCTACGCCGAGCACACGTCGGCGGTGAAGGAGCGATTGCTGTCGCCCGCCGAGGCGCTCACCGCGCGGGCGGCCGAGTGGGATCGCAGCCTGGAGCAGCGGCTGGCCGCGCTGGACGACGAGCTGCGCACCATCGAGCAGGATCGCGCGATGCTGCTCGAGGGGTTGGTCGCGGTCACCGACGACGCGCTGCGGTTGTTGGCTGATCTGGAGCGGGGCAGCCGCATGCCGGCCAGCCTGGGCAAGTGGGCGGGCCGACCGTTCCTGCAGGTGCGCTTGGACGCGCCGGCGACGGCGGACGAGAAGAAGGTGCGGTTGGAGCCGCTGGTCGACGCGCTGGTCGAGCAGGCGACCATCCCGCGCGGGCTGGAGCTGGTGCAGCGCGCCGTCGATCACCTGCGCGGCCGCAAGCCCATCGAGGCGACCATCCTGAAGCCCGAGGCGGCGCGGCGCACCGAGCGGGTGGGCATCGCGTCCATGGTGAACTTCAGCGGCGGCGAGCGGCTGACCGCGGCGGTGCTGCTGTATTGCACGCTGGTGCACCTGCGCGCGCGGCGCCGCGGGCAGCGCGGCGCGCCGACGGGCAACGTGCTGGTGCTGGACAACCCGATCGGCACCTGCTCCAGCGTCCCGCTCATCGAGCTGCAGCGCGAGGTGGCGCGGGCGATGAACATGCAGCTCGTCTATACGACCGGGGTGGACGACCTGGCGGCGCTGGCTCAGCTTCCCAACACGGTGCGGCTGCGCAACGTGCACCGCAACGTGCGCACGGGCGACCTGCACGTGACGATCGAGGAGGGGGCCGTCGAGGGGGCGCGGGTGGTGGCGACGGAGGAGAGCGCGGAGTGAGCGCGGCGGGCCCCGCGGCCGTGGGCGAGGCTTCGAGGGAGGCCGCGAGCGGGGTGGTCGGCGAGACCGTGAGCGGAGCAGTGGGCGAGGCGGTGAGCGGAGCAGTGGGCGAGGCGGTGAACGAGGCAGTGAGCGAGACGCGGCTTGGCGCCGCGCAGGCTCACGGGCAGGAGCCGGCGCGGTGACGGCGTCCACCGATCCGTTGATCGAGGCGCTGGAGGCGACCGCGCCGGGCCGCAAGCGGCACGCGCTCGAGACGCTGTGGGCGGTCTTCCTGCGCGTCGAGCCGGTGCTGGGCCGGGGCCCGGCGGCGCGGCGCAACCTGGCCGCCCGCCTCGAGAAGCTGGCCGAAGAGGGCGCGCTGACGGTGCCGCGGGCGGCGAAGAGCTGGGATCGCAGCGCCGAGCCGCCCCTGCCGCGCTTCGTGACGCTGACCCGCTCGACTCCGGGGCCCGCGCCGACGACACCTCCGGCGCTCTGGGCGCCCGAGCTGGCGGACTTCGCCGACGAGGCCCCGCGCAGCCTGCGCGGCGACCTCGAGGCCATCCAGCGCTGGCTGGCGACGGGCGGGCGGGACCGCCCGAGCGTACCCGAGCGCGAACGCTCCCTCGAGGTCTTCGGTGACGAGAAGCGGCTCGAGGCGCTGCGCAGCGGATCCCTCTTCGCGCCCGGCCGCCTGACGCTGACCACGCTCCGCTGCTTCGCCGTCTCGCCCCCGCTCATGTGGCGCGGCTTCCAAGGCGCGCCGGTCGGCCTCATCGTCGAGAACCACCATAGCTGGCACAGCTTCTGTCGCTTCAGCGCCGCGACCGGCGCCTATGGCGCGGTCGTCTACGGCGCGGGCAAAGCCCTGCTGAAGGCGCTGCCGACGCTCGCCGAGGTGGCCGAAGCCGCCGGCGTGGAGCGTTTCGTCTACCTCGGTGACGTCGATCCGGACGGTGTGCACATCGGTCGCCGCGCCACCGAGGACGCTGCTGCGGTCGACCTGCCGCCCATCGCACCGGCGGCCGGCTGGTACCGACGGCTGTTCGCGCTGGGTGAGGGGCGCACCTTCCCCTCGCGCGCCTCCCGAACCGTGAACTTCGATGACATCGCCTGGCTGCCCGCCGACCTGCAGTCCCGCGCAGCCGACCTCATCCGCGCGGGCCGCCGCCTGCCCCAGGAGCTGCTCGGCTGGACCGAGCTGGCGGCGCTCGACGGGCCGCCCTGCGACTGAACGTCCGTCGGCGCCCTCATCCGGTGTCGCGTACGCGGGTCCGGCGTCGAGAGAAAACGAACGGGGCCACCTCTCCACTCTCCTGACTCCAACCCCATTGACGGCGCGGCGCCCGGCAGTGGTACGAGCAGAAGCGTGAGGACACCGCTCGCCCGGTCCATGTTGGCCTCCCTGGTACTCGCGCTGCTGAGCGGGCTGCATCCCGCCGCCGCGTCGACGCCGGCCGGCCCCGACGATCAGCTCTGCGCCTACGCGTACACCCCGGCCGGCGCGCTCGCGCGCGTCGAGCTGCCCGTGGACGGCGTCGACGTGCGGGAATACGCCTACGACGCCTTCGGCCGGCCCAGCGAAGAGCTGCGCAAGCGCGACGCCGCCGTCGTCCGCCGCACCACGACGGTGTGGAGCGGGCTCGGCGCGACGCGCACCGTGCACGACGTCGTCGGCGGCGACCCCCTGCTGCGCACGGTGCTCGAGGGTGGCGGCCCGGCCGAGGTCGAGCCGGGTGCCGCCCCCGGCGGCGATGACGACGCGGGCAACCCCGCCATCGAACAGGTGGAGCGCTTCCGCCACGAGTACGACGCGGCCGGCCGACTCGACGCGGTGCGCCGCGACGTCTGGGCGGCCGGCGCGTGGGTCGAGGACAGCCCGGGCCTGGACGCAGACGACAACCCCCTGCCGCGGCTGGACGTCGCCTTCGACCCGCTGGGCCGCATGCGCACCTGGGTCGAGGACGGGCAGACGCGCACCTTCACCTGGGACGCCGAGAGCCGGATGGTCCAGGCCACCCTGGGCGCGGGCGCCCCGGGCGGCGGTGAGACCTGGAACTACGCCTACAACTGGCGCGACCAGCGCACGGCCCGCGAAGGCGGCGCCCTGGGCGCCGAATGGGCGTACGCCTACCGTTGGGGCGCCGACGGCTTGCTGACCGAGCAGGTCACCGCACCGGGCGGTGCCGTGACCGACCGGGCCTTCGTGCAGCGCGCCGGGCTGACCCTCGGCGTGGTGAGCGGGGCGGGCGTGACCGCCTTCGGGCACGACCACCTGGGCTCGCCGGTGGTGACGCGCGCGCCGGGCGGCGCGGTGGACACGCGGCGCTTCGGCGCGTGGGGTGCGTTGGCGTCGGGAGACGCGCCGGCGCACGGCGAGGTGCAGGTCGGGTACACGGGGCACGGGTTCGATCCGGAGAGCGGCCTGGTGTACGCGCAGGCGCGCTACCACGCGACCGGGTTGGGGGTGTTCCTGAGCGAGGATCCGTACGAGGGGTCGCTGGGGGAGCCGCTGAGTTTGGGGCGGTGGGGGTATGTGCACGGCAATCCGGTCGTGTGGGTGGATCCGGATGGCCGGCGGGTGGAGTGGATTGCAGACGCGGCGCCGGACCAAGCGACAACAGCTCATTGGCGCATGGAGCGAGAACGGCAGGCCGAGCGGGAGCGCAAGCGCGCCGAGGAGATCGCAGCACGGAGCCAGGCCTTCGACAGTCAGCACCGGCAGGACGTCGTCACTCAGTGCGGTACAGGCGGACATGCCGAGACCTGTGTCTCGGACGTCCAGGAAGCGTACGTACTGCACGGGCTGGAGGATGGCGACGTGCATCAGCGCGCCCTGGACACGGGCAACTACTGGCGAGGACTCTCCGATGCCGGCAATGTCGGAGCCGGCGGCGCTCGGCAACTTCGCGACGAAGGCTACTTCGAAGCAGCAGCCACGGTTGGGCGGGGCGCGCACTTCCTCGCTGAGCTCGGCGTCGGCTTGGTGGGTGGCTTCGCTACAGCAGCAGCGACCCAGATGGCCGACACGACGGCGCTTGTCTTGGCGGACGACAAGAATGGCGATGTCGGCGCGGCGGTTCAGCAAGGACTCAGCGATTCGAAGTGGATGTGGGTGGGGGCAGCGCTTGGACCTTTGGCCCGGGCTGGACTGAAGCTCGGCGTCGGCGGAAAGGCCCCAGAGGCGGTAGTGCTGCGGAGTGGCGGTTCCTTCCCATCTACCGGCGTCGAGAGGTCGACGAATTGGCGGTCGGCACCGGGCAGTACAACCGCTGGAAGCGGACCCTCGAACGGCGAGGGTATACCGTCCACGAACGCAACCTTGGGGGCAGGACGGCTGCCGAGGTGGATGCTGGCGGGATGACGGTCAGCGTTGACCCCACCCTGTTCCGGTACGTCGATCTTCTTCACGAGTCTCGGCACATCGAGCAGGCTCGGCGAACGGCGCTTGCGGGACAGGGCCTGTCCACGCGAACAGTGGCGTGGCTCGAACGGGGGGCCTACGAGTACGACCTCCGGCTGGGCAGCCGTTTCGGATTCTCCGACGAGTACATGAACTGGCTGAACAAGCGGGTTTCCGACTATTGGACGCCAAGCCTTCGAACAAAGCTCCGGCTCAGCGAACGCACGAGGAAGAAGTTTGAGGGGATTTGGAGGTAGAGTGAAGACGCTGACCACCTTCGTTGTGACCGCCTCGCAGACCCTTCGCTTGCGCCTGTCCGACTGCGAATCGTCTCTGGCTCATCTGCTGTCCGGTCCATTTGTGTTGGGCATTCCGGGTGGCGGAAGGACGCTGGACACGGTCGCCGACCTCACAGTCGATGCGAAGCTAGTCTTCTTGGCAAAGCTCCTCGCTGACTACGAAGGTAGTACGACTGTCGAGGCGCTTGTTGGAGAGATTCGGGTTGACGTGGGGTTCTTCGACCAATGGTGGGAGGTCGTTGAGGCATTGGAAGGGCTGGAACTTGCCGGCGATCTGCTCGCCGATACTTGGGAGGCGGTCGACGGTAAGCTCCCCGAACTCGCTGGCAAACGGTTGCGGCGATTCCTGCCCAACCCTTCTCGGTAACACCCCGCCCCCCCTCTCTGCCAACATCCGAGAGACGCTGAAGCGCGCCGTCCTCGGTCGTCCTCGGTGCAGACTCAGTCCTCGGTGCCAGGCAGATAGGGGAGGCGGATCGTCGGAGCGGTGGTGGGTCGATCCCGGCGGCGGATCGTCGGAGCCGGGGTGGGTCGATCCCGGCGGCGGATCGGAGGGGCTGTCAGCGGTCAGCTATCAGCCTTCAGCTTGCTCGCTTCGCTCGCAGGGTGCTCGCTTCGCCCCGCGGGGTGCTCGCTTCGCTCGCTGGCGCGTCGAGTCGACCGCGGCGCTCGCCCCGCGGCCGTACGTCTGCAGCACGGCGGTGCGCCCGGGCCGCGACCCTCGCCCTGGTGAAGAAAAGCTGAAAGCTCGGCGAAGCCGGCGAGCTGACCGCTGACCGCTGAGAGCCCGCCCGATCGCCGCTGCGCATATCACGGCACCCGTCCGACCGCCGCTCAGCACGTCGCGGCACCCGGCGAGCCGCCGCGGCACCCGCTTGACCGTCGCGGCGCACGCCGCTGACGCGGTCAGTCTTCGAAGGCCGACATGGGCGGGCAGGTGCACATCAAGTTGCGGTCGCCCCACGCGTTGTCGACGCGCGCCACGGCGGGCCAGAACTTACCCTCGCGCACCCACGGCAGGGGCCACGCGGCCTGGGAGCGGGGGTAGGCGTGGGGCCATTCGTCGCCGGTGACGCGCGCGGCGGTGTGGGGCGCGTGCTTCAGCGGGTTGTCGGCGCGGTCGGACTCGCCGCGCTCGATGGCGGCGATCTCCTCGCGGATGGTGAGCATCGCGTCGCAGAAGCGATCCAGCTCGGCCCGGGTCTCGCTCTCGGTGGGCTCGATCATCAGCGTGCCGGGCACGGGGAACGACATGGTCGGAGCGTGGAACCCGAAGTCCATCAGCCGCTTGGCGATGTCGTCGATCTCCACGCCGGCCGAATGCTTGAAGCCGCGGCAGTCGATGATGAACTCGTGCGCCACGCGGCCGTTCTCGCCGGTGTAGACGATGGGGTAGGCGTCGGCCAGGCGCGCGGCCATGTAGTTGGCGTTGAGGATGGCGGTGCGCGTCGCTTCGGTCAGGCCCTCGGCGCCCATCATCGCGATGTAGGCGTAGCTGATCGGTAGGATGCTCGGACTGCCCCAGGGGGCCGCCGAGACCGGGCCGATGGCCTGCGCGCCGCCCACGCCCTCGACCACCGGGTGCCCGGGCAGGAAGGGCGCGAGGTGCTTCGCCACGCCGATGGGACCCATGCCCGGGCCGCCGCCGCCGTGGGGGATGCAGAAGGTCTTGTGCAGGTTCAGGTGGCACACGTCGGCGCCCATGTCGCCGGGGCGGGTGAGGCCCACCTGCGCGTTCATGTTGGCGCCGTCCATGTACACCTGCCCGCCGTGCTGGTGCACGACGTCGCAGACCTGAGCGATGGCCTCCTCGAACACACCGTGCGTCGACGGGTAGGTGACCATCAGCGCGGCCAGCGCGTCCGCGTGCTGGGCCGCCTTGGCCTTCAGGTCGTCGACGTCGATGTCGCCGCGGTCGTCGCACTTGACCGGCACCACGCGCATGCCCGCCATCACCGCGCTGGCCGGGTTGGTGCCGTGGGCGGACGTGGGGATGAGGCAGACGTCCCGCGCGCCCTCGCCGCGGGCGGCGTGCCAGGCGCGGATGACCAGCAGGCCGCAATACTCCCCCTGGCTGCCCGCGTTGGGCTGCAGCGATACAGCGGCGAAGCCCGTGAGGGTGCTGAGCCAACGCTCCAGGTTCGCGAACAGGGTGCGATAGCCGCGGGTCTGCTCGGCGGGCGCGAAGGGGTGCAGCGCGGCGAAGCCCGGCCAGGTGATGGCCGCCATCTCGGCCGTCGCGTTGAGCTTCATGGTGCACGACCCCAGGGGGATCATCGAGTGCACCAGCGACAGGTCGCGCCCCTGCAGGCGATGGATGTAGCGCAGCAGCCCGTGCTCGGTGTGGTGCGCGTGGAAGATCGGGTGCGTCAGCATCGGCTCGGTGCGCGCGAACGCCCCGGGCAGCGTCGAGGGCGCGTCCGTCGCCAGCTTCGTGGCGTCGGGCGCGGCCTTGTCACCCGCGAACACGTCCAGCAGCGTCTGCACCTCGGCCAGCGTGCTGCGCTCGTCCAACGCCACGCCGATCGCGTCGTCGGCGTATCGGCGTAGGTTGAAGCCCGCGTCGCCGGCGGCCTTCAGCACGGCGTCGACCACCGCGCCGCGCACGGTCAGCGTGTCGAAGAAGGCGGCGTCACCGACGCTCAGGCCGAGCGTCTTCAGGCCCCGCGCCAGCGTGTCGGTCAGCCCGTGCACGCGGCCGGCGATGGCCCGCAGACCCTCGGGGCCGTGGTAGACGGCGTACATGCCGGCCATGACCGCCAGCAGCACCTGCGCCGTGCAGATGTTGCTGGTCGCCTTGTCGCGCCGGATGTGCTGCTCGCGCGTCTGCAGCGCCAGCCGGTACGCGGGGCGCCCGTCGGCGTCCTTCGACACGCCCACCAGGCGCCCGGGCATCAGCCGCTTGTAGGCGTCCGCGGTGGCCATGAAGGCGGCGTGCGGGCCGCCGAAGCCCATGGGCACGCCGAAGCGCTGGCTCGACCCGACGGCGATGTCGGCGCCCCAGGCGCCGGGCGGCGTCAGCAGGCACAGGGCCAGCAGGTCCGTCGCGGCGATGACCAGCGCGCCGGCGGCGTGCGCGGCCTCGGTCAGCGCCGCGTAGTCCTCGATGCGCCCGTCCGTCGTGGGGTACTGCAGCAGCACACCGAAGAGGTCCGGGTCGCTCGCCGGATCGAAGGCGAGGGGATCGCCCACCTTCACCGTGATGCCCAGCGGCTCGGCGCGGGTCTGGACGACCGCGATGGTCTGCGGGTGGCAGTCCTGGGCCACGAAGAAGGTGCTGCGCTTGTTGCGTCCCACGGCGCGCGCCATCGCCATCGCCTCGGCGGCGGCGGTGGCCTCGTCGAGCAGCGAGGCGTTGGCCAGGGGCAGCCCGGTGAGATCGGCCACCATCGTCTGGAAGTTGACCAGCGCCTCGAGCCGCCCCTGCGCGATCTCGGGCTGGTACGGCGTGTACTGCGTGTACCAGCCCGGGTTCTCGAGGATGTTCCGCTGGATGACGCCCGGCGTGACGCAGTCGTGGTAGCCCATGCCGATCAGCGAGCGCCGCACGACGTTCTGCTCGGCCAGCGCGCGCAGCGCCTCGACGGCGGCCGTCTCGCCCTTCGGCGCGGGCAGGTCGAGGGCGCCCTTCAGCCGGATGCCGCGGGGCACGGTGGCGTCGACCAGCGCGTCGAGTGAGTCGACGCCGATGGTCTGCAGCATCGCGGCGCGGTCGGCGGCGGTGGGGCCCAGGTGCCGCGGCGCGAAGGCCTCGGCGGCGTCCAGCAGGTCGGTCAGGCGGGTGCTCATGGAGGCGGCTCCTTCCCGGGTGCGGCGGGAGGATACCGGAATCGGGCGGCGGTTCCACCTGGGGTGAGGGGGGGTGGTGTTGGGCGTGCCGGGTCGAGCACCGCGTGGCGAACGCCGGGGCGGTGGCGTGGCCGTTGCCGTTGCCGTCGCCGGCGCCGAGCAAGGGCAGGAGGGAGGTCGAGGTCGAGGTCGAGGTCGAGGTCGAGGTCGAGGTCGAGGTCGAGGTCAAGGTCGAGGTCGAGGTCAAGGTCGAGGTCAAGGTCGAGGTCGAGGTCGAGGTCGAGGTCGAGGTCGAGGTCAAGGTCAAGGTCAAGGTCAAGGTCAAGGTCAAGGTCAAGGGGGGGCGAGTGCGGCGGGGTGGGGAGGTGATCGCCGTGCTGTACCTTCGGGCACGGGCACGGGCACGGACTCTCTACCAGTTCGCAAGGTCTATTTTGAGGTCACGGCGACGATGCCGAGGCCGGCGGCGCCGGACCGATCAACGGACTCCTGTTGTGCCGCAGAGGGGTCAGATCGAGT